>DATBYU010000085.1:0-6180 GCA_036513555.1 Candidatus Dormiibacterota bacterium | reverse complement strand
TCGTAGTCGATCAACGGTGCGAGCATACGGCCGGCGAAGGCGTCGAGGCCAGCCCGATCTTCGACCTGGGCCAGCAATCGGTAAACGCCGAGCCGCTCGTAGTTGATGATCTGCTCGCGTTTGCCGAAGCGCACCATCAGGTCGAGCGCGCGCTGCGCTTCGATGAACGCGGGCTTGAAATCGTCGGGCTTCACGCACAGCCGGCCGATCGACACCGAGACGGTAATGCCGAGCTCCGACTCGGCCACCGCCTCCCGAATCCGCGCCGCCAGCGCCTCGCCGTCCGGATCCTTGGTCTCGGCCGGCTGGGGAACCAGGACGATGACGCTGTCGCTGTGCGCACTGACCAGGTGGCGCGGATGCAGCCGCCGGACAGCGCCGGTCACCACCTGGAACAGTTGGTGTTTCACCGCGATGACGCGCCCTTCCTCGTAGCGCCGCTCCTTGATGAACTGTCGAAAGTGATCGACGTCCACCACCAGCAGCCGGTGCGGCAGCGAGAGGTCGTAGCGAAGATGTCGCGCCCGCCGCTGCACGTTGGCCTGGTCGCCGAAGGTGCCGTTGAGCAGGTCATCGACCAGCTCGCCGCGCACGCGGTCCTCGGCTTCCGCAACCTCGCGCTGTTTGATCATCTCGAGGGCGATCACGGTGGCCGCGTGCTCGACCGCCATCATCGCCAGCTCTTCGAGATGCTGCGGGAGATCGATGATCGAGAGGTACCCGAGATTCTCGCGGCCGGCGAGCACCGGCGTGATGATTCGAGGCGCCGTCAATCCCAGCTCCGGGAAGGGAGGGACCTTGCGCGGCGCGCGGCCACGCACCACCTCCTGCAGCATGTTCTTGATGGCGGCCGCCTGGCGCACCTTGAGCGGGGTGCCGTGGTGGGCGAGCGTCTGCTGCCGGTGCTTGTCGGTGACGCCGGGAACCACATGGCTGGCCAGCAAATGGAAGTTCGCGTCCTCGAGTGAGATCGAACTCTCGACCAGCTCGCCCAACGTCTTTACGATCGCCTCCAGGCCCTGGCCATCGAGGGCAAGGTGGGTGAACTGGGTGTGGATCTCGATCGAGCGCCGGAGCTGGGTGTTCTGGGCGTTGATGATCCGCTCCAGGATCGGGTTCATGATCTCCAGGTAGGAGACGTCCGGTGGGATCCGGATCAACGGAATGTTGTACTCGTTCGCCTGGCCGAGCATGTCCTCCGGGATCTGCGGTAGGTAGCGTTCCGGCTTGATCACGAGTCCTGCGGAGCCGACGCGGGCCAGGTTGCGCATCAGATCCCGCTGGGCCGACGGGTCGTCTTTGATCGCGAAGGCGACCGTCAGCAGGAGCTCGCCCTCGGCGAGCCAGCTGATCGTTTCTGGGGATTCGAGGACCTTCACCCAGGTGATCGTTCGGTCGAGGCCGCTGGCCCCGGCCAGCACCTCGCCCCTTCTCAAACCCCCCAGCGCCATCGCTTCCCGGACAGTCAGCGCCATGGGAGGCCTTAGTATGCCTTAACTCGGCGCTGGCGTGAAGGACCAAAAGTACCAAAGACTTTTGGATGGTTTGCACAATAGACGAGTGTGCTCCGGGCTGATACCGTTGACGCCGAGTCAACCGACGTTGATGGGATTACTCACCCCCAGAGTGGGCTGACTCAACAAGAGCGGCGGCCGGGGCCGCAAGCAGGGTGGTACCGCGGGAGGCCGGCCTCTCGTCCTTGCAGGCAGAGCGTGTCGCACGACCAAGCCAGCTGCAAGGAGGGTACCAATGGCCAGTTACACGATCGAGATTCCCGACCCGCTGCACCACGAGATCCAGGAGCGGCGGTACCAGATCGACGTAGCCGGGATCTGCACCGAAGCGCTGACCGCTGCGGTTGCCAAGCGCGCATCCGCGACCACGAGGTTCGGGCATGACGTCACCGACGACATCAACCGGATGTTCAGCGGATGACGTCGAAATGGGCACACAAATGATTGACCGCGTCGAGCAGGAACTGACCCCGTTTACGCCGGCACCGCTGGAGCAGACCAGCGGGAACTACTGGCTGATCGAAACCTTACGACGCTGGGGCGTCACGTCCTACGCCGGCGTCAACGGCGGGGGCCTGATCCACGTTACCAAGCACCTCGAGCCACTGAGCGACCCGTCGGAAGCGACCGACGGCGCACCCCGCATGCTGACCATTGGCGAGTACGTCGCGGGCTTCGTGCCGCTCGGCTACTACCTGGCCTCCGGGCGCATCGGCGGCTGTATCACTACCACCGGCGCCGCCACCAAGCTGGGTGGAAGCGGCCTCACCGACGCCAAGTTGCACAACATCCCGGCGGTCTACCTGGTGGCGCTGAACTCCACGCTCTCGATCGGGCAGGCTCCGCTCCAGGACGTCTCGGTCCACGGCATGAACATCGTGCCGCAGCTCCAGGCGGAGCTGGGTGACGGCTGCATCGTGATCGACGACATCGACACCATGGAGGAGCAGCTGGAGCGGGCGCAGGCGATCTTGATGGAATCCAAGCCGATCGCCATCGCGTTCTATCCGGACATCCTCTCAAAGGACATTGAGATCGACGTGCCGTCGCGGCCGCGCCCGCGCGGGTTTCGCCCGCAGGACGTCGAGCGTTTCGTCCAGGACTTCCCCCGGATCGCCGACGGGCGCCGGGTCGTGATCTATGTCGGCAGCGAGGCCGCCCGCTGGCCGGGCATGCCGGCGCTCACCACCCGCCTGTCGGAGTTGCTGCAGGCGCCAACGGTCTGGTCGGTCAACGGCGCGAACGCCGTTTCCCAGGACAACCGCTATGGATTCGGCTACATCTCCTTCGGCGGCAACGACGAGGCGATGAAGCTCTGGAAGAGCGTGGGCCCCGACGATTGCGTGATCACGCTTGGCTTCGATCCGGGCGAATACTCACTCAACCTGGCGACGATTCCCGCCGGCCAGGTTTGGAACTTCACCGGATGGACGGAGCAGTACGGCAACATCGCCGGCGAGTTCCGCCATCGCGTGCGCGGCGATTACGACATCGTGCGTGGCGACCTCGACCAACTCCTGGGCGAGATCATTCCGCGGCTGAAGGCCCGGGGGGTCGGCCGTCGACCTGCCGTCGATCTACCCGAGCGCCTCAACACCCGGGTGATTTCGCGCGATGTGCGCGAAGGTAGCGTCGACTTCATCGCCTTCTATGAGCAACTGCACAAGTCGTGGCGGCCGAACAGCATCGGCTTCGACGATGTCTGCATCGCCTACAAGGATCGACAGTACGTCACCCAGCGACCCCATCCGTGGATTCCGTTCCATAGCACCCATGACGGGTCGGCGATGGGCGGCGGTTTCGGCCTGGGCGTAGGCGCCAAGCTCGCCGACCCCAGCCTCCACACCTTCGTCTTCTCGGGGGACGGCTGCTGGCGCCTCTTCGGGGGCGCGCTGGCTGAGGCTGCCAACCTCGATCTCCGGCTCTTCATCATCAACAACGGCGTCTACGGAATCGTGGACAAGGGCCTCGAGGTCGTCATTCCCGACGTCGAGAAGCGGCGCTACCATTCCACGCTGCCGTCGATCGACTTCGTGGGCGCCGCCAGGGCGCATGGCTGGGACGGCTTCCGCGTGAAGGCGGATCTCAGCAACCTCAAGGAGATCATGGACGCCTGCTACGAGACCAAGGGCCAGTCGATCGTGATCGACGTTCCGGTCGATGCCGACCAGGTCATCGGCCTCAACCCACGGTTGAACAACCTGACCACCAAGACCTACCTCTAATGGAAGAAAGCTGCCTCGTACTCATGAGAATCGAAGACGGCGGCCGCCGCCGGGGCGTGCTGGTCGACCGCGCCGGGCCGAGCGCCCGCATCCTTAGCGAGCACAACGGCGTCGTCATCCTGGCGGCGGTGCTTCATCCTCACGAGGTGGACGACTGCCTTGCGCGACTCAACGGGTTCGAGGTCACCGAGGTGGTGCGCAGCGAGACCCTGCGGGTCCCCAACGGCGCCAACCGCGAGCTCGAGGTGGTGGGCTGATGGCGAAGGTCTACTACGACGGCGATGCCGACATGGCGGCGCTCGCCGGACAGCGGGTCGCCGTGATCGGCTACGGCAGCCAGGGCCATGCCCACGCCCTGAACTTGCAGGACAGCGGGGTCGACGTGGTGGTCGGCCTCTACAAGGGCAGCCCATCGTGGGAGGCCGCCGAGCAGGAAGACCTGCGGGTGGAGACGGTCGAGAAGGCGGTCGAGGTTGGGAACGTGGTGATGATGCTGGTTCCCGATCAGACCCAGAAGCGGCTTTACGACGAGGCGGTCAAGCCGAACCTGAAGCCGGGCAGTGCGCTGATGTTCGCCCACGGGTTCAACATCCATTTCAGCCAGATCGTGCCGCCCCCCGACATCGACGTCGCCATGGTCGCCCCCAAGGGGCCGGGTCACATCGTGCGCCGGCTCTTCAAGGAACGGGTCGGGGTGCCTGCGCTCTTCGCGGTGCACCAGGACAAGACCGGACAGGCCCGGGCGCGAACCCTCGCCTATGCGCGCGGGATCGGCTCGACCATGGCCGGCGTGCTGGAGACCACCTTCAAGGAGGAGACCGAGACCGATCTCTTCGGCGAGCAGGCGGTGCTCTGCGGCGGACTCACCTCACTGGTCAAGACCGGCTTCGACACGCTCGTGGAAGCCGGCTACCAGCCCGAGCTCGCCTATTTCGAGTGCCTCCACGAGATGAAGCTGATCGTCGACCTGATGTACCAGGGCGGCATGAGCTACATGCGCTACAGCATCAGCGACACGGCCGAGTTCGGCGATTACGTCAGCGGCCCCCGTGTGATCAGTCCGGCCGTCCGCGAGGAGATGCGTCAGATCCTCCGCGAGATCCAGGACGGCACCTTCGCCCGCACCTGGATCCTCGAGAACCAGGCTGGCCGGCCCGCCTTCAATGCCTCCCGACAGCGCGCTAAGGGCGAGCTGATCGAGAAGGTCGGCACGGAGCTGCGCGCCATGATGCCCTGGCTCAAGCCCGACGGCAAGGCGCGAAACTGATGGGCGCCACGCCGGATCCAGTAGGCGACCGGGTCTTCATCTTCGATACCACGCTGCGCGACGGCGAGCAGTCACCAGGCGCGTCGCTCAACCCGGACCAGAAGCTCGCGATCGCGCGGCAGCTGGCCCTCCTGGGTGTCGACGTCATCGAGGCCGGCTTCCCGCTGTCGTCCCCCGGCGACTTCGAGGCGGTGCAGCGCATCGCCCGCCAGGTGGAGGGGCCGATGATCACGGCCCTGGCTCGGGCGGCCCGGCCGGACATCGACGCGGTGTGGCAGGCCGTGAAGGAGGCGCAGCGCAAACAGATCCACATGGTGCTCTCCGTATCCGACATCCATATCGAACGCAAGTTGCGTTCCAACCGTCGCGACGTGCTCCGCCGCGGCGCGGACGCCGTCGCCTACGCGCGCTCCCTCTGCGACGACGTCGAGTACTCCCCCGAGGATGCCGGCCGCGCGGATCCCGAGTACCTGTTTGAGACCCTCGAGGCGGTCATCGACGCCGGCGCAACCGTGGTCAACATCCCCGATACCACCGGCTACACGCTGCCGAATGAGTTTGGCGCCTTGATCGCGGCGATTCGCGCCAACGTTCGCAATATCGACCAGGCGCTGATCAGCGTGCACTGCCACAACGACCTGGGGTTGTCGACGGCGAACAGCGTCGCCGCCGTCCTCAACGGGGCGCGGCGGGTGGAGTGCACCATCAACGGCATCGGCGAGCGGGCCGGCAATGCCTCGCTCGAAGAGGTCGTGATGATCCTACGCACGCGCGAGCGATCGCTCGGACTGCGTACCGGCATCGACACCACGCGGCTGGCCGACGTCAGCGCGCTGGTCTCGAGGCATACCGGCGTCCCGGTGCAGCCCAACAAGGCGGTGGTCGGTGCCAATGCGTTCGCGCACGCATCCGGGATCCACCAGGACGGCATCCTCAAAGACAAGACTACCTACGAGATCATGCGGCCCGAGGACGTGGGGATGGGCGAGAGCCGGATCGTGCTCTCGCCTCGTTCGGGGCGGCACGCGTTTCAGTTCAAGCTCGCCGAGCTCGGTTACCACCTGCCGGAGGCCGCCTTCAGCCGCGCCTGGGAACAGTTCCTGCAGCTGGCCGACCGCAAGAAAGACATCCTCGATCGAGACCTGGAGGATATCGTGCGCTTGGTGGAGTCGCC
>DATBYU010000084.1:0-6392 GCA_036513555.1 Candidatus Dormiibacterota bacterium | reverse complement strand
TCGTGATGACGCTGTCACAAGCCTCAACAGGGCCCGGACTTCCGGCGTTGCATGGAGCGTCAACGCTCGCCGCAGCAACAGCTCGGCGATTTCGGCGTTATCGAGAGCCAGGCGGTGGATGGCCGCTCCGACCAGCGCCTGGCCGTCGCGTTCCACCTCTTGGGCCGTCCGCAGGTCAGCCCGGCACCGACGGCATGTGTCAGCGCCATGGAGTGCAGCACGGCAGAGAGGACAGCGCTCCATCGTTTACGTCTCAAGGTAGAAAAGCAGGTCCTGCAGTTGGCTGCGCACGTCCTCCAGGGCAGCGCTGTCGCCGCTGCTCCTAGCATCCCGGATTGCCTCGATCAGGTCGATGATCTCGGTGCGATCCTCCTCGCCGGTCTCGTCTAGCTTCGCGCTCGCTCTCGCCAACAGTGCATCGACGGCGGAATCGGTGGCAGCGCCGCTGCCGACAGACGCTGCCTGCTCTTGGTCGCCGAACAGCGCACCGATCCGTTGCCTGGCCTCGTCGAGCTGCTCCCGGTCGTAGCGCGACGTCGCATTGTCGATGGTGATTCGACGCTCCAGGCCGGTTTTCTTCTCGCGCGCCGAGACCTGGAGGATGCCGTTGCGGTCGAGCGCCAGATCGACGATGACCGGGTTGCCGGCCGGCTCCCTGCTGAGGCCGGAGACACGGAACTCGCCGATCTTGATGTTCTCCAGGGCGTCGTTGTTCTCGCCCTGATAGATCCGAACGTCAACGTCGGTCTGCTCGTCGAGGACCGTGAAGAACACTTCGCTCATACGCGCAGGGATGGGAGTATTCTTGGGAATAATCGGCACATAATGATATGGATAGAGTTCGCCGTTCAGCTCGCCGAGTGCGCTCGTCCCGAAGGTATAGGGCGTGACGTCGACCAGCACGGCCGACACCTCGGTTCCCGTCATGGCGGCGCCCTGGATGGCCGCCCCCATGGCAACGCACAGGTCGGGATCGACTTCGCCGCGGGGCTGCGTGCCGAACGCCTCCACCAGGCGACGCCGGATCAGCGGCGTCCGCGTTGCGCCACCGACCAGCAGAATCTCGTCCACCTGCGAGGAGGTCAGGCCTGCCGATTCGAGCGCGATATGGATCGCCCCCAGCGTCTCCTCGATGAACGGCGCGATCATGTCCTCGTACTCCTCCCGGCTCAACTCGAGATCGAGGTTGACCGGTTGGCCGCTGTGCTCGGCGAGGTATTCCTCGGCGATGCGGGCGTACGGGTGGTCCGAAAGCTGCTTCTTGGCATCTTCCGCGCTGCGCAGAATGCGTGCCATCGCCTGCGGCCGGTCGGCGACGTCAACGCCGTGCTTGAGTTTGAGGTGCTCAAGCACGTGCTCGACGATCTTGTGGTCGAAATCGTCGCCGCCGAGATGATTGTTGCCGTGGCTCGAGATGACTTCCACGACCCCCTGCTCAATCCGCACGACGGAGACGTCGAAGGTACCGCCGCCGAGATCGTAGACCAGGATTCGCTTACCCTGATGTTGCGCCGCCTCGTAGACCAGCGCCGCAGCGGTCGGTTCATTGATGATGCGTGCCACTTCGAGCCCGGCGATCTCGCCGGCCTCGCGTGTAGCCTGTCGTTGCGTGTCCGAGAAATACGCCGGCACGGTGATCACCGCCTTGCGGATCGGCCGTCCCAGCCGCGCTTGGGCAATCTCCTTCAAGCGCGACAGGATGATCGCCGAGATCTCTTGCGGTTTGTATTCGCGCTCGCCAAGCTGCACCTTGGCGTCGCTGCCCATCCGCCGTTTGATCGAGCGGACGGTTCGCTCGGGATAGAGCAGGAACTGGTTGCGCGCCTCCTCGCCGACGAGCAGTTCCCCGGTCTCGGTGAGCCCGACCACCGAGGGCAGGATGATGCGTCCCTGGTCGTCGCGGAGCACCTCCGGGCGACCATCCCGGTATATGGCGATTTCCGAGTTGGTGGTGCCGAGGTCGATGCCGAGGATCTCGTCCGTCATTATCGGTCTCCTTTGCCCGCATCGCCCTTGCTGACGATCACCTCGGCCGTGCGCAACACCTGGTCGTCCCAGAGGAACCCGGCGCGGACCTCCTTGATAACGGTTCCCTCCGCCACGGAGCTGTCCGCTGCGGTGCCGATGGCGCGCGCCAGCCGCGGATCCAAAGGCAAACCCGCCAATTGGGTGGCAACCACGCGCCGGTCCAGCAGGACCTGGTCGAGACGCCGCAATGTCATGCCCAACCCCTCCTGCCAAGCTGCCACACCCGACCGGTCCCGGCGCCACAGGCGATCGCGCCAGCGGGGCCGTGCCGCCGCGGACAGCGTGAGCGCCGCCACCAGACGGTCGCGCAGGTCGATGACGTCAAGCAGCAGTGGCCGCAGCGCCGACTGCGCCTGATCTCGCGTCTCGGTCCGCGCCCGGTCCAGTTCGCGTTGCAGCGTGGCTTGGCTCGCCTGCAGCGAGTCGAAGACGCCGCGGAACTGCTCCAGCGCTTCCTTTACCAGACGTGACTCCGTGCGCACCTCGCTGCGCAGCGCTGCCATCTCGACCAGGACGGAGAACAGGTCTGCGGTCTCCCCCGGGTCATCCGGCGGCTCCTCGCCGTCTTCCACCATGTCCAGATAACCACGGAACCGGTCGATCAGCGCCTGCTTGATGCTGTCGTCCAACGTGTCTCCCCTGCGTCCTATCCGGGCGGGCGCTTGTCGGTCACCGTCCGCATGATTCCCTCGGCGAGCAGGGCGGCAACCGCCTGCTTGCTCGCGCGCGACGATCCGGGCGATGCGGCGAGCAGGGCGGCCGTGCAAAGTCGGGAAAGGGCGATCGTGTTCGTGCCAAGCAGCGTCATCTCCAGCCGTTTGCGCTCGTCGCTGAGCGCCTCGTATGCCGCACGGTATTCGCGGAACCGCTCCGGCGCACGGTCGGGAGGGAAGTCCCGTACCAGAGCGAGGTACCGGCGCCTGATCTCAGCATCGTCGGCGGCCTCGTCGACGCCGAGCACGGTGAAAGGATCACGCATCACAGCCGGCTCCGTCGCGCAGTCGGGGTCTGGCGGGGCTGGCTGCCATCCATCGCCATCGCCACCACCGCCTGACACAATTCCCGCAGCACCGGGTCCGGCATCCCGGGTCCGCCCGGCGTGGCGCGGGCCTGCTCGACCATGTGCGCCACGGCCCCGTCCCGGCCGAACTCCCTGACCAGCCCGCGCACGCTGTCGGTGGCCCCCTTGGGCATCCCCTCCAGCATCGCCGCGAACAGCTCCGGCACGTCATCGTCATCGAGCGTATCGAGCAGGGCCGCCGCCGAGCGGCGCCGCCTTAACGGCGCGTCGCCACCCCCGCTCAGAAACCGTTCGATCCGGTTGGCCGCGCGGAAATCCTCTCGATTGACCGCGGCATCGACCATCCGGCCAAGCTCCTCCGTCTCACGCATGGTCAGTCTGGTCGTGTTGCCCCTGGTGCGGGCGACGATCTCGTGGAACCGCCAAATCGGGTTGCCGGGCTCGCGCCGGCGCGCCGTCCGCGCGTATTCCGCAAGTACGTCGAACACATCGAACCGGGCGAGAATCTCAGCGAGAGCCTGGAATTCGGCCGGCAGCCAGTCGATCACGGCGGCCTGCAGCAGCCACGCCCGCATGCCGAGCAGCAAGCTCGCAACCGCCCGCTTGTTCTCCCCGGTGTCCGACTGGCCTAGCGCCGAGACGATCGCCATGACCGCCTCTTTCGTCGGCGGCGTCTCACGTTCACGTGCCAGCTCTTGGCGCAGCAACCCGGCAGAACTGCCGGTGAGCTTCATCAACTCGCCTTCCAGGGCTGCACGAAACCATCCGGCCACTCCGCTACCGGCGAGCGCCACGCCCGCCCGCAACCGTTCCTGGGCCTGCGCGTCCTGGCCGGCGCGGAGCTCGACCAGAGCCTGGGCAATGCGCAGCAGGGCGCTGGGGACATCCGGGCGCTCCCATTCGGCCGCCGCAGCCAGTTCCTTCGCTGCCAGCTCCAGTCGGCCCGCCCGCATCTGCTTGCGGGCATGCGCTACCTGCAGCTCGATCATCTGCCGGCGCACCCCGGAATTGATCGGATCGATCTTGAGCAGCCGGTGCGCAAAGCCGGCTGCCTTCTTGTAAGCCTTCCGCGCCATCGCCGACTCGGTTGCCTGCAGCAGCAGGGCGCTGTTGTCCGGGAAGCGCTGGACCGCTTCGTCCACCAGGCGGTGCCAATCCTTGAGCCGTGAATCCGCGCGATAATGGCCGATCAGTTCGAGCACGCCGGCGACATAGTCTGGATCCGCCTGGCAACTGCGTTCCAGGTAAGAGATGACCGGGTCGTCGAGAAAGCCGTCGCCATCCCCCTCGATCTCGGGGTGTTTGGCAGCTAATTGCGCGAGATGCCGCAGGATGACACCTCGCGACAGCTTGGCCTGACGATCGTCGCCGTCATCGACACTGGTGGCAGCGACTGCTGCCCGCCAGAACCGTTCGGCTTTGGCCCAATCGCCTCGCCCCTCCGCAGCGAGCGCCTGGATGCGGTGCCGCTCAAAGTCCGGCAACGGACCAAAATGCTTCTCGAACTGTGAAAGACGGTCGGGCATCTGCGGCAACAGGTTCAAACAGGCGCTCCTGACCTCGGCCTGGGGCAGATCCGGTTGCTTGAAGAGAAATCCGAAAAGGGCGGACGGGCCGCTGCGCGCGGCCTCGGCCGAGCGGGCGAGGAACTGCACCGCCGTCCCGGGCAGGTTGCGCGTCTGGGCAACGAACGCCTGCTGCACCGGGGTCAGCCGGTGCCACCTGTCAGCATCTAACGCCCGCTCAGCGAGTACCGCCGCCGCCACCGCCTCGCGGAAGGCAAAGAACGGCGATTCCGGCGGAATCGCCTCCAGCAGCTGTCGGGACCGGTCGGCATCCTGCGGCATGGTGATCAGGCATTTCAGCAACACGCGGACCGGCCGGAACGCGGAACGCAGCGATATCCGGTTCAACTGCCGCTCCACCTCCTGCTTCGATGCGCCAGCGACCCAGGCCGCCAGGGCCTCGCGCGATGCCGCGGCAAGCTCGAGCCATCGCGCCTGTTCGGAGGAGGGTGCTCGCGCGGGGTCGGGGCCCAGCGGTACCGCCACCAGCAGAGCCGCCGCCAGATCCTCCAGGATGGCACGCTCTTCGGCGGGCAGCGTACTTTCGGTTCCGACGTACTGGCGGACATGCGCAGCCGCCTTCTGATGCTGTCCGTCTCGGATTAGGCAATGCAGGTAGAAGACAGGATCGGCGAGCGTGCCATCGGACCCCAGAGTGTTCTCGACGACCATCGCCGCCTCTTTGAACATCTTCTTGGCGGCGAGGGCACGGGCACGGCCACGATAGGCCTCGGCGAGGGATTGTTTCCATTCCGGCCGCGGATCCTGCCGGATCATCGGCTTGAAGAGCTCCACCGCCTCCTTGAACCGCTGCTGCTTCAGCGCCTCGGCAGCCCGCGCGGCCAGGGCGCCAAGCGAGGCGGAAGACACCGGGCCGCGCTGGTTGGGCTTCTTCACAGCTCGGTCCTCCCCTTAGCGCGAGCGGTTGGGTGGAAGGTGCGCGACCGGAAGAGTCGGGTCGCTGCGTGTGGAGGATGGCGTGACTGGGCCTGCGCAACAAGGTTCGTTTTGAGGCGACGCCACAAGGCACAAGGTATTGCGGTAGGCCGGCTCAAATCGGAAACGCCGTGCGCATCAGCCCTTTTCAGGGGTTCGTGGAAGCGGCGAAAGCTCTGCAGAAGTACCGCCGGCTGTGCCCGCCAGGATGGGCGCGCAGGCGCAGTCGAGGATTGCGCCTGCGGCACCTGCACGAATCCTCCTCGTTCGGTGCGGCTGTCCATCGCGCTTCAAAGGCCAGGACTGCGCGAATCGGGATCGTAAAAAGCCGGTACCAAAGCACCAAGAGGCGGCCCCAACTCGAAGGACTGCTTTCCGGCGGAGCGGCTTGTCCGGCGGCGCGGTCATGAAGGTCTAAAGGGGTCCACTCCGGCGGCTCGATCGTGGCGCAGCGAACGGCCGGAATCGGCGCTGAGCTGCTGGTGCTCCGGGCGAAAGAAGGCGGTGCACCTGTGAAGCCGTATCGAAACCGCCCCAAAACGCCTCGACTGGGAGAAATGTGCCCTCGGCGTGGAGGCAGAGCCTCTGGGGTAGCTTCCGCAACGTCGTTAGGCAAGGCCAAGGCGATCACCTATCGTTCGAAAAGGCCAACCAGCGGGCCAGTGACGCGGTATTCTGGCTATCAATGCGTCTCTGCCGGCTTTTCGGAGGGACTAAGGGGGATGACGAAGCGCACACATACGACGCCACCCTCGGACGCGGAGGCGCGGCGCAGGGCACTGCCGGTGCTGACGTATTCGGTCGAGCAATTGCCATCGTTCGACGCCGCGTTTTACAACAGG
>DATBYU010000083.1:0-2059 GCA_036513555.1 Candidatus Dormiibacterota bacterium | reverse complement strand
GCCGAAGGCAACCCGTTCTACCTCGAGCAGCTGGTGCGCTCGCTGATCGACAGCGGCACGTTGGTACCAGAGAACTCGCATTGGACGTTGAAGGCCGGAGAGAAGCTCGAAATCCCTCAGACCCTGGAGGGCGTCATCCTCGCGCGCATCGACCGCCTCGAGCCCCAATGGCGCGAGGTCCTCACGTCGGCGTCGGTGCTCGGACGGACCTTTGGGCTCGAACTCATGCAGTCGGTGGCCGGCCTCGACATGCCAATCGTGCGCCAATCGGCTCATCACCTGCTGCGCCTGGACCTTCTTCGTGAGGAAGGCGGTGGGTCGAAGCCGGTCTACCGCTTCAAGCACGCGCTGATCCAGGAGGCCGCCTACCACACCCTGGTTGGGCCCAAGCGAGCCGACCTGCACCGACGTGCCGCCCAGTGGTATGAGGAGTATTACGCCGACCGGCTGGAACGCGTCTACGGACTGATCGCGCACCACTTGATCGAGTCCGACGACCACGAGAAGGCGGCTCGCTACTTGAAGCTCGCTGGCGACCAGGCACTGGCCGAATGGGCACTCGACGAGGCGGTGGTGCACTACCGGGCGCTGGTCCCGGTGCTCGAGGGGGCTGGCCGTCAGCAGGAGGCGGCCGAGATGCTCTTTCAATTGGCGAGCGCGCTACACCTGGCGATGCGATACCGCGAGGCCAACGACACGTGGCAGCAGGCATTCCGAGCGTGGCGGCCAGATCCGCCATCAACCTCAGACACGTCAGCGACGCTGCGCATTGCATCCTTCAACGTTCCCTTCGAAAGCGACCCGGCCCAAGCCTTCTACACGATCAACCTGATGTTGCAGCGCCAGCTCTACGACTGCTTGCTTCATGCCCGGCCGGGGCCGTATGTCGTTCCCGGGCTGGCGGTCCGTTGGGAGGTCAGCGAGGATGGGCGGCGCTACCGCTTCGAGCTGGGCCCTGACACTCGCTGGAATGACGGCAGCCCGATGACGGCCGCCGACCTTGTGGAGGGCATGCGGATCATTCTCGAGCCGAAGATCGGATCCACCGAGGCCGCGCACTTCTCGCCGATCGAGAATGCCGATGCCTACGCCGCCGGCGGTATCACTGACTTCGGTCAGGTCGGTATCCATGCCGTTGATGAGCGGACGGTCGAGTTCCGGCTGCGGGCGCCCGCACCCTATTGGATCTTCCTCCTCGTGTACCCCGGCCAGAGCGGCGCCCGCGCAGGCCGGACGAGCGGCCCCTTCAAGCTGTCGCGCTTCGACGCGGACCGGGTCGTCATCGATCGTGACCCCCGATACCAGGGAGCGACCCATGGAAATATCGGTGTGGTCGAGTGGGTCGCCAAGCCGCCGCTCGAGTCCATCGATGCGCTTCTTGCCAGAGAAGTTGACCTCGTCACCCCGGTTACGCCTCCGCAAACCGTGATGGAGACGGTGGACCGCGGCGGCGTGGTCAACCTGGCCGGCGCGCCGCTGACATCCGTGTACATCGCCTTTAGCGGCACCCCGCAATATCAACTCGACGCGCATCTACGCAAGGCGCTAGCCCATGCGGTGGATCGGCGCAGGCTGGAACCGCACCGGCTGACCAATCAACTGATCGCGTATGGCGGTCTCGTTCCGCCGGGGCTGCCCGGCCATACGCCGGACACCGCGCTGCCATTCAATCCCGAGCTCGCCCGCGAGTACCGCCAGAAATCAAAACATCGCGGTCCCGTGCGCATCGGGGTCGTCCGGAGCTACCTCACCCCCTACTGGCCGCCCCTGGTCGATATGTGGCGCGAGATTATTGGCGTCGAAATCGAATTGGATCGTATCGAATTCCAGGATGTGACGACTGCGTCTTGGCCCTTCCATGCCACCCTCGGCATCTGGGTCTCCGGTTATCCAGACCCCGAGTACTTCATCCACATGCTGCTCCACAGCTCCAGCTCGAGCAACGTCCAGCGGTGGTCGTCTCCGCGACTCGATGAGCTGGTCGACAAGGCGCTCGCCGCGGACCATAGTTCCGCTCGCCTGGCGCTCTTCCACGAAGCAGACCGTTTCGCCGTCCAGC
>DATBYU010000082.1:0-3364 GCA_036513555.1 Candidatus Dormiibacterota bacterium | reverse complement strand
GACGTTCCTGGGATACTTTGCAGCCTTCGTCGGTAGCGTGATCAGCACCTATGAGCTGTTCGAACGCGCCGAGCGCGCGATGCAGATCGCACGCGGCCGCAATGAAGAGCTGCAGGTAGAAGTCGCCGTCCGAAAGCGGGCCGAGGAGGAATCGCTTCAGCTGGCGCTGATCGACCCACTGACGAGCATCTACAACCGGCGCGGATTCACGACCCTGGCCACGCACGTGCGCGAAATCGCCCGGCGGCAGAAACGGCCGGTCCACCTCTTGCTGATCGACCTCGATCGGTTCAAGCGCATCAACGACACGTTTGGACACGTGGTGGGCGATCAGGCACTGGTCGAATTCGCTCAGATCCTGACCGCGACGTTTCGAAAGTCCGACGTGGTAGCCCGAACCGGAGGCGATGAGTTTTGCGTGCTGCTGACTGAGCCCGACGAAGGGATCCAGACCGCCCTGGCCCGCTTGCGGCAGAACGTCGACGACAGTAACGTGGCGCGCACCCGTTCGTACCGGCTGGAGTTCAGCATCGGGATTGCGCGCGCGATGCCTGACGACGACGAGTCGATCCACGCCCTCGTCGAGATGGCGGACGAAGCGATGTACGAGGAGAAGCGGCTCCGCGAAGGAGCCGCTTGACCCAAGCGGCCGCTCAGCTTTCGAGCGAGGCTTTCAGTTGCTCCGTATCGCTCACGATCCAGGCTTCGGTCACCTTGCCCGCGTCGTTGACGTGAAAGAGGAAGACCTGCTGGTCCTTGAAGGTCTTTCCGTTCCGCGAGACGGTGGCAGTCACCAGCGCCGCGACGTGACTGTCGCTCGCGAGGATGTCGTGGATGTCTTGCTTGATGTCCTGGAAGGTCTGCGCGTACTCCATGATGTTGGCCATCGTCGCCTGCTTGCCTTTGAAATCCGCGCCGAACTTGGTCGACCCGCGCCCGTGCCAGACGGCGTCCTCGGTGAAGGCGTCGCCAACGGTCTGCAGGTCACCACGCTCGAACGCGTCAAAGGCCTGTCGCACGCGTTCGACCTTCTGTTGAGTACTCAACTTGGTTCCCGCTTCTGCCATGTCCGCCCTCCTTCGAGCCGCTGTGGCTCAACGCCGACCCTGCCTGGCCGGCACCCGGCCGCCGCTTATGGGCCGACTATAGACCGGCTCCCAACCTTGTCAAGTGACGCTCATCACCAGCCGCCAGACGACAGACGTCAAGCGGCTACCGCAGGGGGCTAGCCTCCCTGTGTGCCGGAATCCGGCGCGCTCCAGGTCACGTTGTTCGTCTCGTCGATCACCGTCATGTTGGCGTACGACGACTTCCAGATTGCCGTGGCGTAGCCGGGCGGGCAGATCGAGTTGTTGGGTCTTGCGGCCGGCACGATGATGACGCCAATCACCTCGCCGTTGGCATCGGCGACGAACGGTTGCCTCACGTCCGCCCGAGCGGTCGCAACCTGCTGGCTACCCGGCGCGGAATCGAGCACGCCATCCGTCCGGTTGCACGCATAGTTGGCCGACGCATTGCCGACAACGTGATACGTGACCGTTTGGCTCGCGCGTAGGCCGACTTCATGGATCCCGATGAAGTCCGAAAAGGGGTCTGCGCCGGACTGGTTGGCGGCGATTTTCGTGGTAGACGCATCGGGCGTAATGAAATGTGCCGCCGGGGCGGCGGGACTGGCGGTGCTCGAGGGACTAGCTGACGGCGACGGTTTTGACGCGGTAGTGGGGCCGCTGCAGGCGGCGAGCAGGACCGCTGCCAGGAGCACGATCCCCTTTGTCACGCCTGTAAAACGTTGCGCCAATCCGAACGTTACTGAACAAAAAAAGCCGCCGGCACGAGCCGGCGGCTTCCTCGAATTCAGTCTTTAGCTTTCGCCCTTGCCCTTGCCGGCAACGGGTTCCTTCGGCGGCTTCTCGGGTTTTTCGGGCTTCTCCGGCTTCTCGGCCTTGGCCTCGCGCGGCTTGGCGATGATCGGCGTGAGCTTGATCTGGCCCTCGGCCATCTCAACGAGCACCGAGTCGCCGGCACCGAACTTGGTCGTCAGCAACGTCTCTGAGAGCGGATCCTCGATCAGTCGCTGGATCACGCGCCGCAGCGGACGAGCGCCGTAGAGCTTGTCGTAGCCCTCCTTGGCCAGGTAGTCCTTGGCCTCGGTGGTGACCTCGAGCTTCATCTCGTGCTCCTCGAGCCGCTGCGCGACCTTGAACACGAGCAAGTCGACGATCTGCCGCATCTCGGCCGGCGAGAGCGCCTTGAAGACGACCACAGCGTCCACCCGGTTGAGGAACTCGGGCCGGAAGGTCTTCTTCAGCTCGTCCATGATCTTCTCGCGCATCTTGCCGTGCTCTTTCTCTTCCTGGCTGGTGCTCGGCATCGAGGGCTGGAAGCCCATCGAGGTCGTCGCCTGCTGAAGATTGCTCACGCCGATGTTCGAGGTCATGATCACGATCGTGTTCGCGAAGTTGACCTGCTTGCCCTTGGCGTCGGCCAGGCGGCCGTCCTCCAGGATCTGAAGCAGCATGTTGAAGACTTCGGGATGCGCCTTCTCGATCTCGTCGAAGAGCACCACGCTGTACGGCCGGCGCCGGATCGCTTCCGTCAGCTGGCCGCCCTCGTCGTAGCCAACATACCCGGGCGGTGACCCGACCAGGCGCGCCGTCGAGTGACGCTCCATGAACTCCGACATGTCGAGGCGCACGATCGCCTCCTCGTTGTCGAAGAGGAAGCGCGCCAGCTGGCGCGCCAGCTCCGTCTTCCCGACCCCGGTGGGTCCGAGGAAGATGAATGAGCCGATCGGGCGGCGCGAGTCCTTAAGTCCTGCCCGCGCGCGGCGGACCGCCTGGGAGATGACCTTGACGGCATCGTCCTGGCCGATCAGTCGGGCATGGATGTCGTCCTCCATGCGGAGCAGGCGGGTCGACTCCTCCTCGACGAGGCGGGAGACCGGGACACCGGTCCAGGCGCTGACGATCTCGGCAATGTGCTCCTCGTTGACCTCGGGCACGGTCGCGCCAAGCTTGTCGCGCCACTCCATCTCTTCCTTGACGTACTTATCCTTGAGCTTCTTCTCCTTGTCGCGGAAGGAGGCAGCGGTCTCGTAATCCTGGTTGGCGATCGCCTCTTCCTTCTTGATCTGGAGATCACGGATTTCTTTCTGCATCGTCTTCAGATCAGGAGGTGTCGTCGTCAGCTTCATGCGCACCCGGGCCGACGCCTCGTCCATCAGGTCGATGGCCTTGTCGGGGAGCGAGCGGTCGGACACGTAACGCACCGACAGCTCGGCCGCCGCCTTGATCGCCTTGTCGGTGACCGTCACGCGATGGTGCTTCTCGTAGAGGCTCTTCACCCCGTGCAGGATCGAGATGGT
>DATBYU010000081.1:0-4854 GCA_036513555.1 Candidatus Dormiibacterota bacterium | reverse complement strand
GGCCGCGAAGCTATTGCAGGACGTCATTCCGTCCGCCGACACGCGCACCCTCACCATTGATGCGATCTCGCGCGCGGTCGCCAACTTTTATCACATCAGCCTGGAGGAGATGAAGGGCAAGCGTCGCGACAAGCACATCGTCTTCCCGCGACAAGTCGCGATGTTCCTGATTCGTGAGGAGACGGCCTCATCGCTTCCCGCGATTGGCCAGGCGTTTGGGGGGAGAGATCATACAACCGTCCTTCATTCCTACGAGAAGATCAACACCGAGTCCCGCGAAGATCAGCGGCTGCAGTCGGACCTGCGAAAAATCCGCGAGCTTCTTTATTCCCATTGAGCCTGTGGATGACTGCCGCAAGGGACGTGGATGTTGTTGGAATGGTCGCAACCTGGGGATACCGGTCGCAGGAACGCACAGTTTGTGAAGCCTATAATTGGGCCAATTCGAACGTATGGAGAGGGGTTTTCCCTGTTGTGCACCGCCCTACGACTTCGGCTCTTCTTTCAATTAAGCCTTCTCATTAAAGGGGTCGTGTAGACAAGGAGCATCATGAAGGTCACGGTTACCGCGGGAAATCTCGGTCAGGGGTTGCAGGTCGTTTCACGCGCGGTCTCTTCCAGAACCACATTGCCGATTCTCAACAATGTCCTGCTGCAAACCACCGAGACAGGATTGCAGCTGACGGCAACCAACCTCGAGATCGGGATTCGCCAGGTCATCCCCGCCGAGATTGCGGAAGAAGGTGGGATCACCGTCCCGGCCCGGCTGCTGACCGACTTTGTGACCTCCCACCCGGACGAGCCGCTCTCGATGACGCTCGACAAGAAGACCCAGTCGCTGGCGCTCAAGAGCAACCGATTCGACGCCAGCATCCGGGGCATCGACCCGGCCGATTTCCCGCCCGTACCCTCCGGCCTTGAAGGCCGCAAGGTGAAAGTCGACCCGGCGGAGCTCAAGGATGCGATCGAGCAGACTGTGATCGCCGCCTCCAGCGACGAAGGACGGCCGGTGCTAACCGGGGTGTATGTCCACCTGAACGGTGGCAAGGCGACCTTCGCGGCGACCGACGGCCATCGTCTGGCGGTAAAAACCCTGGCGGTCCAAGCTGATCCAGGCGAGGGCGACACGATCGTCATCCCGGCCCGAGCCCTCAGCGAGCTCAGCCGTATCTTGAAGGGCGGCGACGACGGCATCGAAGTGACGGTTGGCGCGCAAAAGAACCAGGTCTTCTTCAAAACCCGGGACGTCGAGTTGATGAGCCGGCTGATCGAAGGTACCTATCCCAACTATCAGCAGGTCATTCCCGCCCAAAGCACGACCACCATTACGGCCAAGACCCAGGATCTGCTCTTCACGACCAAGATGGTCTCGCTCTTCTCCAAGGACGCCGCCAACGTCATCAAGTTCAAGGCGGAAGGTGGCAAGTTGACGCTCACCGCCAACACCAGCGAAGTTGGACAGAACATTGCCGAGGTCGAGGCCAAGATCGAAGGCCAGGATCTCCAGGTTGCCTTCAACTCCAAGTATCTCCTCGACGTCCTCGCCATCATCGGCAGCGAGGAGGTGCAGCTCGGCTTCACCGGTCCGCTCAATCCCGGCCTGATCAAGCCGGTGGGAAAGGACAACTACCTCTACATCATCATGCCGGTCAGAGTGGCGATGTAATCGGTCGTCCAAAACGGCGTGTTCCTGGCTAACGTCTCACTCTTCGATTTTCGAAACTATGCGGAGCTCGAGCTGGCGCTGGAACGTTCGGCCACCGTCTTTTTTGGTGGCAACGCGCAGGGCAAGACCAACCTCCTCGAGGCCGTCGCGCTCACGGCCCTGACCCGATCGCCGCGCACCCAGCAAGCCGCGGAGTTGGTGCGCTTTGGTCAGCCGGCCGCGCGTGTCACCTGCGGCGTCCAGAGCGACACCGGCCTCAAGGAGCTGGAGGTGCGGATCAGCGTCACTCCTGGGGTTGCGGCCTCACGAGCCTCCCGCCGGTTCATGCTGAACGGCATCCCCAAGCGCTCGACGGACATGATGGGCTCCTTGCGCGTCGTGTTGTTTTGGCCGGACGACCTCCAGCTGATTAAAGGACCGGGCGAGGGCCGTCGCCGCTTTCTCAACACGCTGCTCTCACAGATCGATCCCACTCATGCCCGGGAGTTGACTCGCTACGGCCACCTGCTCGAACAACGCAATGCCCTGTTGCGCGCGATTCGCGAGGGTCGCCAACCGATCGATGGGCTCGACTACTGGACGAACGCCCTCGCCGACTCGGGAGCGGCCATCATGGTCGAGCGGCAGCGCCGATTGCTCGAACTGCAGCCGATCGCCGCTGCCTTCCACCGCGAGCTGAGCGACGACCGCGAGCGGCTCGACCTTCGTTACCGGCCGGCGGGGGTTCGGATCGGCGAGGCGCCGCAGGAGCTCGTCAGCGAGCAGCTCAAGGTCGCCATGCGCGAGGCGCGCGACGAGGAGATTGGGCGCGGACAGACAGCTGTCGGACCGCAGCGCGACGATGTCGAGGTGTGGCTCGACGAACACGAGGCCCGGCTCTTCGCCAGCCAGGGCCAGCAGCGGAGTGCGGTGCTCAGCCTGAAGCTCGCCGAGCTGCACTACCTGGCGGAGGTGACGGGCGAGCAACCAGTCCTGTTGCTCGATGACGTCATGTCCGAGCTCGACCCGGCTCGACGCGAGCGTCTGCTGGCGGCGCTGCAGCCCGGGCCGCAGGCACTGATCACCGCGGCCGACCTCAATGACCTACCAAAAAGCATCCTGGAGCGCGCCGCGGTCTTCCGCGTCGACCAGGGAGCCATCCATGCGTAGCGTTGGCGAGGCGCTGCCACGCGCGCTCAAGTCGCTCGGCATCTCCCGCCGGACCCGTGAGGCGCAGGCGCTCTTGTTGTGGCCGCAGGTGATCGGCCCCCACCTCGCGCGCGAAAGCCGTGCGCTCAAGCTGACCGGCGGCACCCTGCTGGTATCGGCGAGCAGTCCGGCGCTGGCCCATCAACTCCATCTCGAACGGACCATGTTGATCGAACGGCTGAACGAGGCCATCGGTGTCCCCGCGGTGCGCGAGATCCGGTTCCGGCAGGAAGGGTCGGCAGCTCCGGCCGCCTTCCGCGGAGGGTCTGGGCGATCCGGGCGATTCCCCCGATGATCGCCACCCGCACCGCGCTGACGGAAGCCCAGCGCGCCGCGGTCGATCATTCCAACGGACCATTGCTGATCGTGGCCGGTGCCGGCACTGGAAAAACGCGCGTCCTCGTCGAGCGTTACCGCCGGCTGCGCCAGGAGGGCGTCGCCGCGGAGCGCATCCTGCTGCTGACCTTCACGGAAAAGGCCGCCCGCGAGGTGCTCGACCGGGTCGAGCAGGAAGACTACCTTCCAGCCGGCGAACGATTCATTCTCACCTACCATGCCTTCGCCCAGCGGTTCCTCCAGGAAGACGGCTGGCTGTGCGGCATCCCCAGGGCATTTCGCATCGTCTCCGAAGTTCGTAAGTGGGAGCTGATGCGAGACGTCCTGCTGGCACAGCGCCCGCCACACCTTTTTCACGCCCAGCGGCCCTTCGAACGGATCGGCGAGCTCCTCAAGCTGGTGGAACGCGCCAAGCAGGAGCTGATCTCGCCGGCGGAATTCCGGGCGTGGTCCGAGGCCAACGCCGGCATCGACGACCCGATAATCGGTGCCCAGCGTGAAGCCGCGCTCGTTTACTCGGAGTACCAGCAGCGGATGCTTGCCGAGGAACGCCTCGACTTCGACGACACCATTTATTTCAGCGTGCAACTGCTCACCGCGGAGCCGTCCGTCGCCACGCGCCAGTCGCAGCGCTTCGCCCACGTCATGGTCGACGAGTTCCAGGACACGAACTTCGCGCAGAGCCGGCTCCTCGAACTGCTCGCCGGCAGGGACCGTAACCTCTGCGTCGTCGGCGACGACGACCAGAGCATTTACAAGTTCCGCGGCGCGTCGGTTGCCAACCTCGCCCGCTTCCGCGCGGTCTACCCCGACGCTACGGTCGTTCGTCTCGAGGAGAACTACCGGAGTCGCGGGCCAATTCTGCGCGGCGCCGCCCGACTCATCGCCGAAGATCCGGACCGACTGGAGAAGCGGCTCAGCGCGACCCGGGGCGAGGGCCCACCGATCAGCGTGCTGACCGCAACCAGCGTGACCGATGAGGCCGACGCGGTCGCCGCCTTCGTCAAGCGCGCAATCGACGAGGGACGCCACCGGCCCAATGCGATCGCCGTCCTGTTGCGTGCCAACGCCCACCTGCACAACTTCGCCCGGGCGTTGCAGCGCAGCGGCGTCGCCTACCAGGTGAGCGGCGGCCGCGGTTTCTACCAGCAGCCCGAGATCAAGGACTGTCTCGCGTATCTGCGCGCCGTCGACTCACCGGATGACACCGTCTGCCTGATGCGGTTGCTGAGCCTGCCACGCTACGCGGTCGATGCCGTGCTGGCAGGCCGCTGGGCGCGCCGGGCGAGAGACGATGGCCGCCGTTTCTTCGACATCCTGCAAGAGGCGGAGGATGATGGTGCCCGGCGACTCTGCGCGGACCTACGCAACTTCGCTGAACAAGCGCTGCGACTGGGCGTCGACGACCTCTTCTACGAGGTGATGGAACACACCCGCTATCTCGACCTGGAGCGATTCCGGGGACCGATCGAACGGCTGCAGGTCAGCGCCAACGTGCAAAAACTCGCCGAGTTGATCGCCGCCTACTGCGACGAGCACGCCGACCATCACCTGGCCGCCTATCTGAAGCACCTCGACGCCACCGAAGCCGCCCAGGCGGACGAGGAGATCGCGCCGCTCGACGAGACCGTCAACGCCGTTCACCTGATGACGGTTCACCAGGC
>DATBYU010000080.1:0-11183 GCA_036513555.1 Candidatus Dormiibacterota bacterium | reverse complement strand
AACTGGAAGGCGACGGAGGTCGAGGTTGCTTGCGACGTCACCAACCCGCTGACGGGGCCGCGCGGAGCGAGCGCCGTCTACGGCCCGCAGAAGGGCGCGACACCCGAGATGGTGGCGGAACTCGACGCCGCGCTCCATCACCTTGCGGAGATCATCCGCCGTGACCTCGGGGTCGACGTCGAGCAATTACCAGGTGCGGGTGCGGCCGGCGGCCTGGGAGCCGGGATGGTGGCTTTCTCAGGGGCGCGGCTCCGACCTGGCGCCGATTTGGTGATGAAGGCGCTGCATCTCGACGAGCGGCTGACCGGGGCGCAGCTCGTGGTCACCGGTGAGGGCCGCCTGGATTCGCAAACGGCGCGTTTCGGCAAAGGACCCGCCGCCGTCGCCCGCCACGCCAAAAATGCCGGCATCCCGGTGGTCGCAATCGGCGGAAGCGTCGTCGACGAGGCCGAGCTCCGGCTGCTCTTCGACGGACTCGAGGCGACCGCCGTCGAGCCCGCCACGCTCGATGAGGCGATCGCCCAGGCGCGGCCCCTCTTGGTGCGGGCGGCGACCCGCCTGATGTGGCTGGTGTTGACCGGCCGCCGCCTGCCGTAAGCGCTGGTCTGACCGCCTAAGATCGCAGCATGCCCCACCGCCACGATGACGAGTACCTCCATCGTCACGCCTTCGATGCGGCGCCCCATCGGCACCGCCTCATCGAGGTGATCGAGCATGCGCACGGTGCCCATGGCGACGATCGCCACAATCACACGCACATCATCATGACGGCTCCGGCTCAGCGGGCCGGCAAGGAACCGCAGCACCGCCATCGGCTGGAATCACCGTTCGAGCACGAACATCCGTCGGATAACCCACGCCACCGGCACCAGCTGGGCGAGATCGAGCACGAAGAACGGGATCGCCACTGGCATGGCGTGGAGATCACGGAAATCGAGATGACGGTCGAGCCCCCGAAACGCCTTCGCGATTAGTGTTTTCGGAAGCCGCCCTGGACGCGTCCGTCCATGAAGGAGATCTTGGGGTGTCGCACCTTCGACGTGAGGCGCCGCGTGACGACGCCGGTATTCAGCTGGACGATGACGTCGTTTCGCTGTAGATGCGGCGGGTTTGGATACCGTTCGGTGCAGGCGGGACAGGACTCGAGGTGCTGCGCCACCATCTTTCGTTGCTCCCGCCGCAGCGTTCCAGGGGGGAAATTATCGAGCAGGTAGGCGATCGTCGGGCAGCGCGTCTCCTCGGTCTGGGCCTTGCCCTCCATGAAGAGAAATTCCTCCTTGAAGCGGCGCCGGGCCCGGTGCAACAGGGTCTCCACCGCGCTCTCGGAAACCTTCATCTTGCGGGCGATGTTGGCGTAGCTCAGGCCCTGTAGCTCGCGGAGGGTCAGGACCAGCCGGTATTTCTCGGGTAAGCGGCGCGCAACCGACCAGACGGCGTCACGCAGCTCGCTGATTTCAAGCGCGACTTCCGGGCTCTTGCGAGCGTCGCCATCGGGCACCTGGAGGACGGAATCTTCGCTCTCTTCGTCGTCGATCTCCTGGGCTTCGGGGAACTTTTTGCGGCGGCGCAGCTCGTCGTAGCAGAGGTTGGTGGCGATCCGGTGGATCCAGGCCGAGAAGTTGAAGCTGTCGTTGATGCGGTGGATGGTGCGGAGGATCTGGAAGAAGGTCTCCTGGGTCAGGTCCTCGGCCAGCTGGCGGTCGCGCAACAGCCGGAACGTCAGACCGTAGATCGCCTTGTGGTACCGGCGGAAGAGCGTGTCGAAAGCGGCCACGTCGCCGCCGAGATAATCGCGTATGAGATCGAGATCCGAGGGCCCCTTGGCAACTCGCGTCACTATTTGTCTCCCACCCCGGACTCGGCAAAATCGTTCGACGAGAGGTTGCTCCCGCCGAGTCGCTGGCGAATCATAGCACCCAGTCTTGCGCCGATTGCACGACTCAGCGACGCAATTTCCAACTTTGTCACAGGGCCGCGATCTTTTCGCAGGAGTTCCGCAATCGGCTCGTTATAATGCCGCTGACGTCCAATACACGAGGGCCACAAATGGGCAGTCCGGGGGCTGGAAAAGCCACCACCGTCACCATCCGCTTTCTCGACGATGAGATCATGGAGGGCCAGGCCGGCGCCGTCAACCTGGACCAGCCGAACATCGAGCTCGAGATGCCTGACGAGGCAAGCAACAATGAGCGTGCGCTCATCCCATTGCCGTCGATCAAGCGCATCACGCTGACCGCCGGGTCACCGACTCCCGACGAGCAAACGCGCGCCGGCAAAAAGGTCGCCATCCGCTTTCTTGACGGTGAGGTGCTGCGGGGCTACCTCGACGGCGAGTTGCGGCACGCCACCCACGGAGTGACCATGCGCCTGATGACCGTAGAAAAGGATCGGATTGAAACCCTGGGCATCCCCTATACCGCCCTGAAGGCGCTTTTCTACTTGAAGACCTGGGACACCAGGCCGATGGAGTTCGACGGCACGAAAGATCGCCATCTGAGCAAGCGGCTTTCCTCGCCTCTCGTGGACCTGATCTCCAATATGGGTCAGCTGGAAAAGCTCCGCAAGCGGGGCACCATCACCGAGGGCGAATTCCAAAGGAAGCGCCGCAAGATCCTCGATAACATCTAACACGCGGCCCTCTCCACACCGGGGGCCGCTTAAATCCACGCCGGCCTTTCCACACCGGGGGCCGCTTAAATCCACGCCGGCCTTTCCACACCGGGGGCCGCTTAAGGCCTCGGTCGTTGCCCTGGCGCTGCTGCCCCTGATCGGCGGCTGCAGCTCGCTGCCCCATGTCCCCGGGATTTCGCTCAGCGCCAGCCCTCCCGGGTCTCAGTATCAGCCGGAGGCCGCCCGGCACGAGGGCGGAACCCTGGTGGTTGGGGACTGGGAGAGCCCGACGAACTTTTCCCCGCTCTTCAACGAGGAGGTGCCCGCGGCGCAAGTCGACGCGCTCCTCTATGGCGGCCTGGTGAAGCTCGACAGCAGCCTGCAGCCCGTCGCCGATCTCGTTGAGCGCGTGCCAACGTTGCAAAACGGGGATGTGAGTTGGAATCGCTCCGCCGGCACGATGGACGTCTCCTACAAGCTGCGCTCCGGTTTGCGCTGGTCCGATGGGCAGCCGCTGACCTCCGACGACGTGGCGTTCACCTGGCGGCTGATCGTCAACCCGCAGGTCCAGGGAGTTCTCTCGCCGGACGGATACCGGGCGATCTCACATGTCGACATCCACGACGCGCAACGCTTCACGCTGCACTTCGATCGGATCTATCCGAAGTATCTCAACCTCTTTCCGGCGATCCTGCCTCAGCACCGCTTGGGCGGAATTGCTCCCGAGAAGCTGGGCGGCGACGCCTTCTGGGCCCGACCGGATGTCGTGAGCGGTCCCTTCAAGATCTCCGAAATGGTTCCGGACGACCACATCACGCTGATTCGCAACGACGCGTGGTCGCAGGGTCGGTCGGGCCGGCGGCCGCACCTCGACGCCATTGTCTACAAGCTGTACCCGGATTCGGGCCAGCTCATCGATGCGGCGCGCGCCGGCCAGGTGTCGCTGGCGCTGGAAATCCCGGATGAGCAGCTCGCGACTTTGGGCAACACAGGATCGGCAACGGTCCAACATCGATCCCAGCTGGCCTATGAGCAGGTCACCTTCAACCAGGCCGATCCGAATCCGGTGACCGGCCAGCCCCCGCTCTGGAAGAACGATCCCGCGCTCCTGCAGGCGCTGCGCACGGCCATCGACCGGCCGGCGATCGTCAAGAAATTCTTCCGCGACCAGGCGCAGCTCGCCGAGTCGCCCATCCCCAGTGCCCTTGCTGCATTTCATGACCCCAATGTCTCGCTCGTTTACGACCTGAGCGGCGCCACCCGATTGCTCGAAGGCGACGGCTGGGCGGTCGGTCCGGACGGCATCCGCAGCAAAGGGGGACGCCGCCTGAGCTTCCACCTGGTGACGGCGCTGGGCAGCACCTTGCGCAACGCCATCCGCGATCAGCTGATCGCTGACTGGCACAAACTCGGCGTCGAGGTGATCGCCACTGAGGCGCACCCGAGCGAGCTATTCAGCGGCTATGCCGAGGGCGGAGTGCTGGAGCGCGGCCAGTTCGAGGCCGGCTTGTGGACCTGGAGCATCGGTCCCGACCCTGACGGCGCCTACCCACTCGAGGTTTCATCACAGATCCCAACCGACCAGAACCAGGGGCTGGGCTCGAACTTCGGCCGCTTCAGCAATCCTGATCTCGATCGCAACCTCGATCGCGGCCGCGCCACGCTCGTGATGGTCGAGCGAGCCAAGGCCTACGCTGCGTTCGAGCGCGCCTACGCGCATCTGGGCTTCGAGCTACCGCTATTCGAACGGGTGCTCGTCGTCCTGGCGAGCCCGCACTTGCACAACTTGATGCCCAACCCCGCGCCCGATACCACGCTCTGGAACGCGGCCGACTGGTGGGTCGACTAGTTCCGCGTTGTTAGCAAACCTTAGAAAAGCCGGGGTTTCGTTGACCCTCTCGGCTGGGCGCCCGTAGAATGCGCCAAGCATCAGGGCCACCAGAGGTCATATGAAAGGAACCAGCCCACGCTGGTTGCGCCTGCTCGTGGTCGCAAGCGCCGGCACAGTACTGCTGGTTGCCTGCTCTCCGAGTTCGGGCACGACCACAACGTCGCCGAAGGCTGGCGGGAAGCTCACCGTCGCCTCGTGGCAGGAGCAGGACAGCCTACTGGCCTGCAACATCACTGCGGCCGCATCGCATGCGTGCGCCTACATCAACCCGGCGATGGAAGGGCTGCTGACCGTCAAGGCCAACCAGGACCCGCTGCCCACCAATCCGAAGCTATCGGATTACTGGGTTCCCGAGCTGGCCATTGAGGTCCCTACGCTCGAAAACGGAGACGTGAAAGTCAGTGGCAACAAGATGGACGTGACCTGGAAATTGCGACACGGGGTCAAGTGGCACGACGGCGTGGCCTTCACCTCCAAGGATGTCAAGGCGACCTTCGACTTCTGGTGGCTCAAGTACCGCGACAAAAACCCGACGCCGCTGCTATCGACCAGCGGCTGGGACCAGGTGGGTAGCGTCGATCTGCCGGACGACTTCACCGCCATAATCCATTTCAACATCGTCTACGCCGCCTACCTAACGCTGGGAACCGGGCCGTACGGCGTCCTCCCCGAGCACTTGCTGCAGCAGGTCTGGGCCCAGACGGGGGATATCTCGCACGATAAGGTCACGGTCAGCATTCCAGGTGGCTACAGCGGGTCGGACACGCTCGACAAGGTCATGGTCGGCACGGGTCCCTTCATGTTCAAGGAGTGGGTGACCGGGGACCACCTGACGCTGGTGAGAAATCCCCACTGGTGGGGTGGTGGTGGCCGGCCTTACCTCAACGAGATCCGGGTGAAATTCGACGCCGACGCGAACACGGAGCTCAACGATCTGCGCACCAACACCGTGGACATGGCGCTGGACCTGCGGCCGTCGTTGCTGCCATCGCTCTCCAGGCAGAGCGATGTCACTACGGTGACGATCCTGGACAGTGCCGCTGAGCACCTCGACATCAACTTGCACAACACCTTCCTCAAGGACGTCGCCCTACGAAAGGCGATCCTGATGGCGATCGACCGGCAGCGGATCGTGGACACCTTGCTGCTCGGCCGGACGGTGGTGCCTCCCGACGCCTGGATGTGCATCCAAACCGGCGCCTGGTGCCTGGATCCGAACGCCAAACACACGCCGTTCGATCAGAAGGCGGCCAACGACCTGTTGAACAACGCCGGATACAAGCTCCAGACCTCCGGCCCTTGCAAGGGATTTCGCACCGACCCGCAGGGACGCTGCGTCCAACTGCACCTGATCACGACCACCCTGCCGCTGCGCGAAGAACAGGAAGTGGTGATCGCCTCCGACCTCGCGGGGATCGGGATCCAGATCATCAAGCCGTTCGCCAACGTCCCGGCGAGCCGGATGTTCGGCTCCTGCACCAGTGGCGGGATCATCTACAGCCACAACTTCGACCTCGCCATGTACACCAACAACTACAGCTACCCGGCGGAGCCTGATTCACTGGCGTACACCGCCTACCACAGCTCCCAGATCCCAACCGACGCCAATGGGTGCGCCGGGCAGAACACAACCTTTATGAGCGACCCGCAGCTCGACCAGGCGCTCGACCAGGCCCGGCTGTCGGTCAAGCTGTCGGATCGGAGGGACAAGTACATCGTTGCCCAGAGGCGGCTGGCCGACGTCATCCCCGAGATTCCGCTCTACCAGGCGGTCGACGTCGAGGCCTACACCAAGAAGCTGGGCGGCTACAAGGGCAACGAATTCTGGTGGATGAACCAATCCGCCGATTGGTACATCAGCCAGTAACGCGCAACCGGCGCGCTCAAGTCACCGTGTAACCAGGCCAATCGCTAGTCTTGTCGCTATGAAAGATCTGGCCGAGGCCGCGCTCAACGCGGCGCAGGTGAAGGGCGCCGGCTACGCGGACGTCCGCCTCGATGAACACGTACAGCAAGACATCATCGTCAAGAACGGGCAGCTGGCCGCCGTGTCCGACGATGCCAGCGAGGGGTTTGGCGTTCGCGTCCTTGTCGACGGCGCCTGGGGCTTCGCCGGCAGCGCCCGGCTCGACCGGGTTGAGGTCGAGGAGGTCGTCGATCGTGCCATCCGGATCGCTCGGGCGAGTGCCCGTGTTCGTTCGGTGCCGGTCGACCTGGGGCCACCCGTCACCTCCCGCGGCCGCTACCGGACGCCGCTCGAGCGTGACCCGTTCAGCGTGCCGCTCAGCGAAAAGGTCGACCTACTACTGCGAGCCGATGCGGCGATGGGCGCGGTCAAAGGCGTCGGCATTCGCGAGGGCTCGATGGAGTTCCTTCGGCAGCGGAAAGTGTTCGCGTCGACCGAGGGCGCCTTCATCGAACAGGAGCTCTACGAAAGCGGGGCGGGCATCGAGGCCACGGCGACCTCACCGGACGAGGTGCAGAACCGGTCATATCCGAATTCGTTCGGGCGGCACCAGGGCTCCGGGGGCTACGAGTACATCACCGCGCTGCAGCTCGATCGCCACGGAGGCCGGATCGCCGAAGAAGCCGTCGCGCTGCTGACCGCGCCACAATGCCCTAGTGGGGTCAAGACGCTCATTCTCGACGCCAGCCAGACGGCGCTGCAGATCCACGAGTCGTGCGGCCATCCAACGGAACTGGACCGCGTGTTTGGCATGGAGGCGGCCTATGCGGGAACCAGTTTCATGACGCCCGAGAAACTGAATCACCTCCAGTACGGCTCGCCCCAGGTGACGATCACGGCCGACGCCCTCACTCCGACCGGTCTCGGCACCTTCGGCTGGGACGACGAAGGCGTGCCCGCCCAGCAATCGTTCCTGATCAAAGAGGGTTTGTTCGTCGGCTACCTGACTTCACGGGAGACCGCGAGCGTTCTCGGCCAGCAGAGCAATGGCACGATGCGTGCCGACGGCTGGAACCGGATACCCCTCATTCGCATGACGAACGTCAACCTGCAGCCGGGCGACTCCTCGCTCGAGCGGATGATTGCCGAGACGAAAGACGGCGTCTACATGGAGACCAACCGCAGCTGGAGCATCGACGACAAGCGGCTCAATTTCCAGTTCGGCACCCAGCTGGCCTACGAGATCGTCAACGGCAAGCGGGGCCGGCTGGTCAAGAACGCGACCTATGCCGGCATCACACCGGAGTTCTGGAACTCCTGCGACGCGGTCGCCGGTCGCAATGAATGGTCCGTTTGGGGGCTGGCCAACTGCGGCAAAGGGCAGCCGCCGCAGACCGCGCACGTCGCGCACGGGGCGGCGCCGGCGCGCTTCCAGCACGTCAAGGTCGGCATCCTGAAATGAAAAGCATGGAAACCGCGCGACTGACCGAACAGGGTGAGATCAAGTCCTTCATCGACAAGTTGCTGCAGGCGTCGCCCGCGGCGCAGACCGAGGTCATGGTCACCGAGTGGGACAGTGCACTGACCCGCTTCGCCAACAACGGCATCCACCAGAACGTCGCCGAGCGCGACGTCAGCGTGCGGGTCAGGGTGGTCAAGGACGGCAAGACCGGGGTGGCCTCGATCAACCAGATGAACGAGAAGGCCGCGGCCGATGTCCTCAAGCGAGCCATCGCCATCGCCGACCTGCAGTCAAAAGGGGAGGTCGTGCCCATGCCGGGGCCGGGGAAAAGCCAGCCGGTCGAGGCCTGGTCGGACGCGACCGCCGCCGCGACGCCGGAGGAGCGCGCGGATTTCGTCGAGGCGATCTGCGCCAAAGCGAAACGAGCCGGGCTCAAGGCGTTCGGTGCGTTCAGCACCGGGGCCGAGCAGTTCGCCATTGCCAACTCGCTCGGTGTCTATCACCATCATCGCTCGACCGAAGCAACAATCAATTCCGTTGTCATGGGGGAGGCCGGCTCGGGCTATGCGGATCGCGGTGCCATCGACGTGAAGGACATCGATAAGAATGAGGTGGCCGACGAGGTCATCGACAAGGCGCAGCGCAACCAGAATGCCCAACCCATCGATCCGGGCGTCTACGAGGTCGTGCTCGAAGAGTACGCCGTGGCCGAGATGCTCGAGTTCATGAGCTTCACCGGGTTCAGCGCGCTCGCGGTGGAGGAAGATCGCAGCTTCATGCGGCTGGGCGAGCGCATCACGGGTGAGGGGATCACCATCTGGGATGATGGCCTCGACGCGTCAGGCCTTCCGGCGCCCTTCGATTTCGAAGGCGTGCCCAAGCAACATGTCGACCTGATCAAGAACGGTGTCGCCAGCGGTGTCGTGTACGACATGATGACGGCGACCCAAGAAGGCCGCCAGTCCACGGGCCATGGCCTGCCGGCGCCGAACACCGAAGGTCCATACGCCGTCAATCTCTTTATGCAGCCGGGCTCGGTCGCCAAGCCGGATCTCATCTCGGGCATCAAGCGCGGCATCTGGGTCACCCGGTTCTGGTACGTGCGCATCGTGCACCCGAAGCTGTCGATCATCACCGGGATGACTCGTGACGGTACGTTCCTCATAGAAAACGGCAAGGTCACACGACCGGTAAAAGATCTTCGCTTCACGCAGAGCATGTTGGAAGCGCTCGAGGGAACACTCGCGGCCGGCAAGACAACCAAGCTGCAGATCGGAGAGTTTATCGGCGCCTCGCGGGTGCCCGCACTTCACCTGAAGGCTTTTACGTTCACGAGTTGAGCCGTTTCCCGCTGATCGGCCTGCCTACGCTGGCGATCCCGCCAGGACCGAAGCCGCCGCGCTTCGGTATCAACCAGAGTTACGTGCGGGCCCTTACGGCGGCAGGCTGCGCGCCGGTGCTGATCCCGATCCTGGATGACGAGGATCGGCTGCGCGCGATCTACGACCGGCTCGATGGGATCGTCTTTCCGGGCGGCGCGGACGTCGCGCCCCAGGAGTACGGCGAGGAGCCGATCGACAACCTCAATGTCGTCGAGCCGTCGCGGGATCGGACCGAGCTGACGCTGGCGCGCTGGGCGTTTGCCGATGACCTGCCCACGCTCGGCATTTGCCGCGGTCAGCAGCTGCTGAACGTCGCCCTCGGTGGCAGCCTCTACCAGGACCTGCGCCACCAGGGCGTCACGACGGTCGAACATTCGGACGCCGACGGCCGGGCGCGGAATGCCCTGCTCCATCGGGTGCGCCTGGAACCATCCTCACGGCTGGCGCAGCTGATCGATGAGACCAGCATCGAGGTCAACAGCCTGCACCACCAGGCGGTCAAGGTCGTCGCCGCCCCGCTCAAGGCCACGGCGACGTCCGAAGACGGCGTGATTGAAGCACTCGAATCGGCGGATCGCCGCTTTCTCATCGCTGTCCAGTGGCACCCCGAGGAGATCGACGAGCTCCCATGGGTACGTCGGTTGTTCCAGGGCTTCGTCAGGGCAGCCCAGAGCACGACCTGAGCTAGCGACCGTCAACTCATCACCTGCTCCGGCTGATTGACGTCGCCCGGTTAGCTCTGGCTCGCCGCGTCCTTGAGCCAGGGGAGTGCGACCCCAAGCGGTCCGACTAGAACCGCAAACTGATCCGAATCTAAGTGTCGGCGCGCCGCGAGGCCGGTTGCCGCATCGCCGACGGCCCACCAGGTCGGACTCTGTGGTGGATCTCCCGCACGCTCCGCGGCGGCATCGAAGATCTCACGATAGGACTCGGCGCCGAGGGCGACCAGCGCCTGGTGGCGGGCGGCCTCAATGTTCGACTGCGATGTTGTCCAGGCCTGCTGCTGCCGCTTGCCGACCAGGGCTCTGGCCGGATCGCTGAGATCGAGCAATCCCTGGTAGAACCGATCTACCAGGGATCCGCTCGCTGTCGAATCGCCTTCCTTGACAAAGGCCCGGCTCATGCGAGCCCTGTTAGGCGGCCTGCGTGAGTGTCTCGCTCTTCGGTTCCAGGGCCCAGTCGAGCACCTGGCGGACGTCCTTGGCGAGGTGGATCGTCATTGCGTCTCGCACGCTCTGCGGCAGATCATCGAGGTCGGCCTCATTGCGATACGGCAGGATGACTTCGGTCAGCCCGGCGCGGTGCGCGGCCAGCAGCTTCTGCTTGACGCCGCCGATCGGCAGCACCTTGCCCTGCAGCGTGACCTCGCCGGTCATACCCACGGTCGGTCGCACCGGTCGCCCGCTGAACAGGCTGACCAGCGCTGTCACCATCGTGACGCCAGCCGACGGCCCGTCCTTCGGCACAGCGCCGGCCGGAACGTGGACGTGGATCGCCTTCTCTTCAAAGCCGGGCGCGATGCCGAGCTCGGTCGTGTGCGAGCGGACGTAGGACAGTCCGATCTGCGCCGACTCCTTCATCACGTCGCCCAGCTGGCCGGTGAGCACGAGCTCGTGCTTGCCCTTCATCGAGGTTGCCTCGACGAACAGCACATCGCCGCCCGTGCCGGTGACTGCGAGGCCGGTCGCGACACCCGGGACTGCGGTGCGCTCTGCCGACTCCTGGTAGAAGCGCTGCCGGCCGAGCGCGTCACGGACCACCTCGACGTCGACGGTCACAGGTGCCTCCCGCTTGCCGGAGACGATGCTCGTCGCCGTCTTGCGCAGCAGCTTGCCGAGCTCCCGCTCGAGCTGGCGGACGCCGGCCTCGCGCGTGTAGTCCGACACGATCGCCTTCAGCAGGTCGTCTGTTATCTCGACCTCGTCCGTGCCT
>DATBYU010000079.1:0-4786 GCA_036513555.1 Candidatus Dormiibacterota bacterium | reverse complement strand
GGCGTCCACCTGCTGGCGCTGATCCTCGCGATCATGGTGACCGCCATCCCGCTCTTCTTTGGTCTCTGGATCTTTGTGCCGCGGCGGGTCCGGCTGATCTATGACATGCGAGGGGTGCACGTGACGCTCCGCCGGGCCCTTGCCCGCCCCGAGCTGGCGCCCCAGATGCTCGAGATCCTGGCCGGCCGCGCCATCTACACCATGCCCTACAACCGCCTGTTGGAGTACTCGAGAAACCCCGCCGAGGACTGGTACCTACGTCGCTTCGAGCCCCTGGCCCGGGCGGAGCTGGAGCGCCACGGGCTGAGCGTCGAACGCTATTTCGGGGTGCGCCCGGCGCTCGAAGCCTGAGTCCGGGCCAGCAAGAAACTCCGCTGGCGGCAGGTTGCTCTGGAGAGCCGCCTCGGCGGATCTCTTTCTATGGCCATTCAGCCGCCGCCACAAGCGACCAGCCCTGAGTTTGTGCCCCTCGCGCCAGCCCGGATCGAAGATTCTGGACTGCCAGTGGCGCGGCTGGCCGACCTCCTTCTCAAGCACATCTACTTCAAGTCGCCGCTGTCGGCCAAGGACTGGGCGGCGGCCACCTGCCTGCCGTACCAGACGGTGACGCCGGCCATCCAGAGCCTGGTCGAGCAGGGCTGGGTTCAGACCATCGGGCGGATGGCGGGGCCGGCGATGAGCCACGACTTCGGCGAGTCGCTCGGTTACCTGATCAGCGACCCGGGTCGCCTGCGGGCTCGCGACGTCCTGGCCCGCGACCACTACATCGGGCCGGCGCCGGTTCCCTTTGCGCAGTACGAGGAGTCGGTCCGCGCCCAGGTAAGCCAGGCGGACGTAACGGCGGCCTGGTTGACCCGCGCGCTCCAGCACCTGACCCTGAGCCCCGACCTGCTGGTGCAGCTCGGGCCACCCGTCAACGCCCGGGCACCGCTCTTCCTCTACGGGGCGCCCGGAAATGGCAAGACGACGATTGCCGAGGCCTGCGCCGAGCTGCTCGGGGAACCGATCTACATTCCCTATGCGATCGACATCGAGGGCCAGGTCATGCGGCTCTACGATCCACTGCACCACCAGCGGGTCAACCGGCAGCTGCCGATGAACTTCGACACCCGCTGGGTCTGCGTGAAGCGGCCGTTCGTCAAGGCCGGCGGCGAGCTGACAACCGCGCAGCTGTCGCCATCCTTCGATCCTTTGATGCGCTACTACGAAGCGCCGATTCACCTCAAAGCCAACGGTGGCATCTTCCTGCTTGACGACTTCGGCCGCCAGGACTCGTCACCGCGGGCCCTCCTGAACCGGCTGATCGTCGCCCTGGAACGACGCATCGACTACCTGACGCTGGCTGGCGCCGGGATGGCAGTCGGCGCGCCCTTCGAGGCGATGGTCGTCTTCAGCACCAACCTCGAGCCCGGGTCGCTGGTCGACGAGGCATTTCTCCGGCGCGTCCGTTACAAGATCCACGTTCCCGACCCGACGCCGGCGGAATTCCGCCAGATCTTCGAGCGGGCCTGCAAGGAGTTCGAGATCGTCTTCAACGAGACGGGCTACAACTACGTGCTCGACCGCTACTACAAGCCCTTCAAGCGCCCCTACCGCGGTTGCCAGCCGCGCGACATTCTCAACCAGCTCGACGAGGTGGCGTACTTTCTGGGGCGGCCACCGCGGCTCGACCCGGATCTCATCGACCTAGCCTGCCGCTCCTACTTCGTGCAGGCGTAGTCTCCTTCTACGCGCAGCCAGCCATCGCCCGACCTCCTCACGCTGGTTGGATCCAGGACCGGACACTTTCGGCTGGAGTCTGGTCATCACACTGACCTCTGGCTGGAGCTCGATCAGCTCGTTACGCGCCCGGCGGCGTTGCGGCCATTCGTCACGGAGCTCGCCAGACGGGTCGCGATCCATGGGGTCGACACGGTTTGCGGACCGTTGAACGGCGGGGCGTTCCTCGCCGAGCTGATGGCTTTAGAGCTCGGCGTGGAGTTCGCCTTCGCGGAACGGAGCCTCAGTCAACGACCTGGCCTCTTCCCGGTCGACTACCGGGTTCCGCCGGCGTTGCGGGCTGCGCTCCGCGGCAAGCGGGTCGCGATTGTCGACGACGCGATCAGCATGGGCTCCGCCGTGCGCGCCACCGTTGCCGACCTCGAGGGGTGCGACGCCACCCCGGTCGTTATCGGCGCGCTTCTCGCAATGGGGCGAGGAGGACCAGAGTTCGCCGCCGCCAGGCACCTACCCTTCGAGCGCCTCGCTGATCTTCCACTGCGGACCTGGCCGCCATTGGAGTGTCAGTTATGCGCGACGGGCATCCCGGTCGCCGACCCTTAGCTGCGGATTTGGTTGAAGAACTCGAGCTGCCAGCGCCATTCCTTTCGGTCGTCGGCGTTCCACCAGCTCTTCAGAATTCCCGCTTCGCCGCCGGGGAGCAATACGACCCGGCCGATGTCGGCCGCTGTCGGCCAACCATCCTCAAGCGTGATCGTTGCTCCGTGCCGCAACAGGAAGCTCATCGGCCCCGGCTGATGGCGTTCCAGGCGATCGCTTCTGGCAACGATCTGTCCGGCTGCATCGGTGACAACGACCTGGAGTCTCTGCGGCGCGGCATGGACCAGGACGCGATCGCCGGCGTCATCCGGGTTGACCCTCGAGCGGGCGAAGGGGAGGCCCGTTGCGCCGGGGCCAGGAAGCCAGAGGTCCCAGGTTTCAAGCCGACCGGCCATGAGGAGGTTGTAATCCTTTTGGGGTCCAGACGCAATGACACCCGGGATAACTCCCGGGCGTCACTGCAGGAGGCGAGGCGTTCGAGGTTAGAAGGCTATTAGGTGCGGACCTGCTTGATGAGGCGGTCCTGCGCCTCGAAAATGATGTCCTGAATGTCGAGGGCGCTCGGGCCCGATTGGTCCATGCGGTAGGCGAGCTGCGAATCGACCGCCTCAACGATTTGGCGGAGGCGCGCCTGCATCTCGATCGGTACTTCCATCATGTCGCTCTCGAGCAAGCGTTCCACCTGCTCGAGCGCCTGGTAGAGCGAATAGCGAAGGGTCCGGCGCGCCGATTCCTCGCGCCGCAACTGGTTGAACCACTGATCCTGCTGGTTGATCATCCTGAGCGTGTTCCTGAGCATGGTCTCCCCCTAGCTCACAAACGAGCGCCGGCACACTGCGCGCCGTCCGGCGTCTGCCGCCGCCGGTACTTCCCCTTTCCGCGTGAGCCTTGGTTCGCCTACCTCCCCCTAAATATGGGGCTTGACGATCCGATCCAGCACAATATATAGGTTTGCCGCATCATACCGCCGCCCTCCGGCGGTGTCAAGAACGGCTTTTCAACAAACGTTTGCAATTTGGATGCCCTTCCCCAGAGACACCCGGCTGAAGTCGAGAGGGACATAACTTACGTCCACAGCCTGAACTCGTCCAGACGGAACGTTTGTTGCGGGTCTTTTTCCACCATGAGCTAACAGACGGTGCATAAGTCCCTGTGGAAAAGTGGTGCAGGATCTCACGCTTGCGTCCGCTTCTCGTACTTTTCGAGCGTCGCATCGAGCGCGGAGGCAAGGTCGATGCCCAGGTCATTGGCCAGCAGCACGACGATAAACAGGACATCACCGAGCTCATCCGCGATCGACCCACCGGCGTCCTTGGGCGCCCTAGCCTTGTCGCCGAACCGGAAGTTCAGCTCACGCCCAAGCTCGCCAACCTCTTCGGCCAGGCGTGCGTACTGCGACAGCGGCGACCAGTAACCGCCCCGCTGTTTGATCCAGGCGTCGAGAAATCGCTGGAGGGCGGGGAGATCTTCCGGTATCGGTGGACGTTGAGCCATCAGTCAGAGGGCGGGCAGACGTTGCCGCAGCGTCAGGGCGTCGTGGAATAGGTCGCCGACCTCGAGCAAACGATCGCCAAGAGTTTGGATCGTCCATTTGTCGGGACGCAGCCGCGGATCGTCGAGCTCTTTCCAGGCGATGGGGGTGGAAACGGGTGCCCGCAGCGCGGGGCGGACCGAGTAGGGGCCGGCCAGGGTCTTGTTCATCACATTTTGCGTATAGTCGATCCGGATCTTGCCGGTACGGCGCTTCACCTCCCAGACCTCCGTGACCTTGTCGGGCATCAGCTCGGCGATCATGTGCGCTAGCGTGGCGACGAAGCCGCGGCTTTCGTCCAGGGTGTAGCGCCGCTCGATCGGGATGTAGATATGGAGTCCGCTCTGGCCGGTCGTCTTCAAGAGGGCGGTCAGCTTAAGGTGGTCCAGCGCGGTTTTCACCACTTTTGCCACGGCAACGACGTCCTTGAAGGTCGCGCCCTCGGCGGGATCGAGGTCGACCACGGACCAATCGGGGTACTCCGGTTTGTCCACCCGCGAGTACCAGGGATGCATGTCGATCACCGCGTGGTTGGCGAGCCAGGCGAGCGTCGCCACTTCCTCGATGAGGATCCAGTCCTTGAGGCTTTTCTGGTCCTGGTAGCGGAAGGTGGGGATCCACTCCGGCGCGTAACCCGGTTTGTCCTTCACCCAGTAGCTCTTGCCGTGGATGCCGTCGGGATGCGGGTTCATGGAGAGCGGCCGGTCTTTGTAGTGAGGGATCATGACCGGCGCCACCTGGACGTAGTAGCGGATCAGGTCGCGCTTAGAGTAGCGGTCCTCCGGGAAGAGCAGTTTGTCGAGGTTCGTTAGATGGACGGTCCGGCCGCCGATCTGCCAGTCACCTTCCTTCCCCATCGAATCGAGTGCCTCGAGCTCGGCGGCGGTGGCGCCGCTGATGTTGGTCTTGAGTTGCTTGGCGATTCGAGCCGCGGCG
>DATBYU010000078.1:0-4858 GCA_036513555.1 Candidatus Dormiibacterota bacterium | reverse complement strand
GCGCCGAGCTGCGCCGAGTAATTGTTTTCGATCAGCACCGTCAACCGAGCGCTGCGCAGGATGCCCGCCACTGCATCGGCCGGGAATGGGCGCATCAGGCGGATCTGTAGGAAGTTGACGGTGCGGCCGTCGGTCTCCAGCTCCCCCATGGCATCCAGGATGGCACCCTTGGTCGCACCCCACGCCACCAGCGTAAGATCGGCCTGGCGTGGACCGTGGAGGGTGAACTTCGAGGACGCCGGAATCTCGCGGGCCGCGGTCTCGAGTTTCGCCATGCGCTTTCGCATCATGGCAATCCGGTTCTCGATACCTTCAGTGATGTGACCCTCCGGGTCATGCTCGTCGCTGGTGGTCGAGAAGATGGCACCGGGCGTGCCGGGCACCGCCCGCGGACTGATGCCGTCGGCGGTGAGGGCATGCCGGCGGTAACCATCGCCATCAGGCTCCTGCGGTTGATAGAGGAGTCCCCGATCGATCTTGAGCTTGCTCATGTCGATGCCGTCGTTGGTGAACATCGATGAGGCCAGGAACTTCTCGAGGAGCACGACGACCGGCATCTGGTAGCGATCCGCCCAGTTGAAGCTCTCGAAACTGTCCACGAAGGATTCGTCGATGTCGCCTGGCGCAACGACGATATGCGGGAAGTCGCCGTGCGCGGGATGCAGCGCGAATTGCAGGTCCGCCTGCTCGGTTCGCGTGGGAAGGCCGGTGCTCGGCCCGCCGCGCTGCCAGAGAAAGACCACCGGGCCGGGAGCCTCCGTGATGGCGGCAAAGCCGAACCCCTCGGACATCAGGGCAAACCCCGGGCCAGCGGTCGAGGTGGCGGCCCGCACCCCCATGTGCGCCGCACCGATCGCCATGTTGATGCTGGAGATCTCGTCCTCGCACTGGACGACGGTGCACTGATACTGCGGCCCCTTCTGCTCCAGGTAGACACTCTCGTCGGTCGCCGGGCTGATCGGGTAGTAGGTCTGCATGCCGAGACCCGCTTTCAGTTTGGCGATGCCCACCGCCTGGAACCCTTTGATCAGCATCCGGTGCTTGCGTTGTTCCTCGGGGACGGGCAACAGCCGGCGTTCCGGCTTGGCGGTGAAGTGGCTGCGGGCGTAGGCGGCCGCCGCCCGCACCGCCGCGACGTTCATTTCGGCGGCTTCCGCCTTGCGGCCCTTGAACTCGTTGCGGATGGCGGTAAAGAGCAGCTCTTCGTCGTAACCGGAGATGCCGATCGAGGCCCCCAGGGCGACGGTGTTGCGCATGACGATGTATTTCCGCGACTGGCCGCCCTTCCCCACTTCTTTGAGGGCCTCTTCCAGGACCTCGAAGAAGGGGATCGGATAGAGGTTGATGTCGTCGCGGCCGAATTGGCCCGGGTCGATTTTCAAGTCGGCGTCGTAGATGACGCCACCGCCACGCGCCACCTGGTGGACATGACCCGTATGGCTGGGATAGTGCTTGCGTTCAGGGGCATCGCCGAAGAGGGATTCCTGGTCCAGCGCGACCAGCATGTGGATCTCGTCGACGTGCGAATGGACGGGAACCGGGGCTGCCGTGACCCGGTAGTAGCTGTGCTTGCCCATGATGTTCGAGTGGAACTCGATGTTGGCGAAAACGTGAAGACCGCCATGGCTTAGCGCCTTGGCATAGATCTCCGCCGAGGCATTGATTCCCCCACCCTGGGGGCCGCCGAGGACCCAGGAAAACTCCCGGCGGCTGAGTTCAGTTCGCACGACCAGCGTTGATTGTAGTCCGCCAGACTCCGGGAATTGGCTGCCGGCAGTTGAAGCAGCTTCCGCGGTCGGACAGCCGGTCGTCGAGGATTCGGTAGCCGATCCGCCGGATCAAGGTGGTCTGGCAGCGGGGGCACCGGGTGTCCTCGTAGCGGCCAACCCTGCCCGGCAGGTTGCCGGCGTAGATGTATTGGAGACCGGCCGCCTCGCCGATGCGGGCGGCCCGCAGCAGGGTATCCGGCCCGGTGTTGTCCGGATCCTGCATCCTGTAGTCCTTGTGGAAGGCGGTGACGTGCCAGGGGATGCTCGGCGACAGGCCGCTGAGGAACCGTGCGATGTCACCCAGCTCCTCGTCGCTGTCGTTGAAGCCCGGAATGATCAGGGTCACGATCTCCAACCAGAAGCCCATTTCGTGCACCATCTGGATGCCGTTGACGATGTTCTCCAGCTTGCCGCCCAGCGACCGGTAGTTCTTGTCGCGGAACGACTTGAGGTCGATCTTGTAGAGGTCGGTCCAGGGACGGATGTACTCGAGGACCTCCCTGGTGGCGTTGCCGTTGGAGATATACGCGGTCGTAAACCCGCGCGGCCGCGCTGCCGTGAAAACCTCGACCGCCCACTCGGAGGTGATCAGCGGTTCGTTGTACGAGGTGGCGACCACAGTGGCGCCCTGCCGCTGCGCGATGTCGACCAGCTGCTGGGGTGAGACGTCCATCGGCTCGGTGAGGGCACCAGGGTCGCGCAGCGCCTGCGAGGTGACCCAGTTCTGGCAATAAGAGCAATGCAGGTCACATCCGAGCATGCCGAAGGTGAGCGCATCGGTCCCTGGAAAGGCGTGAAAGAACGGCTTCTTCTCGATCGGATCGCACTGCAGCGCGCCCACGTACCCCCGGGGCACCATCAGCGTGCCGCCGCGGTTGTATCGAACCTTGCAAATGCCGCGAAGGCCGTCCTTGATCAGGCAGCGGTGGGCGCAGGCGTAGCAGCGAACCTGGTTGTCGGGCAGTTTCTCGTAGAGCGTTCCGAGTGCGCCCTCGTCGACCCGCCGGTCGAGCGCCTCCGAAAACGGTGTGGCCTCTTTGGCCGGCATAGGCTGAATATAGTCGCCATCGGACGCGAGCTATTTGTTCGGAAATCCTGGGTCAGGCGGCCGCAGGCTCCTCCCTTAGATCGCGCTCGAGCTCGAGCCGGCTAACCATCGCCTTGTGCGACCAGGGCGAGCGGGAAGCGCTGTCGTCGCGAAGCCCTTCCAGCACGTCTGAGAATCCATACCAACGGAACGAGATCTCGACGAACGACGGCACGTTGCCCATGATCTAAGTCCTCCAACTGGCTCTGACGAGTTTAGGTTGGAGCTATCCGCGGCTTCCCGCTATGTCGCACGTCACAGGTCGCCCGGTCAGGCGGCGTTGGGGACGACGTGCAGCCGCTTCGGTCGGACGAAGCCGCTGTCCGGGTGAGGATCGAAATAGCTCAGCGGAACGGCGTTGCCGGTCGACTCGAGTGTCTCCATGATCCGCGGGATCGCTCCCGTGGCGGTCAGCATCCCGGTTACCTTGCCGTTCTCGTATCCCGACTGCTTGTAGACGAAGATGTCCTGGAGCGAGATCTGATCTCCCTCGATCCCGGTCACCTCGGAGATGTAGGTGATCTTGCGCGAGCCATCCCGCAGGCGGTTCTGCTGGATGATGATGTTGATCGCCGACGCGATCTGCTCCCGGATAGCGCGGGACGGGAGTTCCATGCCGGCCATCAGGACGAGGGTCTCGAGTCGCGAGATGGTGTCTCGAGGCGTGTTCGAGTGGACGGTGGTCAGCGAGCCATCGTGACCGGTGTTCATGGCCTGGAGCATGTCCAGCGCCTCGCCGCTACGGACTTCACCGACGACGATCCGATCGGGCCGCATTCGGAGGGTGTTGATGACGAGGTCGCGGATGCTTACCCCACCTTTGCCTTCCACGTTCGTCGGCCGTGACTCCAGGTTGATGACGTGAACCTGGCGCAGCTGCAACTCCGCCGCATCTTCGATGGTGATGATGCGCTCGTCGCCGGGGATGAAGCTGGAGAGCACGTTCAAGGTGGTGGTCTTTCCGGAGGAACCACCGCCGGCGACCACGATGTTCATGCGTGCATTGACGCAGGCCTTGAGGAACGCCGCCATCTCCTCGGTCAAAGTGTTGTTCTTGATCAGGTCTCCGATCTGGAGCGGGTCCCTGCGCATCTTACGGATGGTCACCGCCGCACCCTTGACGGCCAGCGGCGGGATGATCACGTTGACGCGGGAGCCATCGGGAAGGCGGGCGTCGACCATTGGCGAGCTTTCATCGACGCGGCGACCAACGCCAGTGACGATGCGGGAGATGATCTGCATCAGGTGGGCGTCGCTGTCGAATTTGATCGCCGCCCGCATCATCTTGTTGCCGCGCTCGATGTAGACCTTGTTCGGGCCGTTGACCATGATGTCCGAGATCGCCTCGTCGGCGAGCAGCACTTCCAGGGGGCCGAAGCCGAGGATGTCGGCCAGCAGCGCGGCGAGCAGTTGCGCCCGGGTCTGGGTGGTTATCGTGACCCGGCGGGCACTCAGATAGGCATCGAGCACCTCGGTGGCCCGCTGACTGATCGCTTCCTGGTCGAGCTCATTGGCGCGCTCGCCCAGCTCGCCGATGATCCGGTCGTGGACCGCGGCCTTGATCCGGTGCAGCCGCTCGGCTTCCGGCAAGTCGTTCAGGTTGGCGTTGGCGGGCGCCGGTCGGGCGTCAACCGGGGCGACCGGCTCCTTAGCCGCCACCCGGTCCGCCAGCGTGTTCGCGGGTGCTGGGCTTGGAGCGGGGGCCGCCGGCGGGCGAGGCGCCGCGGGAGTCGGGGTGGCATGAACCGTTGAGATTGGCCTGGAGGCTGGCCCGGTGGGGGCCGACCGGGCCGGTGGGGCGGCTGGCTGCCATGTCGGGGCCGGCTTGGCTGGAGGAGCCACGGGTGCCTGTGGGGCCTGCGGAGGCGCGGCCGGAGGCTGCGCGGCTTTTGCCGGCGGCTTTGGAGGTGTGGGGGCCCCGGGGTCGCCCTGGGACTTTTGAATACGTTCGAGCAGCGACAAGCCGTTCCTACCCCCAGTTCAGTCGAATTGGCGAACTGGG
>DATBYU010000077.1:0-5604 GCA_036513555.1 Candidatus Dormiibacterota bacterium | reverse complement strand
GGACGCCGCGACCCGGTCATCGGCCGGCTGCAGTCCGAGTACCACAATCTGCGGCCGGTGCTCTTTCATTCGCCGTATGAGGCGGCGTGTGCCTTCATCATCGGCCACCGCATCACGATCCTTCAGACGCGCCGCATCCGGCAGCGAATGGCGGAGGAACATGGTGCATCGATTGAGGTTGAGGGCACCGCCTTCAAGGCGTTTCCCGACCCCCGAGCGTTGCTACGGCTCGAAGGCTTTCCGGGCGTGGCGGGGGTGAAGATCGATCGCCTGCACCACGTGGCCCGTGCCGCACTCGAAGGGATGCTGGATCGGGCGCGGCTCCGGTCGCTGCCGGAGCCCGACGCCTTGACGCAGTTACGAACCCTACCGGGAATCGGCGAGTTCTTCGCGCAAGGCATCTTGATGCGCGGCGCCGGCCTGGTGGACGCGATCACGGATGATGATCTGACCCCGCGGGCGATCCAGCTGCTTTACCGACTCGCCGAGCGTCCGGATCGTGCGGCCGTTCTGAAGCGCGCCGAGGCGTGGCGCCCGTACCGCATGTGGGCGGCTGTTCTCCTCAACGTATGGGTGCGAAACCAACCGCCCGAGGTACGCGGTCCGCGCCAGGTCCGCACCCGCCGCAAGTGAGGGTCGACGACGTCCGGTACCCGCCGATCGGCGACTACGGGATGATCGGCGACCTGCGCTCCGCCGCGCTGCTGAGCAAGCACGGCTCCATCGACTGGATGTGTCTGCCGCGCTTCGATAGTCCGTGGATCTTCGGCCGGCTGCTCGACTCGGAGAAGGGCGGGTACCTTCAGCTGCGCCCGCCCGGCGAAGCGCTCGCGTACCGGCAATACCGCCGTGACTCGAACGTAATCCAGACTGTGTGGAGCAGCGACCATGCGCGCATGCGGGTGGTCGACTGGATGCCGATTGCCGTCAAGAACAAGCGACTGAGACCACCGGAGTCGCTGCGCTTGATCCGCATGATGCAGCCGATCGCCGGGTCGACCGACTGGCGACTCACGTTCAAGCCGCGATTCGATTACGGTCGACAGCTGCCGGTGCTCACCCCAGTCCGGCCAGGAATGCTCATGGCTGAAGGCGGGGACGGCAGGGTCTTCCTCCAATATCCAGACGAGGCACCGCTCGAACTGGCCGATGGTGCAGCCGTTGTGACCGGGCGGGTCATGCCGGGGCACCGCGCTGCCGTGCTCCTCCATTACACGGAGCGGGGTCGCAAGCCTCCGACGCCGATATCGTTGGACGAGACCCACACCTATCTGCATCAGACCGATGACTACTGGGTCGCCTGGCTTCGCTCGTCGACCTACCGCGGACGGTTCGACGAGCCGCTCCACCGATCGGCGCTGGCGCTGAAGCTGATGCAGTACCTCCCAACCGGCGCCTTCGTTGCGGCGCCCACGACCTCCTTGCCGGAGAGCCTGGGTGGTTCGCTCAACTGGGACTATCGATATACCTGGATCCGCGACACCGCCGATCTGGTCAACGCCCTCCACCAGCTGGGATTTGAGGATGAGGTTGACGGGTTCCTGCGCTGGGTGCGGCTGGCGCATGATCGTCATCCCGAGCACTTCCAGATCATGTACACGGTCGATGGCGAAGATCGCGTTCCCGAGTACGTCATCGACGAGCTGGAGGGATACCGCGGATCAAAGCCCGTTCGCATCGGCAACGCCGCCGCTGAACAGGTGCAGCTCGACATCTACGGTGAACTGATCCAAACCGCGTACACGGCCTGGCAATCGAGGAAGCATCTGCCCAAGCCCCGCCGAGAGATCCTGCTCGAGGTCGTGGATTACATCCTCGAACATTGGCAGCTGGAAGACTCCGGCATCTGGGAATCGCGACGCCGGCCGCGCCGCTACCTCTACTCCCAGGTGATGCTCTGGGTTGGGCTCGACCGAGCCCTCAAGCTCGACCGTCCCTTGCGGATGGGAAAAGCTCGCAAGACAGCCGTCAGGCGAACTCGAGATCTCATCAAGCGCCAGGTCCTTGAGCTCGGGTATGACTCCGAGATCGGTGCCTTTACGCAGGCGCTGGGCTCGAAGGAGCTCGATGCCACCGCCCTGGCGGTGGCGATGTACGAGATGCTCCCGGTCACAGATCCTCGGGTGGTGTCGACGGTCAAGGTGCTGCAGGAGAAGCTGAGCAACAAGGGCTTCCTCTATCGTTACGTCCCCGAACGATCGGAGTTTCACGAGCCGGAGGGTGTCTTCATCATATGCACGCTCTGGCTGGTCAACGTGCTGGCCCAGATGGGCCGGCTCGATGAGGCGGAGGCGCTCTTCAGCCGCGTGACCGAAACCGCGAACGACCTCGGGCTATTTGCCGAGGAATTCGATCCAGACACGGGAGAGCTGCTGGGCAACTTTCCCCAGGCGCTAACGCACCTCTCGGTGATCAACGCCGCCTTCAACCTCGAGGGCCGGCCGTCCGGCAAGGGGCGACGCTCGGGCAAAAGGGACGGCGGATAGAATCGACTCGCTGCGGAGCGGTCGCCTAGTCTGGTCGAGGGCGCGGCACTGGAAATGCCGTAACGGGCGTACCCCGTTCGCGAGTTCGAATCTCGCCCGCTCCGCCACTTGGCCCCCTGCGACTAATCAGCCAACATAGAGGCCGGATGGCTGTCTGCCCGCAGTGTGGCCAAGAGAACCCCAGTGGGGCGAAATTCTGCCTTGCGTGCGGTGCCTCGTTGGCGGCGGCCGGCGAGCGAGAAGCGCGGAAAACGGTAACTGTGGTTTTCTCCGATTTGGTTGGCTCCACCGAGCTGGGCGAGCGCCTCGATCCCGAATCGATTCGGCACCTCATGTCGCGCTACTTTGGGGAGATGCAAGCGGTTCTCCAACGGCACGGAGGAACCGTTCAGAAATTCATCGGCGACGCGATCATGGCAGTGTTCGGGGTCCCAGCAGTCCACGAAGACGACGCACTGCGCGCCGTCCGGGCCGTCGTGGAAATGGGCGAGCGCCTCCGCGTGCTCAACGAGGAAATCGATCGCCGGTGGCACGTTCGGCTAAGGGTGCGCACCGGGATCAACACCGGTGAGGTCGTAGCCGGTGATCCATCTCGCGATCAGAACCTCGTCCTGGGCGATACGGTGAACGTGGCGGCGCGACTCGAGCAGGCCGCCGCACCTGACGAGGTCTTACTGGGTGAGCGAACCTGGTCTCTCGCCCGCGAGGCGATTGACGCCGAGCCGATCGCACCCCTGACAGTGAAGGGAAAGAGTGAAGCGCTTCCTGCTTGGCGCCTCATCGATGTGAAGTCGAGGGTCGCCACGCCCCGCGGCCGCAGCAACAGTCCGTTTCTCGGCCGCACGGAGGAATTGCTCGCGCTAAGGCGCGCCCTGGAGCGCGCAACCGATGAGCGCACTTGCGTTCTGGCCACGATCGTCGGCCCTCCGGGTATCGGGAAGTCACGCCTTGTCGGGGAATTCACGGAGGCGGTCGGGCTGGGCACTCGGGTCGTTTCCGGCCATTGCCTCCCCTACGGCGAAGGCATCACGTTCTGGCCGCTCGCCGAGATCGTAAATGACGTCGGCGCCGGCAACCTGCCGGGCGCCATCAAGGCATTGGTGGGGCACGACGCCGGTATGGTGACCGAGCGGATCGCGGCCGCGATCGGCAGCGCGGAGTCTCCTGGATCACCCGCGGAGATTTTTTGGGCCTTTCGCAAACTGTTCGAAGCCATGGCGCGGGAAAAGCCGTTGATCATCGTGGTCGACGACATCCATTGGGCCGAACCGACGCTTCTCGATCTGTTGGAGTACATGATCGAGTTCTCCTCCAACGCACCGATCCTCTCGCTTTGCGTCGCACGTGCCGAACTCCTCGAATCCCGCCCGTCCTGGGCGGTGCCGAGGCTCAACGCGTCGTTGATCCAGCTGCAGCCGATTTCCGAGAGCGATGCCACCACGCTCATCGAGCGGCTAAGCACCCAGAAGTTTTCCTCGGCCGCCCGTGCTCGCGTCGCCGAAGCCGCCGAGGGGAATCCGCTCTTCATCGAGCAACTGCTTGCCCTCAACGCCGACGTCGACCCTAGCGACGGCGCGATTGTGGTCCCGCCGACCATCCACGCGCTGCTCGCCGCCCGAATCGACCGGCTCGAGCCCGCGGATCGGGCGGTTATTGAGCGCGCGGCGATCGAGGGGCGGACCTTCCACCGGGGTGCGGTGGTCGAGCTATTGGGCGAGGAGGCTCGAGCCAACGTCGCGGCCAGTCTGATCTCGCTCGCCAGAAAAGATTTCATCCGGCCGGATCAGTCACTGTTCGTGGGTGACGATGGGTTCCGTTTCGTCCATATGCTTATTCGGGACGCCGCCTACGAAGCGGTGCCGAAACAACTCCGAGCCAACCTCCATGAACGCTTCGCTCTCTGGCTGGAGGGAGCCGCGGGGAAGGACAGGGCCGACTACGAGGAGATCCTCGCCTATCACCTCGAGCAGGCGCACCGATACCACGCAGAGCTGGGACGAACCGACCAGGCTGACCGGCTCGCCCAGCAGGCGGGCAAGCAGCTGGCGGCGGTCGGCCTTCGCGCCCTGGCGCGGGGCGATATGCCTGCCGCCATCGGTCTGCTTAGCCGGGCTGCCAACGTTTTTCCGAAGGATGACCCGGGCCGCGTACGGCTCTTGCCCGAGCTCGGGACGGCGCTGGTCGACGCCGGCGAGTTGGCGAGAGCAGGGACGGTCCTTCAGGAAGCGATCGATCGGGCTCAGGCCACTGGCGATCAGCTGGTTCAATGTCGGGCGACCGTCGCGAGTTTGGGGCTGAGGTATTGGACGCGTCGAGCCGTGGCTGACGACCTGGCCTCGCTGGCGGAGGAAGCCGCCGCTGCCTGTGCTCGGCTTGGAGATGAGCTCGGCCTTGCGCGCTCCTGGCTTGTCATCGGGCTTATCCGACAGCAATTCGGCTGGCGCGCTTCGTACGAGGCGTATGAGGAGGCTCTCGGCCACGCGAGGCGCGCCAAAGCACCGCGCGAGGAATCTGCAGCACTTATGTGGCTCCTCATCGGGGCATGGGCCGGTCCGACCCAGGCGGCAGAAGGAATCCGCCGCTGCCGGGAGATCCTGCAGCAGCCTGTCACTCGGACGGTCGAAGCCATGGCCAAGATCGAGCTTGGATGTTTCTTAGCAGCGTGCGGTGAGTTCGACGAGGCGCGGTCTTCTTACGCCCACGGCCGCGCACTGCTAGAGGATCTGGGTCAGAGGCTCCTCGCCGCGGGTACATCGCAAGAGCTCTTTGATCTCGAGATGCTCGCAGGTAACCCGGCTGCCGCCGAGCAGCGCCTCCGCGAGTCGTGTGAAACCCTCGAGCAGTTCGGGGATCAGTCGTTTCTTGGGTCGAGCCTCGGCTGTCTGGCTGAAGCCATTTACGCCCAGGGTCGCTTCAGCGAGGCTGAGCAGATGAGCCGACGGGCGGAAGCAGTCGGGGCTGCGGATCCCAGCGACCTCGACGCGCAGTTTCGGTGGCGGGCCGTCCTAGGGAAAGTTCTGGCGCAGCGAGGTGAGTTCGACGCAGGCGAGGCGATGGTTCGTGCAGCGGCGAAGCTGATCCAAAAGACTGACTGGCTGAATGCCCGAGCCGGGGTCGA
>DATBYU010000076.1:0-11272 GCA_036513555.1 Candidatus Dormiibacterota bacterium | reverse complement strand
TACCTGTCGGGGGCGTGGGGGATCTATCACTCCGGCGAGCCGGTTGAAGTCCGGATGCGGTTTTTCCCTCCGGCGGCGGCTAGGGTCAGGGAATCGACCTGGCATCCATCGCAGAAGCTCAGCGACGGGCCCAAGGGTTCGGTCAACATGACCGTCACCGTCGCCGGGACAATCGAGATCACCCCCTGGATCCTGGGCTGGGGCGATGCGGTCGAAGTCATCGCGCCGACAGAGTTACGTAAGAAGATCGCCGATGCGGGTGCGAAGATGTCGGCGCGAAACGCGGTGGATGTTCCCTCCCCCTCTGGGGGAGGGCAGGGGGGGGGTCGCAAGGCCAGAGGAGGTTAGGGATGAGTGTCTTCGGGAAAGTGTCGGCGGTGAAGCCGTCGAAGATTTGGGACGGAGTCGTCGCGCGTGCGGTGCACGCCAACAGGGTCACGATCGGTTTCGTTGACATCGATCCGGGCGTGCTGGTACCGGAACACCGGCACGACAACGAACAGGTCGGGTTCGTCCAGCGTGGTTCGGTCACGATGACAATCGCTGGTCAATCTCGCGAGCTACAGGTGGGGGAAACCTATTCCATTGCGGGTGGCGTCCCTCATTCCGCGAAAGCTGGCGCCGACGGCGCCTCGGTGGTCGACGTCTTTGCGCCGGTTCGCGAAGATTGGAAGAAAGTGCCGACGGTCGAGCCCTTTCCCGGACGCTGGCCCTAGAACAGGCCCCCATACTCGCCGCCATCGACTGCGAGCGTGGCGCCGGTGATGAAGCTCGCGGCGTCACCGGCCAGGAAGACGACCGCCGCCGCCAGTTCGCCAGGTTGCCCGTGCCGGCCGAGCGGGATGTTGCGGATGCTCCGCGCCGTGAACTCCTTCGGATCGACCCCGAGCTTGATGGCCTGGTGTCGGTTTTCCTCGACGATCCGAGCCGTCTCGAAGCGCCCGGTCAGAATCGAGTTGACGCGGACCTCGGGCGCCGCCTCTTTCGCCAGGGTCTTTCCCATCGCGACCACCGCCGGGCGCAGGGCGTTCGACAGCACGAGATTGTCGACCGGCTGATGTGCGGCGATCGAGGTGAGGTTGACGATGGCGCCTCGGCCGCGCCGCAGCGCGGGAAGCGAGGCGCGCGTCAGGCGGACAGCGCTCATCAACACCAGGTCGATCGCCTCCGCCCATGCGGCATCCTCAAGCTCGGCGACGCTGCCGAGGATGGGCCCTCGTGTGTTGTTGACGAGCACCTCGAGCCCGCCCAGGGTCGCGGTCGCCCACTCGACCAAATCGCGGCACTGGTCAGCCTGCCTGAGATCGGCGGCCCGCGCCACGACGTCATGCCCTTCCTTGCGCAGCGCGTCGGCGGCGGCCTGGATTCGCGGCTCGTTGCTCGAGGAGATGACGACGCGGCACCCCTCGACCGCCAGCGCCCGAGCTGAGGCAAATCCGAGCCCGCGACTTGCCGCCGTCACCAGCGCTCGGCGTCCGCTGAGTCCTGTTTCCACCGGGCAATACTAGGGGCCCCGCGCACGCGTTTCGCAGAAACGCCTTGACTTCTTATTTAATTGAGAGTAGCGTCCATTTAATTAATATGGCTCCCCGCAAGTACCTCATGGATCGTCGGGCAGCGGCCAGCGAGGCGACCCGGCAGCGCGTGATCGAGGCAGCCAGCGCCTTGCATGCCGAGCAAGGGGTGGCGGCGACTCGATGGGCGGACATCGCGGAGCGGGCCGATGTCGCATTGGGAACGGTCTATCGGTACTTCCCGAGTTACGACGAGCTCATTCCAGCGTGTACTGGCTTTGGTCTGGCCAGGTTAGAGCCGCCGACGCCCGACATATTCAAGCGGGCGACCTCCGTCGGCGGCCGGATCGCGACTCTTCTGCGCGAGTCTTTCAGCTTTTGGGAGCGAGCCTATCCCTGGATGCGGCATAGCGAGTGCGATCGACGGACAATTCCCGCCGTCCAGGCTTTCCACCGCCGCCAGGACACCCGTTTCGAGGGCCTCGTGCGGACCGCATTAGGGCCCCTCGCTCGCCGTCGGCGGGTCGTGGACGCAACGGTGAATTTGAGCGGCTTCTCGAGCTGGGCGGCATTTCACGATCGCGGAGTTTCGACCACGGAAGCGGCGGCGCTCGTGACCGAGATCCTCGCCAGGTGGCTCGGCGAGACGGCGATGGCGACCCGCGTCGCAGACGGTAGCGATTAGTCCCTGAAGGAGGGTCAACATGGCAACAATCGAAACGATGAAGCTCACAGTCGAGCCCGGCGAGAATCGTGGGAAGTCATTCCAGGAGGGAGGATTCGGGGTTCTGTTCAAGATCTTCGGCCGGGAAACCGGCGAGGCACTCGCCGTCGTCGAGCACCCGATTGATCCCCGCCGGCTGGTTCCCCCGCACACGCACACCGACGTCGACGAGTACTCGTACGTCCTGGAGGGAGAAATCGGAGCGAGGATTGGTGACCGCGTGATTGTGGCCTCGAAGGGAACCTACGTCCTCAAGCCGCGCGGGATCATGCACACGTTCTGGAACGCAACCGATCGGCCAGCGCGCCTGCTCGAGATCCTATCTCCCGCGAAGTTCGAAAAGTTCTTCGAAGAGATGGGCGACTTGATGAAGAACCCCGGACCCGAGATGCCGCAGCAACTCGGCGCCCGTGCAGCGGCCCACAACTCCATCATGTCGATGGACTGGGTCGCGGAGCTGAAGGCCGCCTACGGCCTCAAGCTCCTCGGCGAGCCCTAGCGCTCAGCGGTCCGTGCTAGGCGGCGGCCCGCGGCTGTTTGCCGCAAGCGGGACACGGTGTTCCCGCCTTTAGTTCGGCACGCTTGAAGGCGTGTCCGCCGCAGTGCGGGCAAAGGGCGCCTGGTCGAAGCGGTTGGGCGAGCGCGGCCTGCTGCATCCGCTCGCGCAGATGGCTGTCGTCCTCGTTCTCGATGAAGCGCGGGTCGGTGGGCGTCTGCGTGCTCATGCGGCTTTCAATTCTCCCGGCTGGAATGCTCCGGGTCGAATGTGCTCGGCAAGCTTGAGGCCGATGACTTCCGGATGCAGGTCGATGCCGCGCTGGAAGGGATGGACGCTCAGGATGGCCGGCACGCGCCGGTTGCCAACCTCGATGTCGAGCATGCGACCGTGCAGGGTCGTCATCGACCCCCATCCGTCCCAGGTCCGCATGGTCTTCCACCACAGGTGCCGCGCTACGGGTCCACCCAGGGCGACGATCACCTGCGGCGCGATCCGCTCCAGCAAGCTCTGCAGGTGGCGGTCGACGCACTGGTTGAGGGCCGCATCGGTGACACGGTCCGGGTTGTCGGTCGCGCAGCGAACCGCCCAGGTATGAAAGGCGGAGTCCATCACGTCATGCTTGTCGAGCTTCTGACCCATGCGTCGGCGGGCGGCGAGCAACACCGCGCGCACGAATTGAAAGTAGGGGAGAGGGGCGTCCGCCGTCATGTGGTGCTCGAGCCGCGCCTCGTGGTCGAGCCACTCGTTGAATGCCTCGTTGCTGGCGCTGGCCGCGTCGAGCGGGCTGGGGCTGATGAAGACGATCGGCGCCTCCGGATTCCCGAATCCTACTTGCGGCCGGCGGAGCGGCTGGGCGAGTCGTTCGCACGGGCTGTCGGTGCCGCGGTCGGACTCCGCGATGGCGCACCCATGCAAGCGCTTGAGCGCGTCCGAGCCGAAGAACTGCAGGTACTGCTGGCCCTTGCTCACGCTATTGGAAACGACGCTGGGTGGTGGGTGAAGCTTGCGCCGCAGCGATGGGCGGCGGCTTCGCAACTAAGATTCTTCCCATGGCACCTATTCCGGCCATCGACGTGAAGGAGCTCCATCGTCGCCTCGAGGCGGAGGGGCCGAAGCCCTACCTGCTCGATGTCCGGGAGCCCTGGGAATATCTGGCCGGGCACGTGCCCGGTGCGCAGCTGATCCCGCTCGGGGAGTTGGAGCAACGGGTGTCCGAAGTGCCGCGCGATCACGAGGTGCTCGCCATCTGCCACAGCGGTCAACGCAGCCTGGCGGCGGCGGGCTATCTCCAGCAGCTCGGTTACCACGCGGTCAGCAACGTCGACGGGGGCACCGCCGCCTGGATCGAGCGCGGCTATCCGACCGAAGGCTCATCCGCGACCTGAAGCTGCGTCGCGTCGATCCGGGCTATTCCCGGGGAGTGTAAGCCGCCGGCGGTTTGTCGGCTGCGACAGACAGCTGTCAAAACGCCCTGCTTGACTTTGGGAGTGAGCCAAACCACCATGATGACGACCAACCGTCCCTTTCACGTCCTGGAGGAGTTGCCGTGAGCGTCCTTGAACTGGTCCTCGTGATCCTGCTGCTGGCGGCTCTGCTGGGTCTGGTGGCGGTCGTGATCCGCCGGCCGGCCGCGACCGCCCCCTCCGATGCGGTGCTCGCAGCGCTGGCCGACCTCGGAGCGCTCAAATCCCATGTCGAAACGGTCAGCAGCCAGCAGGGCGCCTTGAGCCAATCGTTGGGCATGCTCCAGGCGGCGGTCCAGGGGGTCGAAACCAAAGTGCTCGAGAGCTCGGCCGGGGTCCGGGAAGCGATCGGCAAAGACCTTTCCGACGCGCGGATCGTCGTCGAACGGCTCAAGGTCGATGGCGAGGAGCGGCGGCGAATGGAGGAAGACGTCCAGGCGTCGGCCCGTCGCATCGAGACCGTGCTCCTCGGCAGCCGCACCCGCGGCGCCGCCGGCGAAAACATCCTTCAGGATGCCTTCCGACAATTCCCGGCGGAAATGATCGATATGAACTTCCGCGTCAATGGCAAGGTGGTCGAGTACGCGCTCATCCTGGCCAACGGCAAGCGCCTGCCGATCGATAGCAAGTGGCCGTCCCCCGAGCTCCTCGACCGGCTCGGCGAGGCGATGCAAGACCCGACCAAGGAAGCCGCCATGGTCCAGGAGATCGAGCGCATCCTGCGGCTCAAGGTCCGCGACGTGCGCCAGTACATCGATCCTGCCGCCACCATCGGCTTCGCACTGGCTGCCGTTCCCGATCCCATCTTCAATGCCTGCCGGCGAGCGCACCTCGAGGCCTATCGCGAAGGGGTGATCCTGATGCCGTACAGCATGACGGTTCCGTACGTCCTGGCCCTCTTTCGGCTGCATCTGCAGTACGCACGATCGATCGACCTCGAGAACCTCGAGGGCTACCTGCAGCAGATCGACGACAACGTCACCGCCCTCGACCGCCTGCTCGAGAACAGCATTGCCCGCGGTAGCACGATGATCCAGAACGCCTTCAACGACGCCAAGCGCAACGTGGGCCAGATGCGGGGCGCGCTGGCGGCGCTGCGTGCCGTTCCCCAGACGTCGGTCAGTCCCGAGCCGGAGGTCGAAGAGATCGACGAAGAGGAACTCACGCTCCTGATGCCCCGGCGTTAAATTCCCTCCCCCTCTGGGGGAGGGCAGGGTGGGGGCTTCTCAGGCCAGCCCGGGCGTCCTGGCCAGGCGCATGAGGAGCACCAGCAGGAGGAGGAGGCCGCCGCCGAACAGCAGCTGCAGCTGACTCGGGCGGGTGCCGGGGTCATCAATGACCAGTGCGTCAGTGGCGGTGGCGGTGCCGGCCTCATTGGTCACCTCGATGAAGTAGGACCCCTGGGCGAGGTTGTCCGGCAGCTTCACGAGCATGTGGTAGGTGTCGGTCGCTTCCACCGTCGTGGCGAGCCGCCCGCCCACCTGTACCGTCGACGCCGGGGTCAGATGCTGGCCGAGGATGATGATGTTGGGCTGTGTGGTCGGGTTCACCTTGACCGGTGTGATCTGGAAGATCAGCGGCGGCAGGACGGCTGGCTTGGCCGGCGCGGCCGGTTTAGGTTTGGGCGTCGGGACCGGCCGTTTGTTCGCGGCGAAGGCTGGCAGGCTCGTTACGGCGAGGGCGACCATCGCCAGCCCGCCGGCCGCCAGACGTCGCGCACCTGTCATGGAATAGACCTCTAGTACATCTAACGACGAACCCCTTACGCGAAAGGTGGCGAAAATGGCCCATTCGGGGTGCGCAGATGGACGTATTTGTAACCTCGGCCGAAAGAAAAACCCCTGCCCGGACTCGGGCAGGGGCTGTTGAACTCGCGCTTTAGCGGTTGCCGCCTCCGGGCCAGGTCTGCTCCGGCGGGCGCTCACCGATCTTGATCCGCTCCGAGCCGCCGCTTGACGAGTCGGACTCGCTACCCGGGTCGCTGCCAAAGCCGCCGTAGGACGGCATGCTCGGCGGCTCCGCCGGCCGTGCAACGGGCCGAGACACGCCGCTAAACGGACTGGCGGCTGGCTTGGGGACGCTCGGCGGGGCTACCTTCGGGGCTGCGGCCGGCTTGGCCGCGGCCTTCGGGGCGGTTTTCTTGGGGCTCGCCTTCGGGGCAGCGCTTTTCTTCGCGGCGGGCCGCTTGGCTGCCGCCTTCTTCGCGGCAGGACGCTTGGCCGTCGACTTCTTCGCCGTGGTCCGCTTAGCCGTCGACTTCTTGGCGGCTGAACGCTTAGCCGTCGACTTCTTGGCGGAAGACCGCTTCGGAGTCGACTTCTTAGCTTTTGATTTCTTCTTCGCTGGCATTTCTCCTCCCTCGGATGCGCGATCAGGGCCGCGCGTTGGTTCAGGCGGATGAGGACCCGCTGCTGTTACCTGCGATTTATAGCATCGGCTCCCCGCAAAGACAAGCATTTCCCTCGCGCCGGCGGGGCGTCAGTGCGTGTTCAGCCAGTTCAGTACGGTCGTGAAGAGCAGGTCATGCTCGAGGTCGACCGTAATCGCGTGCCCCGATCGCTCGAACCAGATCAGCTGCTTGTCCGTCGATCCGATCCGCTCCAGGATATGCGGCGCATTGCCGACGTCGACGGTACGGTCGCCGCGGCCATGCAAGATCAGCGCCGGGACCCGTACCTGCGGCAATTCCCGGTCGAGGACACGCAGCAAGTGCATCAGGCTCTCGATGCAGACGGTCGGCCGGCGGGCGTAACTATGAAGCAAACGAACGGCCGTCGGATCGCCCAGATCAGGGTCGTCGGATGGGACGTGCCACGGCCTCACGTATTTGAGCCCGCGAAGGATTTTGATCCGCCAATCGCGGAAATAGACAGGGGAGCCCATTGCACCCATGGTGATCACGCCCTTCACCTCGGGATGCGTCGCGGCCAGGTGCAGGGCCAGGGTGCCGCCCAGCGACTGACCACAAACGAATACTTCCGAACAGTCCTTGCGCAGGCCAGCCAGCGCCTCCTCGGCCGAGCGGACCCAGTCAGGCCAGCGGGTCGAGGCCATGGCTTCCGGCGTCAGCCCATGCCCGGCCAGTAACGGTCCCATGACGTCGTAACCACCGGCGGCGAGAAACTCGCCGAGCCCGCGCATCTCCGGCGGCGTCCCGGCGAATCCGTGGATCAGTAAACATCCACGGACTCCGCCGCGGATCCGGAATGGCCGTAGTTGCTCCGGCTCGGCGGGGCTGCTCCAGACGGATTGGGTGCGCACGGCCATCAAATTCGCAGTCTATCGGTCCGCAAGTTCATAAAGCCGCTCCCGGTTATACGAGCCGGGCGAGGTTTCGCCGTCGGTCTGCAAACGGGCGATTGAACCGGGGGGTGAGAAAGCGCATGGCGATTATCGGCTGGGTCGTCGCGTTATTGCTGGGTATCGGCTTTGCGCTGTTCTCGGTCGGAAACCAGCAGGCAGCGACGATCAATGTCCTCGGTGCGACCTATCAGGACATTCCCACCTGGGTCGTGATGCTGGCATCGGCCACCATCGGCGCGCTGATCGTCATTGTCATCAGCCTGGTCGAACGGGTGCGCTGGTTCATGGCCGGCCGCTTCACCAAGAAAGTGCTCGCCGAGCACAAGAAGATGATCGTGCAGCGGGACAACCGCATCAGCGAGCTCGAGCAGGAAGTGCTCCGGCTTCGAGGGGCTGCCTGAGCCGACCATGACCCTCAGAGCCTGCCCGCAATGCGGGTACCGCTACAACGCGCCCGAGAATCAGAATTGCGGCAAGTGCAAGGCGTGGCTGGGCGGCCCAGCGGCCGCCACCGCGGTGGCGCCACCACCGCGGCGTTCCCTCATTCCGACCAGCCTCCCCGAGTTTGCCTGCTATCTCGCCGTTCCCATCGGGGCGCTCCTGGGGTTCCCGAATCCGATCGGCGCTGCCTTCGGATTGCTGATGGCCGCCCTCCTCATCAAGGTCGTTCGACTCGACATGGAGCGGTTCTCGAAGGGCCTCCTGATCGGGATCGTCATCGCGGGTGTGTTCTTCGTGTACCTCGTCTTCCTCCTGATCTTCGGCTTCATTTTCAGTCTGCTTGAACCCGTCCTCCAGCCGTTCGTAGGGCGCATCTTCAAGCACTAGGCGGGCCGCCCCGCCATGAGGCGCCCGCTGGTCCACGCCGCGCTGGTGCTGCTCCTGGTTGTCAGTGCCATACCGGCCATCCTTGGACCGGGCCCGGCCCATCGGTTCATCGCAGCGGCGCTTACGAAGCCATCCCCGAGCCGCGGGGCCTCGGCGAGTCCGGCGCCGACGCTCGGGCAGCCCGTGGACCCGCGGCCGGCAGCCTTGTCGCTCGACATGGCGGTCGGCCAGATGATGGCGGCCAGCTTTGGGGGTCCGGGCGTCACCGACGGCCTGCGCCACCTGATCCTTGACCAGAAGGTCGGCACCGTGCTGATCTTCGGCGACAACTTCACCGATGCCGCGTCGCTCGGGCGGCTCACGGCCGAGCTGCAGGCCCTCGGACGGCAGGCGGGCCTGCCGGCGCCACTCCTGGTCGCGGTTGACGAGGAGGGCGGTCGGGTGATGCGCATTCACGACGGTGTCGCTCCCTTGCCGTCGCAGCTCGAGCTTGGTGCACGCGGCCCGGACGGCGTCAGGCAGGCAGTAGCGGACACCGCCGTCGGCCTGCACGCCCTCGGCATCGAGCTCGACCTCGCGCCGGTCGCCGACCTCCGCACCAACCCGGCCGACGGCGTCATCGGGGATCGCTCCTATGGTGGCGATCCGTCCGTTGTTGGGCCGCTGGTCGCCGCCGCCGTCACGGGGCTCCACGACGGCGGGGTTGGGGCCACGCTGAAGCACTTTCCTGGCCTTGGTGGGGCCGCGGGTGATCCGCATTCCGCGATCCCGACCGACCGCGAGAGTCTCGACCAATGGACCGCAACCCAGGCGCGAAGCTTCCAGGCCGGCATCGATGCCGGCGCCGACGCCGTCATGACCACCGCCGTCGTCGTCCCGGGCCTCGACCCCAGTGGGACCCCGGCCGTCTTCTCGCGGGCGGTCGTGACGGGGTTGCTTCGAGATCGCCTCCACTTCCAGGGGGTCATCGTCACCGATGGTCTCGGCATGGGCGGGATCACCACCTTGTACGGGCTGCCCGATGCGACGGTCGCGGCCGTCCGCGCCGGTAATGACCTGGTGCTCCTCAACAGCGCTGACGCGGGCTACCAGGCCTCCGCCATCGAGGCGGTCAAGCAACAGGTACGCGCCGGCGTCATCCCCATGGACGAGGTGCAAGCGTCCGCAGCTCGCGTGATTGCCTTGCGGGCTCGCTGGCCGCAATGGGCGCCCTCCTTGATGGATGTGTCGGCGACCGCACCGGCGATCGATCTCGCCCTCAGCCGTCGCTGAGGGCTCAGCTCCGCGAGCGGCCGATGACCTTTGCCAGGTTCTCGAGATCTTTCTCGAAAACGGTGATGTAGCTCAGGCCGAAGCGCTCGCGTCGCTGCTCGAGAGTTTGCGCAATCTGATCGACCGACCCGATCAGCACGAGCGGGGTTTCGAACACCTGCTCGGGGTCCATCTCGTACTCCTTGGCCAGCGGTTCCGCCGCGGCGCGAGGGTGGTCGGTGATCACGACCGTTTGCACGAGCGTATTCAGCTCGATCGTCGCAAAGCGATCCCCCGCCGCCTCTCGAATCCAGGCCACCTTGCGGGTAAACGCCTCCGGGCCGGCGTCCGCGTCCTCGAGGCCGCTGCCATCCCGCTTGGACCTGGGCATGATGCTGATGATGTCGGCCTCGTTGGCGGCCAGCGTCAGAAGCCGTCGCCCGCCGCCACCGATCAGGATCGGTGGATGGGGCTGCTGCCTTGGCTTGGCACTTCCGGTTAATCCGGTAAGGCGGTAATAGCGCCCCTCGTACGTCAGGGGCGTTGCGGTGAAGAGCCCCTTGACGACATCCAGCGCTTCCGCCATCCGCTCGACGCGGGTTCCGCCACCATCGAAGGGAATGCCGGCGGCATCGTACTCGCTCTTCAGCCATCCGGCGCCCAGACCGAACTCGAAGCGCCCGTCCGTGAGCAGGTCGATAGAAGCGACTTCCTGGGCAAGCAGCGCGGGGTGACGGAAGTCGTTGTCGTAGACCAAACTTCCGACACGAAGCCGGGACGTGGCTTCGGCGGCCAGGACGAGGGCCGGCGCCAGGGCAAACCTTGCTCCGAAGTGATCCGGCATGACCAGCGTGTGATAGCCGAGGGCTTCGACGTGCCGCGCGAATGCCATCCACTCCGTCTTCGGTCGTGGCCGGCTTGTGCTCAGGCCAAACCGAAACGGTCGCAGGGTCAGCTAATCGCTCCGGTATACCCCTCGCCCGCCGGGGAGGGGTAGGTGGGGGCCTGTTGCGGACGCACCAACCAGTTCAGGGCGTTGACGTAGGCGTTGGCGGCCGCCTCGACGACATCGAGCGCGGCGGCCCGCCCGACCACGACCTGCGACCCCTGGCTGAGGGTAACGACCGCTTCGCCCAGCGCGTCGCTCCCCTGGGTCGCCGCCGCCAGGCTGAAGTCCTCGAGCTCCGCAGGCACCCCGGTGACCTGCTGGATGGCGCGGAAGACCGCGTCGAGCGGTCCGTTGCCACTCGCGCGACCCGACCGGACGTTGCCGTCATCGCTCAGGGCAACCTCGGCGGTGCTCGAGACGCCGCTCTGCGCGTTGACCTGGACGTCCTTCAGGGAGAAGCGGCCGGGCGTCGCGCGTCCGAGTGCTTCCTCGACCGCGAGCTTCAGGTCCTCGGCATAGAGCACCCGCTTGCGTTCGGCCAGGCTGAGGACGAGTGAGTAAACCGGGCCAAGCTGCTGCTCATCGAGCTGCATGCCCATTGCCGCCAGCTCCTCGGCGAGGCGGCGCCGCCCCGCGCTGGTACCGACCTGGCCGTGCTGGGGAGCGTACCCGATGTCTGCCGGGTCGATGAACGTCGGAACCAGGGACTTGGGCCGCCGCGGTGGGCTGAACACCGTGGTCGGGAAGGCGGCGCGAACCTCATCGATCCAGCGCTCCCACCCGGAGTAGTCCATGGTCGCT
>DATBYU010000075.1:0-8253 GCA_036513555.1 Candidatus Dormiibacterota bacterium | reverse complement strand
ACCGACTCGGACCAGTACAGGACCGAGAGCGTCGGGTCACCGAGCACGGTCCGCAGCCGCTCTTCCAGCTGCTCGGGCGTGCCGATCGCGCCCAGCTCGATGACGGCCTGGCCGGCGGCCGCCTGCCGGCTCTGCGTGCGCAGCTGGCCGGTCATGAAACCGACGGGCACGATGCCGTACTTCTTGGCCGCTTTGAGCAGCCGGGTTCGCGCCCGATCTCGCGCCGCTTCGTCCTCGAAACTCGTCTGGTTAAAGCGCGAGAGCGCGTTGCGAACGTGGGCTTCGTCATTGATCGGCAGCCGCCGGCGGCCCGCCGAATCGATATAGGCGAAGGCGCTGTCCGGTAACTCGGCACGTGCCCTGCCGTCGAGCTGAGGCATGTCTTGATTATCGCCATGATCTCGCCCGTAACGCGGCCGTCGCAGCGCCGCCACAACTCCATGGAAGATGGTCGCCGGGAACAGGAGGAATGGGGCCAGGCGGTTACTCAGGGTGGAGGCGTTTGAATGAACCTTGAAAACCTCGTCGTGCTAGTCCTTATCGCTGCCGTCTGTGGTTTCGTCGCGGAGCGGATGACCCAGGGTCGCCTGCCGTATGGTCTGGTAGGCGGGATCTTTGGCGCCCTCCTCGGCTCCTGGCTTCTGGTCGAGATGTTTCGTTGGAAGATCCCGGGTGATATGACCGCCGGTGGTGTGCCAGTCCTCACCGCCATCCTTGGGGCGGCCGCCATCATCTTTGTGTTGTCGGTGGCGTCGCGCTCGAAGGCGCTACCCGGGCACGACCGCAAGCGCTCCTAGCCAGCGCACCGGCTTCCCTCCGAATACTTGACCCAATCTGAAGTATTTGGAATGGTTTAACCATCCCGGGAGTTACCAGAAGAGTCCGATGAATGACATCTCTGACGGACTCTGCAACGAGATCCAGGCAGCGATCGGCGCCCTCGTCGCTCAGCAGCGCCCCGCGCTCTCGCACGAAGTCGCCCAGCTCGATGTACCGATCGGCCAGATGAAGACGCTCTTCATTCTCTGGACCGCTGGAACCCCGCAGACGATGGGGCAGCTCGCAGAAGCGTTGGGCGTCGGCCTCGGGAGCGTGACAGGGCTGGTCGATGGGTTGGTCCAGCGGGGCCTGGTGCGCCGCGAGGAAGACCCGGCCGATCGCCGCCAGAAGCTCGCCCGCCTCACCCCGACTGCTGAGACCCGCCTCCGCCGCATGGTGCAGGAGCGGAGCGTGATTGCCAGGCGTCTCTTGCGGAGATTGAAGCTCGACGACTTGCGGGCCTTGCGCCAAGGTCTTGTCGCGCTGGCCGCGGCCGCAGGAGCGTCCGTGCCCGCTCGAGCCGCCCGTGCCCGCCGCTCACCCAATCGTAGGGGGGTCGCAGTCCCCTCGTAGGGGATGCTGTCAGGCCCCGAACTGATGACCATGGTCCAAAAGGAGTTGTGATGTCCCCCCTGATCCGCCTGTCGCTGCGCCTCGGTTCGGTCGTTATCCTCGCGGTCATCCTGCTGTTCAGCGCCGGCATCTGGGCGGCGACGCAACTTCAGCAAGACCTCTTGCCCAACATCTCGGTTCCCGCATTTCTCGTCATCACGGCCGATCCCGGCGCGTCGCCTGGGGTCGTCGACCAGCAGGTCACCCTGCCGGTCGTGAGCGCGCTTCAAGGCGTGTCTGGAGTGACCAGCGTGGACTCAACCTCCACCTCGGGCGCGTCGATCGTGACGGTGCAGTTCAAAGACGGGACGGATCTGGCAGCAGCGCGGCAGAGCGTGTCCGCCGCGGTCGATCGCGTCAGGGGGGCCTTGCCGGCGCAGGTACAGCCCTCCAACATCGTGACCTTTTCAACCAGCGCCATCCCGGTCCTTCAGTACTCGGCGTATGCCAGCGAATCCCTTGGCGACCTCGCCACACAGCTCCGCGGCGTCGCCATCCCCAAGCTGGCCAGCCTCGCCGGTGTCTCGACCGTCAATCTGACGGGTGCGCCCACGCAGGAGGTCGACGTTACGCTCGATCCGGCAAAACTCGCAGCCCGCGGCATCAGCGTCGGCCAGGTTAGCGCCGCCCTCGCCCAGGCCACCACCGTCCAATCGGTTGGAGCGCTCAGGGACAACGGTACCGTCGTCCCCCTTCAGATCGCGGGCGCACTGACCAGCCTCGACCAGATCGGCGGCATTCTCGTCAGCGCAGCAGGCGTGCCGATCCGTGATATCGGCACGGTGGCGCTGGTGTCAATTTCCGCCGACACCATTACGCGTACCAACGGCAATCCCAGCGTCGGCCTGAGCATCATCAAGGCTCCGGACGCCAACACGGTCACCGTGGCCAACGAGATCAAGGGTGCGCTGCCGGACATCCGCAACGCCATCGGTCATGGCGTCCAGTTCCAGTCCATCCTCGACCAGGCCGTTCCCATCACCGACGCGATCGGCAACATCCTGCGAGAGGGACTGCTCGGCGCGCTCTTCGCGATCCTCGTCATCTTCCTTTTCCTGCGCAGCGCTCGAGCAACGCTTGTGGCTGCCGTGTCCATCCCGCTTTCGCTCATCGTTGCGTTGCTCGTCCTGTGGTGGCAGGGCATCACCTTGAACATCCTCACGCTTGGAGGGCTGATGGTCGCCATCGGACGCGTCGTCGATGACGCCATCGTCGTGCTCGAGAACATCAGCCGCCATGTGACCGAAGGTGAAGGTCCGGTCGCCGCCGCCTACACCGGCGGACGGGAGATCGTGACCGCGGTTACGTCATCGACCCTGACGACGGTCGCTGTCTTCCTGCCGATCGCCTTCCTCACCGGCATCGCCGGCAGCTTCTTCCGGCCGTTCGCGCTGACCGTGGTTACCGCGTTGCTCGCATCCCTGCTCGTCGCGGTCACCGTCGTCCCGTTGCTCGCCTCGCGTTTCCTCAAGCCGCAGCTGCGTGCGGTCGGCGCCCGACAGCCGCGCAGCTGGCTGCAGGCGGGCTACGTCCCGGTCATCCGCTGGGCCACCAGCCATCGCGCCATCACCCTGGTCGCGGCCGGCGCCATCTTCTTCGGATCGCTCGGGTTGACGCCTTTTCTGCGGATCAACCTGCTCGATCAATCCTCGAGTCCGAACTTCCCCGTTAGTCTCACCATGCCGGACAATTCCACGCTCGCCCAGACGAACGCGGAGACCGAGACCGTGGAGAACCTGGTGCGTGGTCTGCCGGGTGTCAGTGCTTTCCAGGCCACCGTCGGCGGCTCCTCCGATCCCTTCGCGCCGCCCGGGGCGGTACCGGCCGTGCCGACCACTGCGCAGATCCTGGTGCTGGTCAAGACGAACGCGTACAACCAGGCGCTGCGTTCCGTCAACGATGCCTTGAAAAGCTACACGGGCCCCGCCCGCGTGGCGGTGGGCCAGGCGCAAAGCAGTGCCAACGCCAGCAGTTCGCAGATGCAGGTGCAGGTCCACGCACCAAACCAGGACACGCTGCAGCAGTCGACGGACCAGCTGATGAGCGCGCTTTCCAAGGTCTCGGGATTGTCGGAGCTCAAGTCCAACCTGACCGCCTCCAAGCCGCAATACCAGCTGGTGCCCACCGACAAGCTCGGCCAGACCGGGCTCTCGGCCCAGCAGTTGGCCGGGCTGGTTGCCCAGCAGATCAACGGGCAGGTCGCCGCCCAAGCACTGCTGCCCTCGGGCCCGGTCCTTGTGCACGTCCAGCTCCCGCCCGGTACGGCCGACACGCCCGCCGCCCTCCTTAGTTTGCGCATCCCAACCGCCGCTGGTCCGGTGCCGCTGTCAACCCTGGCCACGCTCCAGCAGGTGAGTGGGCCGCAAACCATCAACCGTAGCGGTGGCGACCGCGCCTCCACCATCACCGGCACAATCACCGGCAACAACACGACGGCGGTCCAGACCAAGGTCAACGCCGCGATTAAGAGCGTCTCTCTTCCGCCTGGCACATCGGTCTCCACCGGTGGGGTGTTCGCGCAGCTCTCGTCCGTGCTGACCCAATTTGCGCTGGCGATCCTAGCGGCGATCGGGCTCGTCTACCTGATCATGGTGGCGACCTTCCGGTCGCTGATCAAGCCGTTGGTGCTGCTGGTCTCGATCCCGTTCGCCGCCTCCGGCGCCATCGTCGCGCTGGTGGTCACCGGCACCGCGCTGTCGCTGCCGGCCATGATCGGACTGCTGATGCTGACCGGCATCGTGGTCACGAACGCCATCGTGCTCCTCGACCTGGTTGAGCAGTACCGCGAGCGCGGCCTGCCGCTGCAGCAGGCGCTGATCGAGGGTGGCCGGCACCGGCTCCGGCCGATCCTCATGACCGCGGTCGCGACCATGCTGGCGCTCGCGCCCCTGGCCTTCAGCGGCAACAGCGGTGGGGGCTTCATCGGCGCACCGCTGGCCATTGTCGTCATCGGCGGCCTCTTCACCAGCACGCTCTTGACGCTGATCCTGGTGCCCGTCCTCTACTCGGAGGCCTCGCGCTTCACCAGCGCGCGCACAAATCGCGAGCTCGACACCATGCTCGACGATGCGCAGGCTCGCCGCTTAGCCGCGGGCGGAGGTTGAAATGAGCAACACGGCAAGCGCGATCTTCCTCATCGGTCGCATCCTCTTCGTGGCACTGTTCGTCGTCTCCGCCCAGGGTCACATTGCGAACCATGACCGTTTTGTGACAACCGCCCGTGGCCGGATCCCGTTTCCGTACGTCGCCGGTTGGCCCGTCGGCGTCTGGCTCGTGCTCGCCGTCCTCTCGATGGTGCTCGGGATCTGGCCCGACGTCGGTGCCTTGATGATGGCGGCATTCCTGATCCCCACCACACTGCTCTTCCATCCCTTTTGGACCTTTTCTGACGCCACCCAACGACGGACACAGCGGGGGAGCTTCTTCCGCAACGTCAGCCTGCTTGGCGCCTCCCTCGCCCTTTTCGCGTTCTTGACCGTCGTCGGACCGGGGCGGTTCGCGATCACGGGATCTCTGTTCAACCTGCGATGAGCGCGGGCATGCCTTGACGCTTGTCCCGAACTGATCTAGGCTCTCTTTTAAGGGACCCGCCCGTGACTGAAGAGAAGAGCGAAATCGAGCTGGTTCGCTGCGAGGGATGCCAGCAGATGGTCCATCCGCTGACCGAATATGCGGTCAGCTTGGTCGCCGCCACGGTGGTGACCGTTCATGCCTGTCCGGCTTGCGGCGGGCAAAAGATCTCGGTCGCGGTTCCTTCCGTTCGGTAGCCGGCTGAACAACCCTTGAGGTGGCGCCGGGGCTGGGTCCCGGGAACCAGGTGCCGCGCTTCGTTGTATTTGATGATGATGAGGCGCCTCGTCAGCGCATTGGTGCTTATCGCCCTGCTGCCTGCTCCAGCTGCCAGCCGAGATCAGCGCTTGGTATTCGGCGGCTGACCTAACTGCCTAAGACGGATAGCGATCAGCTTCTTGACGAGAGCCTTGGGAAGTGGCCGCTCGATCGGAAACTGCAACGCACCCTTGGACGTCACGTAGCCTGCAACGTCATCAGGTACCTCCGCAAATACGGAACCACTGTGCGGCAGGTAGCTGAGGTGGTTCTTGAATGCGGCGAATCCAGCGATGACCTTGCCCCGGAGGCGGTACGCCGGCATCCCATAAGAGATGCCCTCCTCCGCCTCGGGAACGATGCTGCGAATGGTCTGGCGCAGCTCTTTCAGGGTGGTCCGTTTGGGCTCATCGAGATTCGCCAAGTACTCGTCAACTTCTTGTTTCGACATGAGATCAATTCTGCGCAGCAGAAACACTGGGGTCAAATTCTCCCCAACGCTACAAGTTAACCCTGTGCCGCCGCGATGATGCCTCGCATCTGGCCAAGCTCGGTCTGATATATGTGGGCCGATTTCACCGTCATCGTCAGCGTGCCGACCTCGACGCCGAGGTCGCTAGCCACGCGAGCTTGTAGGGCTGCGAGCTCGACGAGATTGGCATAGCCCTTCGTACCGAAGTCGATGGCGTGAGCGTAGACGGCGAGCTGCAACTTACCCTTGACGAGCCAGAAGTCGAGCAGGCTAACGCATGGGATGTAGCTGCTATCGGTTAATGGCTGCAACGTCGTGATCGTCGCGTCGCGCGTCCATGGATTGGCGGCGAGTCGGTCGACTACCCAGCGGATCTGGTCGTGGCCTGCGTGGGCGTAGTCGTACAGGCGCGTCGCGTAACTGTCGGCGTCACCGAGTTCTGCCACTCGGGAGTGGTCGGTAAAGTTCGTGCGCATCCAGGCCAGGCGTTCGGGATCGCCATGCTGGGCAATGATCGGATCGTCCACCCTCGGTGAATGCACATCGAGCGTAGCGCGGAACACCTCGACGATTGGCAGTCCGTCCCAGCTCCCGACGACACCACCAGTGAGAATCGCCGCCGCGATCGCTATCCACGCCTCGCCCAGCGACATCACTTCGATCCGCACAGGCACGAACACCTCAGTCATGCGTTTGGTATCCAACAAAGTCTTGCACGCGGAGTAGGTGGCGAGTGGATTTCGATGTCCGCTTACGAGCCTGGCCGAGCGGCTTGGAGCGCCGCGGGGCTCGGTCACCGACATCTACTTGCCTTCGGGTCCAACGGCGAAGGCGGTCCGGGCGTACGACAGGGAACCCAGGTAAAGAGGAAAATGCGCTCACCCAGCAGAGAAGAGGAAACGATGCAGCCAAATGAAGAGAACGTGGTCTTCGGCACCGGACCCCTGGGGCTCGCCGTCGCCCGCCAGCTGATGTCGTCGGGCCTACGGGTCCGACTGGTCAATCGAAGTGGGAAGGTGGATGCGCCGAAAGGGGTGGAAGTCGTTGCCGCCGACGTGACCGATCCGGTGGTCGCTGGCAGGGTTTGCGATGGAGCGGCCGTGGTGTTTCACTGCGCCAGTGGCCCCTACGGTCGATGGACGCAGACTCTGCCGCCAATCATGAACGGCATCATCGAGGGGGCGGCTGCGGCCGGGGCCAGGCTCGTCTACGGGGACAACCTCTACATGTACGGGCCCGTCGATGGTCCGATTCGTGAAGATCTGCCCAACCGGCCGATAGGTCCCACCACCCGGGTCCGAGCTGAGGTGGCAACTGCGCTCATGAACGCGCACGCGGTTGGCAAAGTGCGCGCGACCATCGGCCGGGCGTCAGATTTTTACGGTCCGCGCGCCCGTCAGTCCAAGGTTGGCGATGGCGTCTTTGCCCGGGCACTTGCCGGGAAGCCGGCTCAGACCGTTGGCGATCCGGATGCGCTCCACACCTACACATTCATTCATGATTTCGCGGCGGGGCTCGTGACCCTGGCGCAACGGGACGAGGCCCTGGGAGAGGTCTGGCATATCCCGAGCGACGAGACCCTAACGACGCGAAGGTTCATCGAGATAGTCTTCGAACAGCTCCAGCGGCCGGCGCAACTGCAGACGGTCCCGAGGCTCATGATCTCGATGCTGGGGGTCTTCATCCCCGCGATGCGGTCCGTAAAGGAGACGCTCTATCAGTCGGAGCGCCCGTGGGTGGTGGACCACGGCAAATTCGCCCGAGCATTTGGGAGCCGGCCGACCCCGCACGAACAGGCAATCGCGGAGACCCTGGCCTGGTTCCAAGGCAAGCCTACCGGTACCCTTGCCAACTCCTGAACCTACAAAGCCCACTGGAAATAGCGCCCGGAATGGGTGGTGTCCCCAACCGTACAAGTTACGAACTCCACCTGCCTCTCGACGTGGATACCCGGCTTTACACATGTTCGGGTGAGCCGAGCTCGGGATTTGAACGGTTACCGAGTGGCTGGCGGCTTAGAAGGAGACGGAAACCGAGCCGGCATGCGTCCGACGTATGCGAAGAAGGCCCGCGTCCCCATGAACGCCAGCACAGTGTTCATGACCAGGGGGATGGTCGCAGCCACGGCAATCGCCACTAGCGTAGGCGCTCCGAAAAAGCCAGCAACAAGAGCGCCCAGAACCCCAGCTACTACGCCGACGATTATTGAGAGCATGGCCGGTAGCGACGTCAACCCTGCTGTTACCCGGCTCAGTAGGCCACCGCGCGCTTCGGTCGGAAGGTCCATCGTCAGCATGACGCCGCGCATGTCGTCGTGAGTCCCGGCGATGAAGTAGGGCTCGAGATCCGGATACATCTCGAGGTATGCGTGCCGAAGCCGATTCATACCCGCCACCCAGTGGACATTCTCAATGTTCAGAGCGCCAATTCGACCCATTGTGACCAGGCCAACAAACACCACGACTGAGAGGATGAGAATGGCCGCCACGACGAAGGTCTCGTGGAAGTGGTCGACTTGAGCA
>DATBYU010000074.1:0-5122 GCA_036513555.1 Candidatus Dormiibacterota bacterium | reverse complement strand
GACTCGAGGGATATCCGACCCTTGCTCGGTTCAGCCTCGGCCGATCCGACGATCGTGAAGGCCTCGTCGCCGTACTCGTCGTGCACCTTCACGGTTGACCCGACTTCCACGATGCCTTTGACGTGCTTGCCCTCGATGATGCTGGCATTGCGGACCAGCTTCTCGAGCAGCAGGACGCGGCCCTCGACGAAGCCCTGCTCGTTCTTGGCGTCATCGTATTCGGCGTTCTCGTTGATATCGCCGAATTCTTTGGCCTGCCGGATGCGCTCAGCGACCTCGGGCCGGCGCTTGTTACGCAGCACCTCCAGCTCCGCCTGGAGCCGGTTCAACCCTTCCTGGGTGAGATAGACAACCTTGTCGTTTTCCATAGTTCTCCCTTCTCGGAGTCGCTAAGCGGCTCCCAGAGCCGCCGTATTATACGGGATTCCCGCCACGAGTTTGCTACCCCAGAATCTGAATCGAAAGCGGCGGCAAATTCTCGCGCACCCGGGCTCCGGCACCCATCGGCAGGACGGTCCTGAAGAGGCCGTGGAGCGTGTAGGAACCGGGGGCCAGCTGGCTCGAGGTCGGCCAATCGGCCGTAAAGGTGGCGGTCTCACCGGCGGCGAGCTGCTTGTGCCCGAAGGCCATGCACATGATCGCGGGCACCGGCTGCTCCCAGATCGTCTGATGCTGGCTATCCTCCGCCCAGATATGAAGCGTCTGGACGCAGCCGATCTCGTAGTCGATCGGCCCGGTTACGGTCAGGGTGAGGTGAACGGTCCCGCCGGCGGGCAGCGAGGCTGGAGCAGCCTGGGCATGGAATGGGCCATTGCTTCCGGAGACGGTGCCGGACGGGCCCGGCGCCGCCGCCTGGGCTCCGCAGCCCCCAACCATGAGGGCAACCATCAGCAGCAGTACACGTTCCATGCCCCTATGACGCGGTCGGAGCGGAAAAGTTCCCTGGTCAGGCCGCTTCGCAGGAGGCCGGGGCGTCGTTGATCTCGCCATCCAGCGAGAAGGGACCCGGATCGATCGTGAGCGCGGCGTCGAGCACGACCGTCACATCGGTCGGGCTGGTCACGGATTGCACCATCGTGCGCAGCCGCGCCGCGCCCCTGAATCCCCGAAGCCCCCAGGCGATGAACTTCCGGAGCAGGCGCGGGCCGCGTTCGGGCCCGTAATAGTCGAGCACCAGGTCGCAATGCCGCCGTACCAGTTCGATCTGCTCCTGCCAGGATAACGCGGGGATCGACTCGCCCATCGTGAGGCGGACAACCGTCTGCCGGACCAGCCACAGGTTGCCCAGGATGCCGCGGCCCAGCATTACCGCATCGACCCCGCTCTCGCGCTGGCGGCGTGCGGCGTCATCGGCGCTGCGCAGATCGCCGCTGCCGGCCACCGGGATGGTCACGGCCGCTTTGACCTCGGCGATCGCGTCCCAATCGGCCGACGGATCGTACCGCTGCGACCGGGTACGGCCGTGCACCGCGAGCCCCTGGATGCCGGTCGCTTGGAGCCGGGTCGCCATCTCCAGGTGGTTGCGAGTTGCGAAGTCCCAGCCCAGCCGGATCTTGACGGTCACGGGGACCGAGACGGCGCCGACCACGGCTTCGGCCACCCGGCACGCCCGATCGGGATCCCGCAGCAGTGAGGAGCCCCCTGAGGTCTTGACGACCTTGGGCACCGGGCAGCCCATGTTGATGTCGACAATGTCGGCCCCGGCCGCTTCCGCCATCCGGGCCGCCTCCGCCATCACCTGTGGGTCGCCTCCCATGAGCTGAACCGAAACCGGTCGCTGGTCCCAGCCCAGGTCCATCAGCCGGAACGACTCCCGGTGGCGGCGGACCAGTGCTTCGCTGCTGATCATCTCGGTGCAGGCCATGCCGGCCCCGAACTCGCGGGCGATCTTGCGGAAGGGCGCGTCCGTCACACCCGCCATGGGGGCGACGTAAACAGGCGAGAGGAGGGTATGCGGGCCGATGTTCACGGGGCCACCAGCCTATCAGTCTTTCGGGCGCAGCCGGATCTCGAGGAGGAGCCCAATCACGCCCAACATCAGGATCGGGCCGACGTTCTGCGAGTTGATGAAGATGGCAAACAGCGTGGCGGCCGCGATGAAGATGGCGGCCGGGTCGCTGATCGGCGGGGAGCTCTTGGGGCGCGGCGTGATCTCGTCAGGCATTGAGGTCGTAGATCAACCGGAGGCCCTCCAGCATCAGTCGCTGGTCCACGAGCTCGATGACCGATGTCTCGGCCGCGATCAGGCCGGCGAGCCCACCGGTGGCGATCACGCGCGGGTTCTCGCCCAGCTCCTTTTTGATGCGGGCCACCATGCCTTCGACCTGCGCCGTGAAACCGAAGATGATGCCAGCCTGCATACTCTCGGCGGTGGTCCGGCCGATTACGTTGGGGGGCGCCTTGAGCTCAACGCGTTGCAGCCGAGCCGCCCGCTCGTAGAGCGCGTCGACCGAGATTCCCATCCCTGGCGAGATGGCACCGCCGAGGTAATCGCCCTCTTTCGAGACCACGTCGTAGGTCGTGGCGGTCCCGAAATCGATGATGATCAGCGGACCGCCGTATTTTTTGAAGGCGGCCATGGCCGCCACGATACGGTCCGCGCCGACCTCCTTGGGATCGCGATAGTGGATTTTCAGCCCGGTCTTGATCCCGGGGCCGACCATCATCGGCTCCTTGCCAAAATAGCGCTCGATCGCCTGGACCAGGCTGCTGTTCAGGGGTGGGACGACGCTCGCCACCACCACCGCCTCGACGCTTTTCGGGTCGATACCCTCCTGCCGGATCAGCTGCACCATCAGCAGGCCGAGCTCGTCGGGCATGCTATCCCGCCGGGTGGCGAGGCGCCAGTCGTGGCGCAGCTGGTCTCCCTCGAAGAGCCCGAACGCCAGGTTCGTGTTCCCGAGGTCGATCGCCAGCAACATCGCCGTCAGTCTACCCGCGCTGAACGGGACACTTTGGTTTTTACAATTGGACGTGGCCACCGCCCGCCCGAATGCGGCCGCCGAGGAGATGCGCAAGCTGCGGCCGTTCTGGCGCGATGGCCGGATCGTTCAGTGGCCGGCACGGGAAAGCCGCCGCCGGCTCGTCCTGGCCGAGGTGGTCTACTGGCGCGTCGGCTGAGCGAGGCCGCAGGCCGAGCCGCGCAGCGGCCCTCGGGCCGCCGCCCTTTCGGGCGAATAGCGCCGGCGCCGCATGCCGCTCGAGCGAGCACACGAGGACACTTTTCTTAAGTCCGAGTGCGCCGCGAGCGGCTGGACGGCGCATCGGCGCGTGTTAGTTAGTAGACGTCCTCTTTCCGGGAGTCTTCGTCGGCCTCGGGGACTTCCACCTCGTCCTCGGCGGACTCGACGGTGTGCATCCCGTCGAGCTCTTCGGCCGGCTCTTCGCCGTCCTCCTCGGTCTCCTCGGCATCGGCCGCCCGGTTGAGCAGCGAATCCTTGGCGTAGGGGCGGAACTCGTCCCGTCCCGCCTTCTTGATCGGGAATGACGGGCGCCCGAAGAACTTTGGATCCTGATAGGTCTCGCGAACGATGACCTTGACCCCGCTGGCTTCGCACGCCGCCACGGCACCCGAGTACCGGTTGCCGCCTTCGAGGAATTTGATCAGCCGGCGGCCCAGGGCATGGTCGAGGTGGCCCAGGTAGACGCCGCGCGACGTTTCGACGTTCATGGTGTCGCCAGCCACGATCAGCTTCACGGGGTCGCCGCCCGAGACCTTGGCGCAGGGGTCACCCTCGGCGTGCAGGTGAAGTGCGGTAAGGGTCGTCTTACCCGTCTCTTCGATGAAGGCATCGACGTTCACCTTCGCCTTCGAGGTCGGAACCGGCTGCCCGCCGCGTTGCGCCTGGAGCTTTGCCAGGTTCTTGACGGCGATCGGGTTCACGGGGTTGAGCTTGAGGGTGCTCTTGTAGGCATCGATGGCGTTCTCCTGCTGGCCGAGCTCGGTGTAAGCCTTGCCCAACCGGTTGAGGGTGTCCTCGTCCGGGCCGAACCGGTCCATGATGCCCCGATTGACCTGGACCGCTTCCGTCCATTTGCTCGCCAGGGCCAGCTCGATTGCCTCGTCGACGTACTGGGCCCGGGGTTTGATGCGCTCTGCGAATTCGGCCAACGCCTGCCCTCCTGAATGCGTCGTATACCCTACGCGCGGGTGAAAACCATTGTCAAGCCCGTGTACGACTTGCCAGGCATCACAACGGGGGACGTACTCGATGCTTGTGCAAAACGCCGCAAGATTATTAATAGGTATTAGAAGGATTGGCCTATTAGTTGCAGGCGCTCGGGCAAGGTTGTATAAAGAGCTACGCCTTCGGGCGTCGCGAATTCGGGATGTATTCACATTTGGAAGGAGGACGCGTATGAGATTGTCTAAATTGCTCGCCGCGCTTGCCGTTGCGAGCGTAGCGCTGGCGGCCTGCGGGACGTCCACGGGGGGCGGCCAGAGCATCAAGGGAACGATCAAGATCGGCATCGACCTGCCAGTCAGCGGCGCCGACGCTTCGGACGGCCAGCCGACCCAGAACGGCGCGAAGCTCGCGATCAAGCTGGCGGGCAAGGTGTGCGGCGCCTCGAGCCATACGGATGCTTGCTTCACGCTGGCGCCATTCGCGCTCGACGATGCGGTTAACGGCGTTCACGACGTCGCCCAGGGCGCCAAGAATGTAGGACAATTCGTCGCCGACAGCAGCCTCCTTGCGATGGTCGGACCCTTCAACAGCGGTGTGGCCGCGGGCGAGGTCCCGATCGCAAACAGCGCCAACATGGCCATGATCAGCCCGGCCAACACCAGCGAGTGCCTGACTCAGGAGCCGGCAGACGGGCATTGCAAGGGCCAGGCCGCCAAGATCCGGCCGACGGGTAAGAACAACTACTTCCGAGTCTGCACGACGGACTTGATCCAGGGACCAGCGGGCGCCGACTACGCCTATAACAAGCTGGGCAAGAAGAAGGTCTTCGTGATGAACGACCAGCAGCAGTACGGGGCCGGCATCGCGAAGAACTTCGCCGCCCAATTCACGAAGGACGGTGGCACCGTGCTCAACCCGACGGACCTGGGCGCCTTCGATCCGACCTCGACGACGGATTTCAAGTCGTTGTTGAGCCGGGCGCAGTCCCTCGGCGC
>DATBYU010000073.1:0-10599 GCA_036513555.1 Candidatus Dormiibacterota bacterium | reverse complement strand
TTCCAGCGGGCGCTGGCGCTGGCTTTGCGTCGCCCTCCTCGTGCTGGCCCCGCTGCAACGACAGGTCGGTATCGCGCTCATTCCCGCGCTGACGTTGGGGCTGCTCCTCTGGAAGCGGCCAACATGGGGACGGTCAGACAGCCTGGCGTTAGCCGCGATCTGGACCCTCCCCGCGGCGGCGTTGCTGGTGGCGGGCCGGCTGGTGGTCAGCGACCCACTCTATTCCGTGGTCGGGCCTTCCCAGTTGAACCCCTGGCATGCGATCTTTCCGCTGCCCGCCATGCTGGGGCTGGCGCTGATTCCCTTCGGAGCGGCACTCGCGTTCAGGCCAAAAGCCCCCACCCTGCCCTCCCCCAGAGGTGGAGGGAAAAATGCCGAGAGCGGGTGGTCGCTGGCGTGGGCTGGGCTCGGGGTCGTCGGCGCTGTCGGGTGCCTGGTGGACCTGGCCCAGTTTGGGATGACGTTTCCCGGCAACGTCTTGAGCTCCCTCGGGTTCACCGCCATCCTCTCGGGATCAAAGCCACCGATCTTTCCGGGTCCGGTCTTTCGGGTACTCGAGATCGCGGCCGTCGCCACCTTCGTGCTGTTGCTGGTCCTTCGTCGGCGCTCGTGGACACCGCGAGGGCTCGGGCCTGATGGGGTCGTCCTCGTCCTCATCAGCGCCTCGCAGTTCCTTCCGCTCCTCGCCGTGCAATTGTTCATCTACGACCGCTACTTCCTTGCGGTGGCGGCACCGCTGATTCCCGTGATTGCAGCCGCGGCCGCTCGCGCCAACTACCAGGGCGCAGCCAGGGCCTGGGCGACGGCGGCCATCGCCGGCGGACTCCTGCTGTACGTGGTCGGAGAACAGGATTACCTGGCATGGCAAGCGGCGCGCGACCGGGCCGCGCTTCTCGCCTACCAAACGACGCCGCCTGACCAGGTTCAGGCCGGCTTCGAGGCCAACGCCGTCTACGTGGAACTGCCGCGGTACGAACGAACGGGCCATGCCGACCTCTTTGCCATCCTGGGCCCAACAAATCCAAAAATCACGCTGCTCTTTGCCTCGGCCTCAGACCCGCGACCCGGCGTGTCCTATTGGTCGCTGGCTCCCGGACGGATCGTGCTCGCCCAGGCGCCTCGCGATCGATGACTCAGATCTTGCGAAGGACCGCCAGCAGCGAGCTGCCCGCCGGCACATACCTGCGAATCGAGAGCGACACGGACCCCAGGGCGTAGAGCCCATCATTGACGATCAGCGGTAGATCCGGAAAGGCAGCAGATTCATCCATCACCTCGCCGCTCGACGAGGCTTTGCGGAGCCATTTCCGAAGAAGCGCGAGTGGCATCATCTCAGGAAAGAGATAGCTCATTTCGATGACCTGGACCGGCAACCCCGCGATCGCGCGCCCGAAGCTGGTCCGGTCATAGCGCCGATGATGACCGAGCGCAACATCCCATCCCGACCAGAGCCCCATCATCGCCGGCACGGTCACGATGAGTGTCGACCCCCGAGCCATCTTTTGTAGAAGGTCAGCGAGGAATCCGTGGTCATCGGCTTGATGCTCCAGCACATCGAGCAACGCCAGGTACTCGATGTTTTCGTATGACGTCAGCGTTGTCGCATTCGCCGACACCCCATAGGTGGACTCGAGTTGCCGCTGCAGGGAGTCGATCGGTTCGACGAACCGGTAGGTTGCCAGGGGAAAATCCCGGTTCAGGAAAACGCCAAGCAGGCCTGCGCCGGCCCCGATGTCAAGCAACTGGAAGGGCACGGAACGCGGGAGATGCGATGCGACCGCTCGCCACCGCAAGCGGTGCCAGAAGAAGTCGCGAGAATGGTCAACCTGCCGACGCAGATGTGCTTCTAAGCTGCTCATGGTTGCGTTGTTCCAGGTTCGATAAGGAAATTCCCTGCGACTGGGAGAAGACGGCGAAGAGGACGATGAAGTTGCCGAGGGCGACGAAGGACAGCATGAGGACGAGAAGCAAGGTCGATGTCGCCCACCCTGGGATGGCGGCCTTGGTGAACAGACGGACGGCCAGCACGACGATGGAGAGCATCATCCCAGCGCAAAATGTGAGGAAGAACGCGAAGAGCGCCCTGATGGCGATCCGGTCCGCCAAGGGCATGAGCATCCTAAGTCCGTGCATGAAGAGTTTCTGGTAGTTCATCCGCGACTGACCCGCGTACCGCGTGCCCCGTTCGCACGCGACATACGTCAGCGGCAGGTTCAGACTGACCAACGTTGACGAATAGCACAGGTCGAAATACGGATGGAGGATGACATGGCGCGCGAACCATCCGCGATAGGCAGCGTAGTTGCCGGTCCGCACGGAAAGGCCGGTCAGTAAACGGAACAGCACTTTGAACGCCAGGTACATCGCCTTGAAGACCGGTGTCTCGTGGCGACCGGTGCGCAGCGCCAGTACAATTCGGTGGAGGTCGTCGGGGTCTTCCAGGATTGGCGCGAGCAGCCGGGGAAGATCCTCCGGGCGGTCCTCGCCATCCGAGTCCAGCGTCACGACCAGATCGGCGTCAGCGATCTCTGGAGCCACGCTTCGAATCCCGTAGACAATCGCGCGCTGGTGGCCAAGGTTGAAGGGCGGCTCGACGACGGTGACGTCGCGCAAAGTTCGCACCGCCTGCATCTCCGGGTCGAAGCCGCCGGTGTCGTCGACCGCCACGAACCGCAGGCGCGTGCGGCGGAGGACCAGGTGGCGCGAGATGATCTCGAGGGTGCGTTCCCGGAGCCTGACGAAGGACTCCACGTCCTGAAACACGGGTGTGATCATCCAAAGGGTCCGGCTCTTCAGGCCGCGGACTGTCACGAATTGATGACGTAATGGTCTAGGGGTTTATTGCTGGCCGGCTGGGGCCGGCGGGAGGAGTTGGCTCCGGAGCCCGGATTCGAACCGGGAACCATCGCGTTAACAGCGCGCCGCTCTACCGTTGAGCTACTCCGGACTGCCAGGCGCGAACCAGTATATCGGTCGACTTCCGGTCAGCTTGCGATCCGCTGCGGCACCTGCCGCCCGGCCCCGCCGTCACCGCCGGCCGCCTCCCCCACCCGTTCCTCCTCGTGGTACTCGGCGTCGGTATTGACCAGCCAGGGGTCGTAGTTGGCACCCAGCGCGATATTCCGCGCCACCAGGATCCCCGTCATCATCGAGTGGTCCTGATTGTTGTAGTGGTGCATTCCATTGCGCCCCACCAGCCACAGGTTCGGCAATGCGCGGCTCAGCCATTCGCGCACGACCGCCAGATGTCCGAGGTACGCACCATCGTAGACGGGATAGGCCTTCGGCTGGCGGTACACCATCCCGGCCTTGACCTCCTCGGGCCGAACAATGCCAAGCGCCACCAGCTCGCGCCGTCCCAGATCCAGCAGGTCGGCGTCCGGCCAGCTCCACATGCCATCCTGCTCGAAGCAGAAGTACTCCATTCCCAGCCCGGTCAAGCCACTGTCGTCGACCATCGCGGCGCTGAAATTCTTGAAGTTCCCGATGCGCCCCACCTTCACACCCGGATCGTGGACATAGATCCACTGGTCTGGGAAAACGTTGGCGCGGTCCACCACCACGTTGACCGTGATGAAGTCGCGATAGCCGAGCGCGTCCGCAGCCGCCCGCACGATCGATGGCGCCGCCGGCTGGAGCTTCGCGATCAACTCGCGGATCGGCATGGTGCTGATGAACTCCGACCCCAGCACATCCAGCGTCCCACCGTTCCGATCCTTCACGACGACCGAGATCACCCGGCCGTTCGCATGCCGGACGGCGATCACCTCCTCCCCCAAGCGCACCGGATGGCCCGCGGCCGCCAATCGCGTCGCGACCGCTTCCCACATCTGGCCGGCGCCCGTTCGCGGATAGCGGAATGCGTCGACGAGAGTCTTGACGATGGCGCGCTCGCCAGCGCCGCGCCATGACGCGGGCAGGAGCGCATTCCGGATCACTTCGACAAGGTTGAGCCCACGAATCCGCTGCCCTGCCCAGTCCGCCGACAGCTCGCTGGTCGGGATCCCCCACACCTTCTCGGTGTAGGTCTTGAAAAAGATCTCGAACAACCGCCGGCCAAATTGATTGGAGACCCAGTCTTCGAAGGACTGCGGGTCGACGACCGGCCGCAGGCGCGCCTGCGCGTAACTCAAAAGGCACCGGGCGGTCTCATACGGCCCCAGGTTCAGAAAGGCGTTCGAGGCCTTGATCGGATAGTCGAAGAACTTCCCCCGGTACATGATCCGCGTCAGCCGCGACACCGACCGCATCTCCTCGCCCAGGACCTCGGTCCAGAGCGCCTCGATCTCGGCACTCTTGGAGAAAAACCGGTGCGGGCCGACGTCGAACCGGCAGCCCATGAACTCGAGCGTGCGGGCGATCCCGCCCACCTGCCGGGGATCCTTCTCCACCACCGTCACGGGGGTCCGGTGGCGGGTCAGCTCGTAGGCGGCCGACAGCCCGGCGGGCCCGGCGCCCATCACCACCACGTGCTTGGTCACACCGGGCGCAGAAGGGTCAGGCATGCCGCAACAGGAGCAACTCCGAGCGGCCGACCCTCTTGCACTCGCCCATCCCCAAAACCGGGCCGTCTACCTTACTATTGCGCTCCGTGGCCCAGGCCCCCAAAGACCCCACGTCGCGCCTTCATCCATTCCTGGAGCGGCTCCGGCGCGGCCCCCTCCTGGGGGACGGCGCCATGGGAACCCAGCTCCACTTAAGGGGCGTGAGCTTCGAGCGTTCCTTCGACGAACTCAACCTGACTGAGCCCAAGATCGTCGAGGAAATCCACCGCGCGTACATTTCGGCCGGCGCCGAGCTGATCGAGACCAACACCTTCGGCGCCAACCGGATCAAGCTGGCCCGTCACGGACTCGATAACCGCGTGCGGGACATCAACTTCAGGGCGGTCAAGCTCGCCCGCGAGGCCCGCGACATCGCCGGCGAGCCGGTCTTCATCGCCGGCTCGGTCGGCCCAATCGGCCAGCAGCTCGAGCCGATCGGACGCATCACCATTGCCCAGGCGACCGCCGCCTTCGAGGAGCAGATCGCCGGCCTGCTCGAGGGTGGGGCCGATCTCCTCGTGCTCGAGACCTTCACCAACCTTCCGGAAATCCTCGCGGCCGTCAGCGCCGCCAAGAAAACCACCGACCTGCCGATCGTCGCCCAGATGACCTTCGCGGAAGACGGCCTGACCCTGAGCGCGGAAGAGCCAAGCCAGGTGGTCCAGGCGCTCGAGCGCGCCGGCGTGGACGTCATCGGCGTCAACTGCGGGGTTGGCCCGCAGGTCGCGCTCCAGGTCCTCGAGCAGATGCGCCAGCAAACGCGCCTGCCCGTCTCCGGCCAGCCCAACGCCGGACTGCCCGCGCGCGTCGAAGGCCGCTTCTTTTATTTCGCGACGCCTGAATACTTCGCCACCTTCGCGCGCCAGGCGGCCGACCTCGGCGTCGCTTACATCGGCGGCTGCTGCGGCACGACGCCAGCCCACATCGCCGCGATGCGCGCCGCCCTCAAGCCAACCACCACCCCCGCCCGGATCAAAACGCCCGCGCCCTCGACCGCGATCGCCATCGACCTCAATCCGGCCGAGCAGCTGCCGCCCACCTCGTTCGCACAGCGCCTATCGGATCGCGCATTCGTCGTCAGCGTGGAGATCGATCCGCCGCGCGGTCTCAATCCGGCTAAGTGCATCGCCGGCGCCCAGCTCGTCAAGGAAGCGGGCGCCGATGCGGTCAACATCGGCGACAGCCCGATGGCGCGCGTCCGGATGAGCGCGCTCTCCCTCGCGGTCATGGTCCAACAGCAAGTTGGCATCGACACCCTGATCCACTTCACCTCGCGCGACAAGAACCTGATGGCGCTGCAGGCGGAATTGATCGGCGCGCACGCGCTCGGCATCCGCAACGTCATCGCCCTGACCGGCGATCCGCCCCGGATCGGCGATTACCCGTCGGCGACGGGCGTCTGGGACGTCGACTCGATCGGCTTGATCAAAATCCTGCAACGCCTCAACGAGGGCTACGACTGGCTCGGGACGTCGATCGGCAAGCCCGCCAAGTTCACCATCGCGTGCGCCGTCAACCCGTCGGCCGAGGACCTGGACCGGGAGATCGATCGCTTCCGCCAGAAGATCGAGGCCGGCGCGCACGTCGCCATGTCCCAGCCGCTCTATGACCGCCAAACCCTTGAGCGCTTCTTCGAGCGGACCGGCCCGCTGCCGATCCCCTTCCTCCTCGGTGTGCTGCCGCTGCAGTCATCCCGGCATGCCGAATTCATGCACAACGAAGTTCCCGGTATCGTCATCCCCCAGCAACTCCGCGAGCGCATGCGGCTGGCCGGCGAGAACGGCATCGCGGAAGGTCTCGCACAGTCGCGCGAGCTCCTGCAGGAGACGAAGGACCTGGTGCAGGGCGTCTACCTCATGCCATCGTTCGGGCGCTACGAAGTCGTCGCCGAACTGGTCCGCTGGCTCCGCAAGACCCCCACCCTGCCCTCCCCCAGAGGGGAAGGAGATACCTCTAGCTCGTCGTCCCGAATCGTTCCCAGCTGACGACGTCCGCCATTGGCCGGCGCCCGCGAGGGATCGGGGCGTTCTCAGGCAGCCGCAACGCCTCCGGACCTGCCGGATACCCGATCGAGAGCATCGTCCTCAGATGGCGGTCCTTCGGTATGCCGAGCAGCTCGCGCGCGCGTTGCTCATTGTCCTGGGGAAAGATCGACGCGATGCACGAACCAACGCCATGCGTCCAGGCCGCCAGCATCAAGTTCTGCATCAGCCGTCCTTCGTCCATCAAGTTCGACGCATCGTCCCCGTGCATGACGAGCCCAATCGCCAGCGGCGCAAATTCCAGGTGCCCGGCATAGCGGCCGCATTTCGCCAGCGCGGTCAGGTTCTCCCGGTTCTTCACTACGATCAAGTCCCACGGTTGGCTGTTCTTCGCAGATCCGGTCCACCGGCCGGCGTCGAGAATGTCGAGCAAGACGTCATCGGCGACCACGCGCTCGGAAAACAAGCGGACCGACCGCAGCGACTTGATCAGCTCCGACTCCCGCACTGGCCCAGTCTATCCCGCGTCACGTCGCGCTCGACTTCTCAGGCGCAATCCTGACCGGCGGCATGTAATCCGAGACCAGCTCGCGCATCCACCAATTGCCGGTCTCACGACGCTGACGCGCCGTGCTGAACCGGTAGCGATACAACCGAGCGCGAACGAAGACGGGCGGCGCGTGCGGGAACGGGTTGGTCCGCAGCAGCTTTAGCATCGCGCGGTCGTTTTGGAGCAGCTTGACCAGGAAGGCGACGAACCAGGGGTGTTCTTGCGGCGAGGCCATCGCTGCAAACCACATCAGCCAATCGAGGCGAAGATGGTAGGGCGCGATCTGGGGCGGGATGCGGCGCGGATTGCCCGGCTTGCCCTTGAATTCGTACTCCACCCACTCCACCGGCATTGTCGGGTCGGTGGCACTCGTGCCTTCGACGATGATCTCGTACCGCACGCGCGTGATCGACCCGAACGCGCCATAAGCGTTGACCAGGTGGAAGGGGTTGAAGCTGAAGTTCATGAGCTGCCGCCGGGAGAGCAGGTTGCGGCCGGGCGCGTAGCTCAGCACGAGGACCACAACCGCAAGCGCGACCAGCACGGCGTTGTACCATGCGGGCGGCGCGCTGAGCGCAGGCGCGTGCACGAACGGGAGGACAGCGCCAAGCGCGGCGTTGTTAAAGGCGGCCACGGCACACAGGACGGTCAGCGCATTCAGCCAGGCGAAGTTTCCGCTCAGCACCAGCCATCCCTGGGTGAGGACGATGACGACTCCAGCGATGTCCGACACCGGCTGCGGAAACGCCAGCCCAATCGGTGCGACCAGCTGGGCGAAGTGATTGCCGAGAACCTCGACCCGGTGCAGCCGGCGCGGCAGGTGATGAAAGAACCAGCTGAGCGGATTCGGCATCGGCTGAGTCTCGTGGTGATAGTCGAGGCAGGTGAGGTCGCGCCAGCACGGATCGCCGCGGATTTTGATCAGTCCGGCACCGAACTCAACCCGAAACAGCAGCCAGCGGATCATCCAGATCACGACCACCGGGGGCGCCATCCACGCCGGCCCGAGGAAGATGGCGAAGAACCCCGCCTCGAGCAGCAGCGATTCCCAACCGAAGGCATAGAACGTCTGGCCGATGTTGACGATGGAGAGGTACAGGACCCAGAGCACCAGCCAGACCAGCATCCAGAGGAGGAGCGGGGCCGCGTCGGCCAGCCCGACCAGGATGGCGGCCGACAGCAACACGCCGAGCCAGGCAACGGCGGCGAGCAGCCGGTCCGAATAGCGAAGGTGAAAGAGGCTCGGGCTCAGTCGAAAGGGCACCGCCGCCAGAAAGCGCGGCGCCGGCAGCAACCCGCGTTCACCCAGCAGCGGCCGGAACTGATTGACCGCCGTAAGGAACGCGATCAGGTAAATGGCCGCGAGCCCGCGCGCGAAGACGAGCCGGCTCAGCCAGTAGGCGGGCTGTACCCACCCGTCGACCGTCGGCATCCATATAAGGATGCGCGTTGCGTTCCTTTAGGCGCCAGTTAGAACCGGCCGCCACAGTGGATCTATGCGATGGAGTCCCAGTCCCGGTCCGCGCCGGGCGGTGGCCGCCATTGCGGCGCAGCGTCGCCGGTGGACCGTCGGCGTCCTATTGGCCGCGGTCATCGCCGTGGCGGCGTTCGCGATCCTGGAAGGCGACCTCCCTGAAGCCTTCGGGCACGGGGTTGCGCTGGTCGGCCACCTCCTGCGACAGTTCGGCGTGCCGGCGGCTTTCGGCCTTCTCTATCTCGAGGAGTCCGGCGTTCCGATGCCAATGCCGGGCGATGTCTTCGTCATGTACGTTGGCCATCACAGCACGCACGGCCTGCTGACGTTGCTGGCCGCCTGGCTCGGGTTGATCGCCGTCGTAGTCCTGGGCGCCACCAACCTGTACTTCATCTCTCGGCGCTGGGGGCGATCGATCGTCGAGCACCGACTCGCGCGGCTCTTGCACCTGACGCCCGCCCGCATCGACCAGGCCGAGCGCTGGTTTGGGCGTTGGGGCGTCTGGACACTCGTGTTCGGGCGGCACATTCCTGGACTTCGGGTGCCCCTGACGGTGGCGGCCGGGATCTTCCGCGTCCGCTATTCGGTCTTTGTGGCGAGCGTCGCGATCTCGACCGCCGTCTGGGCCGGATTCTTCCTCACCCTGGGCGCCGTGTTCGGCGGTCGGATCAGCCATCTGCTCAGCCTGCACCGCGAGGGTTACGTCATCCTGCCCGCGGTCGTGGTGCTCGCCTTCTGCGCTTACCTAGTCATCCTGATCCGACGAACCCGGCCAGAGAACACCCCCTCCCCCATCGGCTAGGGCCCAGGCCCTCGCCACCACCGGCTGACGCCGCCCTTAGACCCCTTTTAGAATTCCTTTAGGCGCGGTCGGCATACTCAATGCCATGAGGGTGCTCTTGATCGAGGACGACCGCCGCCTTGCGGCCAGCATCCAGCGAGGGCTCGGCGAGTCGGGGCTCGCCGTCGACCTCGCCTACGACGGCGATGACGGAATCGCCGCGGCCCTGAGCGCCCCATACGACGTCGTGGTCATGGACGTCATGCTCCCGGGAACCGACGGACTGGCGGTCAGCCGGCACCTGCGTCAGCAGAAGGTCAGTACGCCGATCCTGATGCTGACCGCGCGCGATGCGGTCGACGACCGCGTCAGCGGCCTGGAGGCCGGCGCTGATGACTACATGGTCAAACCGTTTGCGATGCGCGAGTTGCTGGCACGCATCCGGGCGCTCGCCCGGCGACACCTGCCCGATCGCACCTCGGTGCTGACCGTGGGGAGTATCGTGCTCGACACGGCGGCCCACGCCCTCAAGGTCTCGGGCAAGAGCGTCGAGCTCACCGCCAAGGAATTCGCCATTCTCGACTTCTTCATGCATCATCCGGGCCGGCTGCTCTCGAGGACACAGATCATCGAGCACGTCTGGGACTACGACTTCGACGGCGGGCATAACCTGGTCGAGGTTTACATGGGACGGCTGCGGCGCAAGCTCACCGAGGCCGGCGCCCCCGACCCATTTGTGACGATCCGCGGAGCAGGATACCGCCTCGAGCCGCGCACGTGAGGCGTCTGCTCGCCGGCACACGCATTCGTCTGACGCTTGCGTTCGCGGTCGTACTGGCGCTGGCGATCCTGATCGCTGACACCGCCCTCTATCTCGCGCTGTCGCGCGCCGAGACCAGCGCCGCGGCCGATGTCCTGGTGTCACAGGCTGGTGTCATCGCCGGCGGCATCGAGGACGTCAATGGGGTCGTGCAGTTCGGCGCAGGCGAGCTGCCGACGGAGACCCAGCAGGGGGTGGCCGTCGAGGCGGCGATCGTCGCGGCGGACGGCACGATCAAGCAGACACCGGGACAGGCGCTCTCGGCCTCCACACTGACGACCATCGCGGCGAACGCGCGGAAGCAGTCGAGCGCGGCGTCACCGTTCAATGTCCGCGATAGCCGTGGGGTGCCCCGTCTCGTCTATGCCCAACCGCTGACGACCACGCAGGGATCCGCCGCCATCCTGATCGTCAGTCGCTCCATCGGCGAGCTGCAATCGGCCCTGAC
>DATBYU010000072.1:0-2930 GCA_036513555.1 Candidatus Dormiibacterota bacterium | reverse complement strand
GAGGACGAGCCCGGGTGAAGACAGCCAGGCCTCGGGTCGGGCCGCCGTGGCAAGCCCCCACGCGATCCCGGCCCCCAGGGAGCGTTTCGGCAGCAGCCAGATGCCGAGGAGCGACAGGCTAACGCCCATCGGTTCGAGCATGCCGGACGCATCGTTGAAGACGCTCGTGGGCGCGACAGCGGCAAAAGCCGTCGCAGCAACCGCAACCGAGAGGTTCCAATATCGCCGGCAGAGATGGAAGATCAGCACCACAGTGAGCGACCCGAAGGCAAGACTCTGGATCCTTGCGAGCACGATGTCAGTCGAGCCGGTAACGAAAAAGAGGATGACAAGAACGATTGGGTGCAGGCTTCCCCAGAAGTACTCCACGCCCTTGAGGTCCCAGAGCCGCAGGCCGTGACTCAATCCGATCTCTTTAGTGAGGTAGGCGATCTGCCAGTGCTGGTAGACGTCGGTGTACAGCCCATCGCCGGCGTTTTCGGGATTCGAGATACCAAAGAGGTAGATGAGACGTGGCACCAGGGCAGCGATTAGCAACCCGAGGGTCCACCAGCTCCAGAGTGCGAGGGGAGCGGGACCTGGCGAGGAGACGCCATCCTGCCGGCGGTCTTGGTCGTCGTGGTCCGCGAGGACCCGGGCCAGGCTCAGGCGGTCTTCACTAAATCGTTGACAACGCGAGCGGAGGCAAACTTGCGCGTTTTATTGCCTAAAGGCGGATTAGCAAGTCAGGCGGACGAGGCCTCGGGCCAGAGGAGATCCAACAGTTTGTCGGCACTGTGGGAGACTCCGAACACAGATCCGTTCGGCTCTAGGGCCAGGCCTGCCTCGAGGGGCCCGGCATCGACGGCGTCGAATCCGAGTCGGTCGATGAGCTGCATCACCACCGCGACCGCTGCGCGGTCATCGCCCGCCGCCGCCATGGCGGTTCGTCCAGGCGCGCCGCGCGGTCGCCTGTCCGCGTCGAACTTGTAGTAGGTAATGTGGTTAAGGCTCTTCACTACGTGGGCCGACTGGAAGCGCTCCTGTACGACGACGCTTGTACCGGCTGGCGCACTGGCGAGTTCCTGATCGACGCCGTCGATCTCTTCCCAATAGTTCATGGCATCGACGAGGATCTTGCCGGCGAAGAGATCGCGTGGAAGCTCGCGAAAGCGATGCATCGGAACCGCCAGGACGATGAGGTCGGCGTGAGCGACGACCTCGCCTGTCGTAACAGCGTGCGCGCCGGGTGCCAGCACCTCGACGATCAACGCGATGCGATCGGCCGTTGCCGACCCCGATATGGCCACGTCGTACCCGGCCGCGATGGCCGCACGGGCGATCGTCGTGCCCACCCTTCCCGCGCCGACGATGCCCAGGCGACGGTCGCCGGTCATAGCGTTAGACACGGGGTTGAGCCGTCACCCCAGCGGAGAGGTGGCTGGATGGAATCGGGGGAACCGCATGATCGGCTAACAACTCGCGCACCCGCGGAATCACTTCGCGTCCGTAGAGCTCGATCGTCGCCAGCCTCCGTTTGTGCGGCACTCGTCCAGTGGCGTAGGCCAGGTCGAATCGACTGAGCCCGAGCAACCGCATCGACGCTGCAATTTTTGTGGCGACGGTTTCGGGCGATCCGATATACAGCGATCCCTCTGCTCTTTCGGCCTGGAATCTGGCCATTGTCGGCCGTGCCCATCCGCGCTCGCGCGCGGCTTGCTCGAACGTCTCGGCCCAGTACGGCCATTGAATGTCCACCGCTTCCTCGTCCGTCCTGGCAACGTATCCGTGCGAGTGCACCCCAATCGGAAGCGCCGGCTGCCCGTAGGCATCGAGGGCGCGCTTGTAGAGCTCAACCAATGGTGCGAAGCGGCTGAGGGGCCCGCCGATGACCGCCAGCATCAGTGGCAGGCCGTAGCGTGCGGCCCGAACCACCGACTGCGGGCTGCCGCCGACCCCAACCCAGGTGGGGATGTGCCCTTGCGGGAGGGCCGGAGTTACGTACTGGTTTACCAGCGGCGATCGAAACTTGCCGGACCAGGTGACCGGTTGGTCCCGGAGCAATCGCGTGAGCAAGTCGAGCTTTTCCTCGAAGAGCTCCTCATAGTCGGCGAGGTCGAACCCGAACAATGGGAAGGACTCGGTCAACGAGCCACGGCCGACGACAAGCTGTGCGCGGCCATTCGACACGGCGTCGAGCGTTGCGAAGTTGGTGTACACCCTCACCGGGTCCTGCGTGCTCAGCACCGTAACAGCCGTGCCGAGGCGAATGCGTTTGGTTCGGGCAGCGATCGCCGCCAACACCACGTGAGCCGCAGAGTCCATGAAATCCGGCCGGTAATGCTCGCCGATATTGAACGAGTCGATTCCAACCGAATCGGCAACCACAGCCTCCTCCACATAGTTGCGGATCACGACGTCAGGAGCGAGGGGCTGACCGGACTCATCAACGGTGACGTAGCCGAACGTGTCCAAGCCGAGCTCCAATTGCGGGGTAGTCATCGCTTGCTCCTCGCCTCGGGCCGCCGAGTTGCCGAGTCCTCAGGTATGTCGCACGGAGGCGTGTTGGCCCCAACCGCGCGAACAAGCAGGTCGTAGAGCATCGCCCGCTCTTGCGCGCGCAGGGCGCTCAGCAGCTCATCGTCAATCGCTCGAAGCCGGGCGTAGGCGTCGCAGAGCTCTGACGCGCCTTGTGGCGACAGTTCGACGATGTGCCGACGCCGGTCCGCGGAATCGCGGCGACGCGTGATCAAGCCGCGCTCCTCGAGCTCATTGAGCAGTCCGACCACGTTGCTTGGATCCAGGCTCAGGGACTCCGCGAGTGCCTGTTGGCTTGCAGGTCCCTGATCGCTGAGCAGCTTTAAAGCGATCAGGTGACGGGGGCGGAGCCCCCCCGGCTCGAGCGTTGTCTCGAAAGCCCGTCGACCGACGCGCGCGAGGTGCTCGAGCAG
>DATBYU010000071.1:0-4006 GCA_036513555.1 Candidatus Dormiibacterota bacterium | reverse complement strand
GCGGCTGGTTCATCTGGACGATGCGGCGCGCCGGCACTCCAGTCGATCCATACGAAGCACCCACGGCCCTGGTATCGGAAGGTCCCTTTCGATTAACCCGCAACCCTGCCTATGTCGGCTTGACGCTGACTTACGCCGGGTTGTCCCTGCTCGTGGGTACCCTCTGGTCCCTTGTTCTTTTGCCTGGTGTGCTGTTGGCGGTGGACCGGGGAGTCATCCAGCGCGAGGAACGTTATCTCGAGTTGCACTTCGGCTCCGAGTACGGTCAGTACCGACGCCGCGTTCGGCGCTGGCTCTAGACTTCCGAGCATGAGCGGCGACACAGGCCGTCGACGAGGATTTCGAGCTGGCTCCGGGGGATGCGGAGCGGGCTGTGCATCCCTTCTGGTGGTGCTCACGGTCGGCCTCCTGCTGAGCCTGTTCAATGCGGCGATCGGCATCGGCGTATCAATCCGAGTGCCGTTCAGCGACAGCAATCTCACGGTGGCGGGATCCGTGGGACAGAAGCAGAAGGCCGTCGACAGCCTGCCTGGTTACGCGGAGGGAAGACTCGGCGGCAACCAGAATTTCATCAACCAGACGACAACCCTGACGATCGGACCGGCGGAAGGAACCTCACTGATTGTCGTGGGTAGGCAGCCTGGCGCGCCGATTGTGGACTTACACCTCGTGGCTCGCTGACCCTGTCAGGCGGCGGCGCGTGCCGGGCTCGGTGGGGCGGTGAGCCAGGCCATAACCTCGGCTGCCGGAATCGGTCGCGAGAGGTAGTAACCCTGCCCGTAGTCGATGTGGTCGGCGCGGGCGCGCTGCCAGGTGGCCGCGTCCTCGATGCCCTCGGCGACGACGGCCAGCTTGAGCTTATGGCCCAGGTCAACGGCTGCCCGCACAATCGCCCCGCTCGTCTCGTCGCTGATGAGACCGCGGATGAACGACTGGTCGATCTTCATCTCGTGGACCGGCAGCCGATGAAGATAGGCGAGCGACGAATAGCCCGTGCCAAAGTCGTCGATCGAGAGGCGGACATCGAGCGCTCGCAGCTTCTGCAACGTTTCCAGCGTCCGCTGGGATTCCGCCATGATGCTGCTCTCGGTGATCTCCAAGGTCAGCCACTCCGGCCTCGCCTTAGTCTCGCGCAAAATCTGCGCCACGCTGTCGGGCAGCTGGGGATCGAGGAGGTTGCGCATCGAGATGTTGACGGCGACACCGACCGGATGTCCTCCGCGGTTCCATTCGGCGCACTGGGCCAGCGCGGCTTGCAGCACCCATTGGGTCAGCGGCTGGATCAACCCGGTCTGTTCCGCGAACGCGATGAAGTCGCTAGGCGGGACGAGGCCGTGACCGGGCCGCTGCCAGCGGACCAGCGCCTCGAGACGCTCTACCCGCCCGTCGCCGAGTCGCGCGATCGGCTGGTAGTGGAGTGTGAGCCCGCCGTCGCCGATGGCCTGTCGAAGTTGTGCCATGAGGGCCAGCCGGCTGTCGCCGGGCTCGTCGTGGTCCCGGGTGTAGATCGCGTGCGTCCGGCGAGATCGCTTGGCGACATACATCGCGATATCGGCTCGGCGAAGCATGGTGTCCGCCGTATCGGCGTGGTCGGGGTAGACGGCGATGCCGATGCTCGCGCCCACGTCGAGCGCCTGGCCTTCGACGATGAAGGGGCGCTCGAGGGCGGCCAGTAGCTTGACCGCAACCTTGCCAGCCGCGTCGGCGTCGGCGGCAAGCAGGACGATGGCGAACTCGTCACCGCCGAGCCTGGCCACGGTGTCGGTCTCGCGCAGCTCAGCCATGAAACGCTCGCCCACTTGGCGCAGCAGTTGATCGCCCGCCTGGTGACCGAAGGTGTCGTTGACCTCCTTGAAGTGGTCGAGGTCGATGATCAGGAGGCTGACTCGCGTTTGCTGCCGGCGCGCGAGCAGGATCGCCTGGTCGAGCCGGTCGCGGGCCAGCACCCGGTTGGGAAGATCGGTGAGCGCGTCGTGTAGCGCCTGGTGTTCGAGCGCCTGCTGAGCTTGCTTTCGATCGGAGACGTTCTGCACCTGATCGATGACGTATCGTGACCGACCAGCATCGTCGGCCACCCGGGCGACGCTCACCTGCCCCCAGAGCGAGGAGCCGTCTTTCCGGAGGTACCGCCGCTCCATCTGGATGGTGTTGAGCTCACCCGACCAGAGCCGCTCGAACGCGGCAAAGATGCCCACCTGGTCATCAGGAGGTGTGATCGCGTCCCAGCCGTTCTGAAGGATTTCCGCCTCGGTGTAACCGGTCATCTCGCAGAAGGCGCGGTTGACCGCCACGATCTTCCGGTCCGAGGAGGAGAGGATCTGGCCTGCGGGCGACTCGCTGAACAGGCTGCGAAAGAGCCGCTCGCTGGCGCGCAGGTTCTCCTCCGCCTTCACGCGGTCGGTGATGTCGGTCACCATCGCCAGCACTCCTTCCATCCGCTCGCCGTCGCCGAGAATCGGCGTGGTCGCCACCACGGCCCAAAGGGGCTCGCCATCACGGCGCCGATAGACCACCTCGCGGCTCTCCTTGATGCCTTCCAGAGTGCGTTTGCGGTGCTGCTCGCGTTCCTGGCGGCCGGACTCGGTGAAATAGAAATCGCTCGGCGAGCGTCCGAGCATCTCCTCGACGGTGTAGCCGAGGAGGTCCGCCATCCGCTGATTCACAAACGTGGCCCGGTCCTCGGCGTCTACCATCCAAATGCCTTCGTGGGCGGTTTCCACCAGCTTCTGGTAGCTCGTTTCCTTGGCGCGAAGCGCCGCTTCCTGGCGCTTGCGCTCGCTCAAGTCTCGAAAGATGGCCACAAATGCAACGACCTCACCCGTCGCGTCCGCTAGCGGCGCTACTGAAATGCGAACGTCCACGAGCGTCCTGTCGCTCCGAACGAAGCTGGACTCCACGTCGCGAACTTTTTGGCCGGTGCGAACGTATCTGAAGAACGCCTGCAGAGCCTCCTCGCGCCCCGGTCGCAGAAACATTGACACGTCGCGTCCGACCGCTTGCTCCGCGGTGTGGCCCAGCAGGGCGACCGCGCCCGGATTCCAGCTCTGAATCAGGCCGTCGACGCCCGCTACGAAGATGGCGTCTTCGGACAACTCCACGAGGACGGCGGCCAGCGCATCGAGCTTGTAGATGCGATTGGGCTCGGTCACGTGTGGAAGCCCATCACTGGATCAACCCAAGACCACGAGGCGTCTTGGCCCTGTAACAGGACCGTGACAGAGCTAGGCAATACGCCACGGCGGCTCCCCGAAACATCCCTTAGGCTAGGGCTGGAACAGAGATGTCGACCGAAATGCCACCGCGCGGTCAAGATCCTGGGGCCGCCGCCAAGCTGCAGATCCTGGCGACGGAGCACTGGAGTCTGCTGGCGACCCGCACCCTGACTTATAACGAGTCCCTGAGCCGGGTGACCATCTTCCTAACCATCCTGTCCGGCGCGGTCATCGCGTTGGCGCTGGTCGCCCAGGTTTCCCATTTCGGCGGTGCGTTCATCGCCATCGCCATTCCCCTGCTCGCCGTCGTCGTGTTCACTGGCATTTCGACCATCGGCCGGCTGATGCAGCTCAACGGCGATGACTTCCGCTGGGTCGTCGGAATGAACCGGCTCCGACGTGCCTACCTCGATTTACACCCTGAGCTGGCGCCCTATTTCATCACCGGCTTGTACGACGACTTACCGGGCGCCCTTCAGACCATCGGCTACCCCATCGCCACCGGCCGACGGGTGGGGTCGGTGCTGCACACGATTCAAACCTTGCCCGGGATGCTGTCCGTGATCGTCGCGTCGGTCGTGGGCGCGATTGGCGCCCTGGCCGCGCTCGCCACCGGCCTTCCGCCGATCGGCGTGGTCCTTGGCGCCGGAGTGGCCTTCGTGATCGCGATGTTATGGCTTACTTTCTGGGGGCGGCGGGGGCTGCGTCGCCCCGACCCGAGCCTCGAACCCCGGTTTCCCTCCCCACGTTCTTGACTAATTGGATCGAAACAGTCAACATTAGCCACTAACTCG
>DATBYU010000070.1:0-3008 GCA_036513555.1 Candidatus Dormiibacterota bacterium | reverse complement strand
GGCCGCAGACGATCTTTGCCTGCCAGGAGTGCGGCAACCAGTCCTCGAAGTGGGTGGGCCGCTGCCCGGAGTGCGGCAACTGGAACACCTACGTCGAGGAACAGGTCCGAGCAGCGCCCGCCACGCGGGCGAGCGGAGCACGCCGCGTCAGCATCTCGACGGCACAGCCGATGCCACTATCCGAGGTGCGCTTTGCCCAGGCCAACCGGCTCCGACTGGCGATGCGCGAGCTCAACCAGGTCCTTGGTGGCGGCATCGTGCCCGGCTCATTGGTGCTCGTCGGCGGCGATCCCGGGATCGGTAAGTCGACGCTGCTCCTCCAGCTGGCCAGTGAGGTCGCCAACACCTACGGGCCCGTCCTTTATGTATCGGGCGAAGAATCCGTTCAGCAGCTCAAGCTGCGCGCGCAGCGACTGGGCGTCGAGGGCGACCGCCTGATGGTGCTGGCTGAAAACGACCTCGACGGCATCATCGAGCATCTCGAAAAGGCACGGCCGATGCTAGCGGTCATCGACTCGATCCAGACGGTGTTCCTGGGCGGCGTCACCTCGGCCCCGGGGAGCGTGAGCCAGGTGCGCGAGTGCGCCGGACGCCTGATGCTGCTCGCCAAGAGCAGCCACATTCCGATCTTCCTGGTGGGTCACGTGAACAAAGAGGGGGCGATCGCAGGGCCGCGCGTGCTCGAGCACATCGTCGACACCGTCCTCTACCTCGAAGGCGAGCGGCACCAGAGCTTCCGCATCCTGCGCAGCCAGAAGAATCGATTCGGTTCGACCGATGAGATCGGCGTTTTCGAGATGCGCGACAGCGGCATGCACGAGGTCAGCGATCCCAGCCGGGCCTTCCTGCAAGACCGCTCGCTCAGCGAGGTCGGCAATGTGGTGCACGTTGCGCTGGAGGGTAGCCGCCCCCTGCTGGTCGAGCTCCAGAGTCTTACCACGGCGAGCCGCTTCGGCGCACCCCGCCGGTCGGTCAATGGGATCGACCTCAACCGGCTCCATATGCTGGTCGCGGTGCTGGAGCGGCGCGCGCACCTCGACCTGGGACAGGACGATGTCTTTGTCAACGCTGCGGGCGGGGTCCGATTGGGCGAGCCGGCATCCGACCTCGCGGTGGCGCTGGCGATCGCCTCCAACAAACGGAACCGGCCCGCCGGGGCCGACCTGGTCGCAATTGGCGAGCTCGGATTGAGTGGCGAGGTGCGCCGCGTGAGTCAGCTCGAGCGCCGCATCCTCGAGGCGCATCGTCTCGGCTTCAAGCGAGCGGTCATCCCCGCCGCCGTCGAGCTACGCGATCCCGAGCTCAAGGCGATGACGATTCACCGCGTCGAAACGATCTCAGCAGCGATCGATATCTGCTTCGGCTAGCCGGCCGGGCAGCCGGCGACGCGCCCGGCGACAGGGTCCAACCGCACCACGAACGCGGGGGCGCAGGTAAGTCCGACGGGCGGGGCCGCGGTACGGCGCCGTGTCGAGCACTGCCGATTGATCTGACGGACGACATATTCCTCTGTCATGCCGATGTCGCTGGACAAGACCCGGTCGATGCAGTGTTGCCGGTAGGCGAGCATGTCCGGAGATTGAGGGACACCCATCGCCTGGAGGGCCGGAGCGGCGGCTCGGACCGCACCGGTGGGGGAGATCGCCAGCGTCACGGCCAGGAGCGCCGCGGCAAGCCAGCAGCCCAATTCGAGTACAGGGGCGGTCAGAGTTGGACGCAGCGACCAAAACCCCCGTTGGGCCGCGATATTCATGCTTTAATTAGGGCACGATGGCGGTCCTGTTTGCGCGACTCCGCGAGCTAATCTCTCCAATTCTCGAAAAAGGAGGTGATCGCAATGCGCGTGGAACGCGTCTTCCGGCTTCTGGGCCTCTTGCTTGGACTTATAGCGGGCGTCGAGTACGCCTCATTCATAATCCGCGAAGCCCCCATCGCGGGATACACGCTGAGAGCGATCGTCTTGCTGCTGACGGCACTGGCGGGCGCACTCTTCGGCTTCTTTGGGCTTCCGTATGTCACGACCAAGCCCTTCTTCTGGCTCGAAAATAAGCTAAATGTAACGCCGCTGCCAGATCTGGTAGCGGCCACCGTGGGACTCCTGGTCGGGCTGCTGCTGGCGGCGCTCGTCGGGCTGTTTCTGGCGAAGCTGCCATGGTACCTGGGCTTTGTGATCTCCCTGCTCGTGGCCCTGGTGTTCGCCTACTGGGGCGTGACCCTGGGCCTCAACCGACGGCACGAGATGATGGCCCTCGTCCTCGGCCCAGCGCGTGCCGGCGGCTTGATTGAAAGCCACGCGCAAGACACGGGCGTCCTGCTGGACACCAGCGTCATCATCGACGGCCGCATCATGGACATCGCCCAGACCGGGTTCCTGCACGAGAAGATCCTCGTTCCACATTTCGTGCTCGCCGAGCTCCAGTACATCGCCGACTCCAGCGACGCGCTCCGGCGCAATCGCGGCCGCCGCGGGTTGGAGGTGCTCAACCTGCTGCAAAAGGAGCCCCTCGTCGACATCGAATTCATCGATGAGGATGTCCCTGATATCACTGAGGTCGACATGAAGCTGATCAAGCTTGCCAACAAGCGAAAGGCGGCGATCATGACCAACGACTACAACCTCAACCGCGTCGCGCAGCTCGAGGGCGTGCGCATCCTCAACCTCAACAACCTGGCCAACGCGCTGAAACCGGTCGTCATTCCGGGCGAAGAGATGAACGTGCAGGTTATCAAGGAAGGGAAGGAGCAGAACCAGGGCGTCGCCTATCTCGACGACGGCACCATGATCGTGGTCGAAAACGGCCGGCGCTACATGAACCAGACGATCGGCGTCATCGTCACCTCGGTGCTGCAGACTGCGGCCGGCCGCATGATCTTTGCCACCCCGGCCAGTGAGTCGAGCATAGGGCGGCCCAAACCCCTGCGGAGGATCCAGGGCGGCGGCGGCACCGGAAGCTGACGTCGCGGCACTGACCGTTGCCGAAGGTCCCGGTCTGGTTGCGCGCCTCCGG
>DATBYU010000069.1:0-10604 GCA_036513555.1 Candidatus Dormiibacterota bacterium | reverse complement strand
TTCTACAACGACAACCTTGCGGACGACCGGCGCAACATCGCCGAGATCATCATTGCAAAGCACCGCAACGGACCGACGGGAAAACTCGAGCTGCTCTTCATCGACGAGCAAACGAAGTTTGCCAACCTCGACCGGGCACGCGGGAGATAGCGCATGGTCACCATCCTCGTGGGCGGCCAGTGGGGCGACGAGGGGAAGGGCAAGATCATCGACCTTCTCTCGGAAAACGCGAACATGGTCATCCGCTCCCAGGGTGGCAACAATGCGGGACATACCGTCGTCAATGCCGGCCAGGAATTTCGGTTCCACCTGATCCCGTCCGGCATTCTCTATCCCAGCACGACCTGCGTCATTGGCAACGGCGTGGTCCTCGATCCACGCGTCTTGCTCGAAGAGATGGAGCAGGTTCGCTCGCGCGGCATCAGCATCGACCGGCTCGTCATTTCCGACCGCGCCCACCTGATCATGCCCTGGCACCCGATCCTCGACAAGCTCGAGGAGGAGCAGCGCGGCGATGATCGCCTGGGCACGACGTGGCGGGGCATCGGTCCCGCGTATGCCGACAAGATCCGGCGGATCGGCTTCCGCGCCGGCGATCTACTGAAGCCGCGCTTCCTGGAGAAGAAGCTCGGGTTCGTGCTGAACAAGATCAAGAATCCGATCCTGCAACAGCTCTACCACGTGCCCCCATTGGATCCGCAGGCAGTGCTCGCCGAGTACACCGCATACGGTGAGCGCCTTGGCCCTCACATCAAAGATATCTTCCCGATCGTCCAGGGGGCCTTGACGCGGCGCGATCGGGTCCTACTGGAGGGCGCACAGGGCAGCATGCTGGACCTCGACTTCGGCACCTATCCCTACGTGACCTCATCCTCGCCCACGGCGGGAGGCGCACTGACCGGCTCCGGCATCCCGCCCACCGCCGTCGACCTGACGATGGGCGTCTTCAAGGCCTATACCACCCGGGTCGGGTACGGACCGATGCCGACCGAGCTGAACAACGCGCTGGGCGAGCAGATCCGGGAAATCGGGGTCGAGTACGGCACGACGACGGGGCGGCCCCGCCGCGTCGGATGGTTCGATGCCGTGGTGGCCCGCTACAGCGTGGCGCTGAATGGGATCGGCTCGATCGCTCTGACCAAGTTGGACGTCCTCGGAGAGTTCGATCCGATCCGGATTTGCACGGGATACCTGAACAAGGGCGAGTTGCAGTCGTTTCCAATGTCGAACATCAGCCACCTCAAGCACGCGGAGCCGGTCTACGAGACGCTGCCCGGGTGGCGCTCGTCGATCGCCGACGTGCGCCGACCCGATGACCTGCCCAAGGCCGCCCGCCGCTACATCGACCGGCTCGCAGAGCTCAGTGGCGCCCCCATCGACATTGTGTCGGTCGGGCCCTCCCGCGACCAGACCATCTGGATGCAGGGTGGGCCAGAAAACCTAGCGGTGCGTCAGCAGCAGGAAGGCCAACCCAGCCACCGCTAGATACCAGAGCAGTGAGAGGCCGGTCAGCAAGAGCCGCGTGGGGCGATTGAGCGAGCTCGTGGTCCAGGTCAGGATAAGCCCAACGGGATTGATGATCGCCAGGGCGAGGCCAATGGCGAGCGGGCTGCGGATGCCGCCGCGCACTGGCCCGCCTCGGGTGGCGGCACGACGCATCTGTCGCACGAGATCGGTGGAATCCGTTTGCATGTCGAAGGACCGGACCGGGCGGGGGTTCGCGGCGCGACTGTAAGCCGTTGCCACCGGCGACATCGCCATCACGGGCTGACGCGCCTCCTGGCGCGCCGGCGCCCATAGTCGATGCGGGTCTGGCGGTTCGCCAGACTCGACGGTGAGGGTGCGCAGCGGCGCGGTCCGGCTCGGCATTCGAATGCGACCCCGCATGAAATCCTGGACTCGTAACGCGAGGGTCGCCACGACGCCGACCAGCAGCAGCCCTTGCCACGCGGCCTGCTGTCCCTCGCCGTACCAGCGCAGGATCATCGTGGCCATCCCCGCGGCGAAGCCGAAGGCGAACGTGAAGCGCTCCGGGATCACCACGCGGCGGCGATCGGCGGCAATATAGCCGGCGATGAAGAGCGACGGTCCCGAGGCGAGCTGGAAGCCGAGGTCCGACCGGATTACAAGGGCCAGTGCGGCGACACCGCACAAGAACCCGGTCACGACCCCAAGGGAAATCTTTCGCGTGTACCAGAGATAGGTGACGCCGACGAGGACGGCGCCGGCCGAGGTGACGCCGATCGGTCCGGAGACATTGCCGACGTACAGCTTGACCGGGTCGATGACGAGTTGCAGCTTGTACCAGAGTGTCAGCGGATCGTCGAGATGCCGCCCATCGAAAGGGTTGACGTACCCGAACCCGAGCTGACGCTGGATCAAGAACAAGATGCCGAAGACGATCAGGGCCGGATGCAGCATGACGCGCTGCAGTTGCGGCCAGAGGACCGTATCAATCAGGATGAAAACGATAACCATCGTGGCTGCGACCCAGGCGGGCGTCCGTGGTGGAAAGAAGCAGGCGACCAGGATGCTCGCCACCAGCGGATGCGTTGCCTTGAAGCCGATCCACGCAGGAAGCCCGAAGGTGAGGCGCGCAAGCTGCAGCGCGAGCAGGCACACGATGCCTGAGAGAAACGAGATCGCGAAGAGCAGGAGGGCGTCCTGGAGGAAAAAGAGGATGCCGGCGATCACCAGCGGCAGGAGGGCGAGTGCGTACGCGAGGTCGTAGTTGAGCTGCTCCGGCTGGACCAGGAGCAGCTGCGGGACACCATGCAGCGCTCGCCAGAGCTGTCGCACGTCGAGCATTGTAGTCGAGCTTCGGGCGAATTTGGCCCAGACTTGGACGCTCGGTCCAAAGTGGCGGTGAAGATGCAGCGAAGAACGTCTGCTATCCTTACTCCGTTTTTCCGGGCACCCACGTAACATTTTCGCGCCGCATTACGCTGCTTACGCCCATCACGCTGGCCGCATGGTTGCTCGCCACCGTTGTCGCCGTCTCTGCGGCGGATGCCCGCTGGACGTCGACCGGTGCCCAGCAACCGGGGTCGCCGGATCGTCCCGTCTGGTCGATCGCGGTCTCACCAACGCATCCGGCGGTGTTGCTCGCCGCAACCCAGGGCCGCGGCGTGCTGCGCAGCACGGACTCCGGCACGACCTGGACCTCAGCGATCGTGGGCGTCGATGGCGCGTGGGTGGTGCGATTCGACCCGCAACAGCCGGCGACGGCTTACGCAGGCACACAGACCGCTGGACTTTACAAGTCGCTCGACGAAGGGAAGACCTGGACGGCGCAGAGCCAGGGACTCAACAATATGGACGTCCGGTCGATCGCGTTCGGCACTGGCCTGGTCGTCGCCGGGACTGCCCAGGGGGTCTACTACTCGAGTGACGGCACCGGCTCCTGGCATGCTCTTGGCCTCGACACCCAGTCCATCGCCGCGGTCGGCGTGCTCCCCAACACCAACGGGTTTACGCTCTTCGCGGGGATCGACAACGGCCCGGTCGGCGCCGGGTTCTTGATGAAAAGCGAGGGACTGGCCGGCAGCTGGGCGGTCGTCAAAGGCAGCTTTCCCGCCGACGCCGTGGTCGCCTCGCTGGCGGTCGCGTCGGCTCCATCGGGTGGCAGCGATCCACCGGTCCTCGCGGGCAGCTCGCAGGGTCTGTTCCGCAGCGACGATCGAGGTGTGACCTGGAGTGCGTTGGCCGGCCTGCCGTCGACCGACTTCAATATCGCCCTCTTCAACCCGGCAAACCCTGATCAGATCTATGTCGGTAGCGACGGCGACCAGGGCAACGGCGGCGTTTTCCGGTCACTCGATCGCGGCGCCAGCTGGGGCACCTTCGGCGCCGGTCTCCCGGCGAAGCCCCGCGTTACGGCGCTCGCGCTCCAGCCGCTCAACCCGGCCCAGGTGGTCGCTGCCACCTGGAACCCGACGGATGGCTCGGCTGGAGCGTATCGGATCGAAGACCCCGCTGCAACCCTGGCGGGGGTGACCCCCACGGCTGCGCCTTCCGCCAGCGGCCGGGCCTCTGCCACGCCGCGAGCCAGCGCCCCAACCCCGGCACCGGTTCGGCGGTCGACCAGTTCGCCGGCCTACGCGACCTACGCTCTCGCTGTGGCAGTGCTCGTTGCCCTCGGCGCGGTCATCCTGGCCCGGCGCTGGCGGATGCGGCGCGAGGACCGACGCATTTACCGGCCGTGACCCAGCGTCACAAGCAGGTCTCCACCGTTAACCATCTCTTCACCGGTTCAGGCTGGCGGTTGGCGATCTCCGCCGCTACCCTCATGGCTACGGCCCGTCGAAGGCGGGCTCAGGAGGTCGATCGCGCGTGCTCACGACCCGGTCGAGGCGAGTCCTGACGATGGACTCCGCTGAGGCGACGCTGCGGACGCTGGGCCTGGAGTTGCCTACGCCGCCCAAGGCGCTCGCTTCGTACGTCCCCGTCCAGCAGGTCGGCGAGCTCCTCTATACCTCCGGCGTGATCCCCAGCTGGAACGGCGACGTCCAGTTCCGCGGCGTCGTGGGCGCCGATGTGAGCATCAAGGACGCCGCTCGCGCCGCGGAGATCTGTGCTCTCAACATCATGGCGCTGGTTCGGCAGCACGCTGGCTCGCTCGACCGAGTCGAGCAGTTCATTCAGCTCAGCGGGTTCGTCCGCTCCGCGCCCGGTTTCGAAGAGCAGCCGAAGGTGCTCAATGGCGCCTCAGACCTGATCTACAAGGTGTTCGGGGAGCGCGGGCGTCACACCCGGCAGGCGCTGGGAACCAGCGAGTTGCCGCTCGGCGTCCCGGTCGAGATCTCGGCGATCATCCGCCTGAGGCCCTAAGCCGCGAGCGGCAGCCACGCCGTGAACGTGGCCCCCTGGCCAGGCTCACTGGAGGCGTCGATGGTGCCCTGGTGCGCCTCGACGATCGACCTGGCAATCGCCAGGCCGAGCCCCGAACCCCCCGTTGAGCGGTCGCGCGCCTTCTCCCCGCGGTAGAAGCGCTCGAAGATGTGTGGGAGGTCCTGCCTCGAGATCCCTGGGCCCGTATCCTGGAGCCGGATAGCGGCTCGCCCGTTCGCCTGGAATACGCTCCAGTGCTGTTCGGCCCCGGGGGCGTACTTGAGGGCGTTCTGGGCCAGGTTGTTCACCACCTGCTTGAGCGCCTCGGGGTCGGCCTGCACCGTGACGCCCGGCTGCAGCTCGCGCGACTCGACCGCCCCTTTATCCCGCAGGCTCAACTCATCGAGCGCGCGATTCACGAACTGGTCGAGCACGACCGGCTGGCGGCTGGGCGCCCGGCCCGACTCGAAGCGGGTCAGCGTGAGCAGGTCGTTGACCAGCCGGGTCATCCGCGCGCTCTCCTGCTGCATGGCTGCGAGGGAGGTCTGGAGCGTCTCGGGGTCGACAACTTCGCGACGCCCCAGCACATCGATATAGCCGGCGATTGATGTCAACGGCGTGCGGAGCTCGTGCGAGGCGTCGGCGACGAAGTGGCGCATCTGCTCCTCCGACTGCCGCCGCACCTCGAAGGCCTGGTCGATGCCCGCCGCCATCTGGTTGAACGCGACCGCCAGCGCGCCGATTTCGTCGCTGGCCCTGGGCACCGTGACGCGCTGCTTGTAATCGCCGGCCGCCAGTTTCCCGGCGGTATCCGACATCTGCTTGAGGGGGCGGAGGGCGCGGCCGATGATCAGCGGGCTCAGCAGCAGGGCCAGCAGCAAGACCGAGAGCGACCCGATGACGGCGACCTCGCGGTCGAGGCTCAGGGTGCGGTCGATGTCGTCGGTGGCGATCGAAAGTTGGGCCAGCGCGATCGCCTTGGTGCCGCTGCGGATGACATTCAGCACGACGAGAGAGGTCGAGCCGTCAGCGGCGGTCGCCATGTAGTAGGCCTTCGGCTTGCTGAGCGCGGCGGTCCGATACTCCTGGGTTGTCAGCGACGGCAGGTCCGGACTGGTGGCAAGCGTAGCCGGGGTGGACGCGATCAACCCGCCATTCGGTCCGATGATGGCGGCCGAGGTCCGTCGCGAGCGAAGCTCGTCACTGAACGTTTGGGACATGATGAGCGCGCGCACCACGGTGGCGGGCCGGCTTGCATTCTGTTTCTTAAAGGCCGTGAAGACCGCGTTGTACTCGCTGACCAGTACGTCGGCATTGCTTCGGAAGAGGACCTCGCGCGCGGCGAAGTACTGGGCGATCCCTCCGGCCAGCAGCAACACGGCCAGCAAGCCGAGGTAGAGGAACGTGAGTCGCCAGCGCAGCGATCGAATGCGGGCCATAGACTAGCCGCGCCCGCCGCGGCGCGACTGACGGCTCATGCCTTGATGCGGTACCCGACGCCCCGGACAGTCTGGATCAACTTGTGCTGCTCGTCGCCAAGCTTCTGGCGCAGGTACCGGATGTAGACCTCGACGTTGTTGGCGTCGCCGAAGAAGTTGTAGCCCCAGACCTGGTCGAGAATGCGGTCGCGGGCCAGGACCTGGTTGGGATGCATCATCAGCAGGCGCAGCAGGTCGAACTCGCGAGCTGAGAGCTCGATGGTGCGCCCATCCCGGCGCACCTCCCGCGTCATCTCGTCCATCGTGAGGTTTTGCACCTGGAGCTGCGGCCCAGCATTGGGATTTCGGCGCCGCATCACGGCCCGGATCCGCGCCAGCAGCTCGCCGAAGTCGAATGGCTTGACCAGGTAATCGTCGGCGCCAACCTCGAGGCCCTTGATCCGATCGGCGACCTCGTCCCTGGCCGAGAGAATGATCACGCCGGTGTCCTTGTTGCCGCGGATCGCCTCGGCGACTGCCAGGCCGTCAAGCTTGGGCATCATCACGTCCAGCACGACGACGTGCGGCTTGAACTCGCTGATCATGCGCAGCGCTGCCTGTCCGTCCGGCGCGCTCTGCACCTGGAAGCCCTCGTACTGCAGGCCCAAACGGATGAAGTCCACGATGCTGCGCTCGTCGTCGACGACGAGCACCCGCGGGCTGCGTGAGGGCGACACCTCGGGGGCCGTCTCTGCCATGTCGAGTCTCAATATAACGGCGGTTTTGGCGAAATCCCATCTTCTGACGCGCTTCTCAGGGCGGTTTAAGGAAGGCAGTTTGCGAGGCCTTGAGTAAGCTTTCCCGGTGCAGCCGGCTGACGCGCCACAGCGTCCACCTGTGACCCGACGGCGCGCGTGGCTCCTGCCGTCGCTGGTCGGCGGGTACCTGGCGGTCGTGACCCTTTTCATGGTCTTCGTCCTGCACCTCTCGGTCTCGCCCGAGCGCCTGCTGCTGTTGATGCTGATCGCGGCCTTGATCCTCGGACGGGCGAGGCTATTCCTCGCGGATTGGATCCCCTTTCTCGTCCTCTTTCTCTCCTACGAGTACCTGCGCGGCCTTGGCGGCAGGCTCGGCATGCCGATTCACGACGTGACCTCCCTCGAAAGGCTGATCAGTTTCGGGCAGATCCCCACCCTGGTCCTGCAGCAGGCGTTCTATCACGCGGGTCACGTGAGCTGGTACGACATCGCGGGCACGATGTTCTATTTCCTGCACTTCGCGTTTCCGCTCGGGCTCGGGTACCTCTTTTGGATCATCGACCGGCACACCTTTCTTCGATTCTCCCGGGCACTGATCGCGATGTCGTTCGCCGCCTTCGTCTTCTACCTGTTGCTGCCGGTCGCACCACCCTGGAAAGCCGTGCCGGGGGTCATCAAGATCATCGATCACACCCTGCCGAGCTTCACCGACCTCCCCGGCGTGCCGGTGCCGGCGACCATCTATCACTGGCTGACGCCCAACCAGTACGCCGCCATGCCCTCCTTACACGCGGCCTTCCCCTTCCTGGGCGCCCTGTTCGCCGTGCGCTTGTGGGGCCGCCGTGCATGGTTGACGCTGGCCTACACCGCCTGTGTCTGGCTCAGCATCGTTTACCTGGGCGAGCACTACATCATCGACATCATCGGCGGCGTCATCTTCGCCCTGCTCGTTTTCTTCGGTGAAGACGCGTTCACGACCTGGTGGCACAAGCGAGCTGTCAGGAGCGCCAGATCTTTTTCATGATGGCGCGGGCGAGCTTGTCGGGGTCGTGGTGGGTGGAAATCCGCGGGTTGACGACGTCGACGAGGACAGCATGGATGCTGCGCTGGTTGACTGTCGCCGGGTCGTAGACGACCCGCTTGATGCCGGCCGCCTGGGCCGACGACGGTAGCGGGAAGTTGTTGTTGCTGTTGATCACGACGAAGTCGAAGATGTTCGTCCCCAGGTGGCTCTCGATGGCCTTCAGGTGGTCGCTGACGCGGAAGTAGTCGGTCTCGCCCGGCTGGGTGGCGACATTGCAGATGAAGACCTTGATTGCGGGGGACGCCTTGAGTGCCTCCGCCATCCCATCGACGACCAGGTTGGGCAGGATGCTGGTGTAGAGGCTGCCCGGGCCAACCGTGATCATCTCGGCGTTGAGGATCGCCTCCTCGGCCTCGGGGTTGATGGTCGACTCGGGCTGCAGGAAGACCCGCTTGATGGCGGTGACGGTGGCCACCGCGCCGTTACCGTCGCTGCTGCCTTCGCCATTGCCGTTCGCATGGGGGATGCTCGACTCGCCGACCCGCGTCTCGCCGTCGGCCATCTCGGCGATCAGCGTCACGTCGCGCAGCGTCGACGGCACGATTTGCCCGCGGACGGCGAGGACGCGGCCGGATTCCCGGATGGCGTGCTCGAAGTCGCCGGTGATCTCGGCCATCGCCATGATGAACAGGTTGCCGAAGGAGTGGCCGTTCAGGCTGCCTTCCTTGAAGCGGTGCTGGAAGAGGGTCGTCATCAGGGGCTCGACGTCCGCCAGCGCGGTGATGCACTGCCGGAAGTCGCCGGGTGGCAGGATGCGGTATTCCTTGCGCAGGCGTCCCGAGCTCCCGCCGTCGTCCGCTACGGTGACGATCGCAGTCAAGTTGCCCGTGTACTTCTTCAGCCCACGAAGCAGGGTGGAGAGTCCGGTGCCGCCGCCCAGGGCCACCACCCGCGGGCCCTTTTGCAGGAAGCGGTAGTTGTAGATGATCTCGGAAAGGGCCCGGTCCCGGCCTGGCAGGAAGGGCCCGAGGACCGACTGGGTGAGCTTGTAAAGGGCGTACAGGATGATGCTGAGCCCCAGAGCGCCGAAGAGCGCCCCCCTGACGTATCGATTCAGGAACTGAAGGGTCAGGTAGTAGAAAATGTGCGGAAGGGCAACCCCAGAGCGGTATACATTCGCGAGCGCGTAGCCGATCCCCAGGCTGACGAGAACCATCCCGACCATGAGGAGGATCAGCCATCGCTTGACGTGGAGGCCGGGGGTGAACCAGCGCACCACCCGGGGGTTCATACGTAAGGGGGCCACCGGCGCCCCAAGCTTAGCACAGCATTTTTTGAACTCATTTCACGCCGATTTCGTTACGTCCATTGGATCCTATTCGGGCCCCCGGAAGCGGGCATATAATCGGCCCAGGGTCTTCGGGAGCGTCCTGGGCCCAGTTCACGCCGCCTGTTGACAGGGCAAAAGGAGGTCGTCGGCCGATGGCGATCAAGGCAGAAGGCGTCACCCGCGCATCCGAGGGGCGGCGAAAGGAGCAGGGGCAGTACTGGGTGTACCTCGACGGCGAGGTCAAGCGTTACGACGACGCCAGGGTGGGCTTGATGACCCACGCGCTGCAGTACGGAACCGGGGTCTTTGAGGGCATTCGTGGCTACTGGAGCCCCGAGCACGAGCAGCTTTTCATTCTCAAGCTGCGGGAACACTACCGCCGGATGCAGAACTCCGTGAAGGTGCTGAAGCTCAAGATCCCGATGAGCCTGGACGAGCTCTGCGAAACCACCATCGAGCTCATTCGTCGCAACAACTTCCGGCAGGACGTCTACATCCGACCCTTCGCCTTCAAGAGCTCCGAAGAGATCGGCGTCCGCCTTCATAACCTCAAGGATTCGTTCGCCATTTACGTCACGCCCTTTGGTAACTACGTCGAGGTCGACGGCGGCATCCGGTGCATGGTGTCGAGCTGGCGGCGCATCGACGATAACGTCGCCCCGGCTCGGGCCAAGATCACCGGCATCTATGTGAACTCCGCGCTGGCCAAGACCGAGGCGATGGAAAACGGGTTCGACGAGGCGATCATGCTGACCCAGGACGGCCACGTCTGCGAGGGCAGTGCCGAGAACATCTTCCTGCTCCGCGACGGCAAGGTCTATACCCCGCCCACCTCCGACAACATCCTGGAAGGCTTGACCCGGCTGGCGATGATCGAGCTCTTACGCAAGGAACTCGACATGGAGGTGGTGGAACGCTCTCTCGACCGCTCCGAGCTCTACATCGCCGATGAAATCTTCCTCTGCGGAACCGGCGCCCAGATCTCACCGGTGATCGATGTCGATCGCCGGCCGATCGGCGATGGGCAGGTCGGGCCGGTGGTCACTCAGCTCCAGAAGCTCTACTTCGACATCGTGCGAGGACGCAGCGCCAAGTACCGCAACTGGTTGACACCGGTCTACTGACCGCGACCATACCTCCGCTGGCGAGGCGCTGATGCGCATCGTCGTTGCGCCCAATGCCTTCAAAGGGTCGCTGTCCGCGCTCGAGGCGGCGACCGCGATCGGCGAAGGCATACGCATCGC
>DATBYU010000068.1:0-4777 GCA_036513555.1 Candidatus Dormiibacterota bacterium | reverse complement strand
GCCCGCTTTCGGACGGCGACTTCTACCTGCAGCTCTTCATTGCGGCCGCGTGCGATCTGCATCGCGCGCTCGGCGCGTTCGAACAGCTCATAGGTGCTGATCACGCTACCGACGAAGGCTGCAAAGTATCCCAGGAACGTCATTACCTCGGCAGTGCCAACCTGGCCGACGCCCGCCCCGTCCCCGAGGATGCCGGCGACCACCTGGCCGTAAATGAGAAAGATCCCTGCCAGGATCAGCCAGCGCTCGAGGGTATCGGGTCGCCTTGAATTCTTGAGTCCGAAGCCAATCAGGCCGGCAACAAAAAAGGCCACCCAGACAAGGTCGGCGGTCTTGGAAAACGCTGGGTGGGCCGCGAGGGCCGGGGCGACGAAAGCCAGGGTTGCGACGACAGCGATGACGAGGGCGAGTCGGGCGAGAGTTGGCAAGCGCTTCTCGAGCACCGCCTGCCATCGCCATGCGGCCCAACCCGCGAGGAACGAGAGAGAAATCAGGCCGTCGCTCATGATGTCACTGGCTTCCACCAGCATCGTGGTCCATTGGGCCGTGTCACGGATCAGCGCGGACGAGAACATCGCGTGGACACCAAGCAGCAAGCCGCTGCCGATGAATCCCAGCGTGAGGTAGAGGGTCGGCTGCTGGCGGCTGCTGAGAAAGCGAGCCAGCAGCGTGAGGCCGACCATAATGGCCGCCATGCTCGAGATCGCCAAGACCCCGGTGCGCAGATCAGGGCTGTTGATGGCCAGGGCGTGTCGCACGGTCAGGCTCAGCAAAGCGGCGCCAATGACGGTGGCGACGATGTGCGTCGTGCGCCACTTCACCTTCTGGGTCATCGGACCCACTGTGCTCCGACCTCACGCCCAGCAACAGCCGGCCCTGGTTTTGTTGCACGATCGTCACAGAAGTTCGGGCTGCCCGGTCCGATATACGCCACATGGCTGTGTGCAAGCGCTGCGGCGCTGCCATCCCGCTCGGGACCAAGGCCTGCGAGATATGCGCCACCTATGGCGCCATCGCGCCGGCCCAGACGGTCTGGACGGCACCGAAAGAGGCTGCCGGCGCCGCGGAGCTGGCCTCGTCGGCCGCGAGCTGGGCGACCAGTCCGGGCGCGATTCGAAAGGCTGACCTCGACAAGGCCTGGAAGGGCGTGCGCCGCGCCTTTTGGATCTACGCCGCCTTCGGGGGAATCAACCTCGGAATGGGCGCGGTCGCCGAACTGGCGGACCTAACGGCCCTGCAGGGCGTCTTCAACTGGTACGGGGCGGCCGAGGGAGCCGTCTTCCTGGTGATCGCCTTCTTTGTTCGAGCCGGTTCCTTCCCGGCCGCGATTGTCGGCGGCCTCCTCTATTTCCTCGATACCCTGGCTTTCATCTTCGCCGGCCACTTCTCGTACATTCGATTAGTCATCCTCGTAGCGCTGGGCGAGGCGATCCTGGCGACGAACCAGCTGCGCAAGCAGCGCAAGCTGATGCGGCAGCACCCCGCGGACCAGTCCCGGGCCGCCTAACCTCCGCCGACGATCTCGACCAGCGTGTCGGGAAAACCGAAATAGAATCGGAGCGTCGGCCCGCTGACTTCGACCGACTTGCTGCTCCCGCGCAGCCGGACGCCGACAACCCGCCCGGACGGCTCCTTTTGCAGCACGTCGATCCCCACCAGCCGGGCGCCGAGGTCCAACCCGTTGTCCTTCAGGAGCACGGCCGCGCCGTCGCCGGAAAAGGGGCCGACTTGCCAGGACGGTCCGCGGTCGAAGGGGTCGCTGATCCCGGTCAAGTAACCAAGATGCGAACGGAGAATCGGTCCGTGGTCCCATTGGACGAACCGGTACTCACTACTGACGGTATGCCCCCCGTCGGAGGCCATGTAGAAGGCCGTGATCAACTGACCCTGGTAGGTCAGCACCTGGCCGCGCGTCCCGTCCACCGCGGCATTCGACTCGGCGCGCTGGTCAGTCAGCCCGCTGTATGCCTGGTCGACATCGCTGGCGCGCAGGTCGAAGTCGCCGCCGTGCCCCACGCGTCCGATGGCATACGTCCGTGCGGCGATTGCCTGCGCCTTGAGCGCCTCGACCCCCCAGTAGGGCGGCATCTCGGCCGGGACCACACCCTTGAGGTAATCCTCCATCGGGAGGATGTTGACCGGCAGGACCGTGGCGCCGCCCTTGGGAATGATCTGGAGCACGCCCGCATAGCGGCGTTGCTCGGCGCCACTGCGGAAGTCGCCGCCCATGATTTGCATGATGTTGGTGCGAATGCCGGCCGGACTGCTGGTGTGAATCGTCAGCGTGCTCGTGATCACGACCGGCGCTATCGCTGGCCGGCGCGACCCGTCCGCGGCGACCACGAAGGCGATCGGCTGCCCGGCGCTGTTGGCGTCAAAGCCGAGTGATGAATCCGCGGCGGTCTCGAGCTGGGGCAGGCCATCGACCGTCAGCGGCCCGGCGATAAATGCCAGCGGACCGAACAGCCGCGGCCAAGGCCGCGCCAGGTCGATTGGATTGTCGGTGAGCGCAATCCGCACCATCCCTGACGTGTCGCGTGTCTCGATCTGGGTCCCGGTGTAGTAGGTGGACAAGATTTTCTTGTAGTCCTGGCCGGCGGCGGCGCGGCCGCGCGCGCCCCACTGGCTCATGCCGAGTCCATGGCCGTTGCCTCGACCCTTGAAGAGGAACCCGCTCAGGTGAAAAGTGGTCGGAGCCCCGATAGCCAGCTTGGCGCCATGCGTCTCAAGTTCCGTGACGAGGGAGAAATCGCCAACCGCGGCCGGCGCCAGGGTAACCAGGGTGAGCGGAACGGTCGCCCCCGGTGCCGCCGGCTGCCCGAGTTGATGGGTATCCTCGGTCGTCGTCTTGCCGTCCGCGCTCTTCCAGGTGAGGTGGACGAGATCGGCGGCGGTCCAAGCGGTGGACGTATCGTTGCGCACCTGCAGGTCCAGCCGGACGATCCCACCCATCGGCGGATTCTTGGGGAGGACCGTTCCGGAGACCAGCGTCGCGGTGCCGGCGGCGCTGGCGCCGGACGCCGATACGAGCGACGCGCCGATTACAAGTGCGCTCGTCAGGAGCGCCAGGCGGCCAGAAGGCACCTTGCTAGTATCGGAAAAATGGTCGTCCGCGCCGCCTCGGCGGCGGGGCTGGCGCTGACGCTACTGGCGAGCTCCTGCACCTCCGCTACGCCCACACCCTCGCCATCCGCGTCGCCGCCCGGTGCCAGCCATCTGCAGCTGATCGAGGCGGAGGATGCCCAGACCCTCGATCCCGCCCTGATCGACGACCCCACCTCGCTCCAGATTGGCAGCGAGATCTTCGAGGGACTGACCGCCCTCGGCGTCAACCTGCGACCGGTGCCGGCCCTGGCCCAGCGGTGGGAGATCGCGGATGCCGGCCGGACCTACACCTTCCACCTGCGCTCCGCCCGCTATCAATCCGGCGCTACGGTGCAGGCGCAGGATGCGCTCACCGCCTGGACGCGGGCGCTCGATCCCGCTATCGCCAGCCCGAATACCATCTTCTTTTCGGCCCTCGGGGTTCGCTATCCGGGGGAAACGCTGGCGACAGTCCAGGTGGTCGACAGCACGACGCTGCGCCTGCACCTGCCAAAAGCGGACAGCGAGCTACTCACCCTGCTGGCGCTGCCACCCTACTGGCTCGCCGACCCCAAGCAACCAACTGTGGGTAGCGGTCCGTACCGGCTCGATCGTTGGGACCGCGGCCGCGCACTACACCTGTCGGCCTTCGACAACTACTGGGGTCCGAAGCCATCTGTACGCAAGGTCGATATCGAGATCGAGCCCGACAACGTCAAACGGCTGGATCGGTTCACAAGCGGCGGTGTCGACATCGCCCACGGCTTCACCGGTCCGCAGCTGCTCGCCTTTGCACGGGATCCGCAGCAGGCGGCCAAGCTGCACAAGGTCCCGAACACGCGCACCACCTGGCTCGGCTTCAGCACGGTCGCGGGCAGCGGCTACGGCCCACCCGATCGGCTGGCGATCGCGCAGGCGATCGATCGCTCGCGCGTGACCGACCTGGCGCTCTTCGGGTCGATGCTGGCGGCACCGGCCACCGACCTGCTTTCTCCCGGAGTGCCGGGCCATCTCAACCGCGAGTGGCCGGCCTATGATCCGGCCGCGGCGCGCAACGCCCTCGATCAGGCAGGGTTCGGGCCGAGGATCGACCTCTACTTTTCAACCAACGCGACCGTGGGGCGAGTGGCCACCGACCTGCAGGACCAGCTGAGCGCTGCCACCGGCCGGACGGTCGTGCTGCATCCGACCGGTGACTTCTTCAATCAAGCCGCGCTGGACAAACTGCCCTTCTTCATCGATACCTGGAGTGCCGACGTCCCCTATCCGTCCGATTTTCTGGAGAACGTGCTGCGGGCGAGCTCGCAGTTCAACAACTTGCGGCTGTTCGACAGTGGCCTGGAGCAATCGCTCGACCAGGGTCGCGCCGCGCTGACCTGGGACGACGCGATGAAGGCCTACCAGCAGGCCGAGGGGCTAGCTCTCTCGCAGACCCGATTGATTCCCCTCTACACCGGCGTCGAGCCCTACCTGGTGAGGCGGGGGCTGCATGTCCCCTTCAGCGGAGGCACAATCGCCTACCGCTGGGAGACCGTTCGCTAGGATCGTTCAATGCGGGACCGCAGCTCGCACCGCGCACGGGTCCTTCGCTACGGTGGCGAGGCGGGCGCCCGCGTGGACGACCAGCTCGCCGCTGAAGAGCCACTCGAAATCCGCATCGGCGGTCAGCCGCTGACCTTGATGATGCGGACGC
>DATBYU010000067.1:0-7021 GCA_036513555.1 Candidatus Dormiibacterota bacterium | reverse complement strand
AAAGGCCGGCGCCGTAGGCCTTGCGCACGATCACCGAGATCTTCGGCACGGTCGATTCGGAGACGGCGGCGATCATCTTGGCGCCATGGCGGATGATTCCCTGCCGCTCCACGGCGGTGCCGATCATGAATCCAGGCACGTCGGCGAGAAATAGCAAGGGGATGCTGATGGCGTCGCAGAGCCAGATGAAGCGGGCCGCCTTGTCGGCAGAGTCGCCGAAGAGGATGCCACCCTTGTGCATCGGCTGGTTGGCAACGACGCCGACCACCCTGCCATCGACGCGCGCCAGGCCGCAGATGATCTCCTTTGCGTAGAGCGGCTTGATCTCGAAGAAACTGCCCGCGTCGATCACCCCGTCGATCAACTGCTGCATGTTGAAGGCGCGCCCCTCGTCAGCGGGCACGAGGGTGTCCAGCGGCACGGGCGGCCGTGCGTCCGCCGCGCGTCCGGGATCAGGCATGGCGGTCCAGTTTTGCGGGAAATAGGAGAGGTAGCGCCGGCCGGCGGCGATCGCGTCTTCGTCGGAAGCCACCAGCAGGTCGGCGAGGCCGCTCACCGTCGCGTGCATCCGCGCCCCGCCCATTTCCTCCAGCGTCACCTTCTCGCCGATCACCATCTCAGCCATCCGCGGCGAGCCGAGGTACATGCTGGCGTTGCCCTCGACCATGATCGTGATGTCGCAGAAGGCCGGGATGTACGCCCCGCCGGCCGCCGAGGGGCCAAAGAGCAGACAGATCTGTGGCACCACCCCGGAGAGTTGGACCTCCTGGTAGAAGATGCGACCCGCATGCCGCCGCCCCGGGAACATCTCCACCTGGTCCGTGATCCGAGCCCCAGCCGAATCGACCAGGTAGAAGATCGGCACCCGTAGCCGCTCCGCGGTCTCCTGGATGCGAACGATCTTCTCGACCGTCCGAGGTCCCCAGGAGCCGGCCTTGACCGTCGGGTCGTTGGCCATCACGCAGACGGTGCGACCGTCGATCCGGCCGATCCCGGTGACGACCCCGTCGGCGCCGTAACCCGGCTCATCGCTGTGTGCCAGCAGCCCGTCCTCGATCAGGAAATCCGGGTCGAGCAGCAGCTCGAGACGGTGTCGAACGGGGAGCTTGTGCTCCTGACGGAGCTTTTCCGCGTACTTTGCCGACCCACCGGCGCGGGCCGTGTCAGATCGAGCCTTCAGCTCGTCCTCCGCGCTCATGCCGAGACGCTCCCGGCATCAAGCGGCGCGAGCGCGTGAACCCTGCCCGGCAGCGGGGCGCCCAGCGTTCGCTCGAGTGCTCGGGCGACGTCGACCAACCGCCTAACGTCGACCCCGGTCACGATCCCCATCGCCTCGAGCATCGCGAGCGCGTCTTCGCTGCAGAGGTTGCCGGCCGCGCCCGGCGCAAACGGACTGCCGCCGATGCCACCTACCGATCCTTCGAAGAGGTCGACGCCGGTTTCGAGTGCGGACAGCAGATTGGCGAGGGCCGTTCCCCGCGTGTCGTGGAAGTGCGCGCCCCAGCGCACTGCCGGCAGTCGCTCTTTCATGTCCTGGAAAAGCGATTCGACCTGCGCCGGGTTGGCAACGCCGATCGTGTCGGCCAGCGAAATCTCCTCGATGTTGTCCTCAGCCAGTGCCGCCGCGATGTCGGCTACCCACTGCGGCGACACTCGGCCCTCATAGGGGCAACCGAACGCCACGCTGATGCTGGCGTCCACGACGACGCCGTCGCGGCCCGCCTGGGTTGTGATCTCCTGGATCTCCCAGAGCGTGTCTTTCACGGTCCGATTGAGGTTGTGCTGGTTGTAGCTGTTGGTGGCCGCGACCGTGACCGCGACATTGCGAATCCCTGCCGCCAGGGCCCGCTCGAGGCCCTTGCGATTGGGCACGAGCACACGGAGCTGATCGCGGCGGTCCTGGAGCGCCTCCAGCACCGCCTCCGCATCGGCCAGTTGCGGCACCCAGTTCGGGTGCACCATCGAGGTGGCTTCGACCCGCCGAAAGCCACAATCGAGCAGGCCGGTAATCAGCCCGACCTTGACCGGCGTCAGCAGCGTCGCCGGCCAGCTCTGCAGGCCGTCGCGTGGACCAACCTCGACCCATTCGACCGACGGCATGGTCATCGACCGGTGAATCTCGGTTCGCGTTTTTCGAAGAAGGCGGTCACTCCTTCCTTCAGGTCGTCGCTCAAACTGAGGAGGGCGAGCTGGTCTTGCAGGTATGCGATCGCCGATGGGAAGCTCATGTCCTGCATCTTGTAAAAGGCTTCGAGTCCAAGCTTCATCCCGATCGGGCTCTTCTTTGCGAGTTCGTCGGCGAGCGCATCGACCTCGGCATCCAGCCGATTGGCAGGGGTGTGCCGGTTGATTAAGCCGAGGCGCGTGGCCTCGGCTGCATCGATGCGTTTGCCCGTCAGCATCAATTCCATGGCGGCCTTTCGTGGAAGGTTGCGAAAGACGATGGCCATGATCAACATCGGGAAGACGCCGACGTTGACTTCGGGCATGCCGAACTGCGCGTCGTCGACCGCGATGGCAAGGTCGCAGGACGCGACCAGTCCGAAGCCACCGGCCAGTGCGTGGCCGTTGATCCGCGCGATGGTGGGCTTGCCCAGCTCGGTCATCTCGAGGAAGAGGTCGGCGAGCTGGCGCCGCTGGAAATAGCGTTCCAGCTCCGGCTGCTCCCGGCGAAAGCTGTTCAGGTCGGCGCCGGCGCAGAAGATCTTGCCCGCGCCCGTGATGATGATGACGCGGACCTCCGGGTCGCCCTTGGCCTGCGTGAGGGCCTCTCGGAGCTCACCGACGGTTTCGGTGCTGAGGGCGTTACGGTCGTCGGGACGGTTGATGGTGATCGTGGCAACCGCACCGCGGCGCCCGGAGAGGAGGTGTTTGAACGCCACCTCCGCAAGTATATGGCCCGCGATTTGGCCCCTCCGCGCGCCGCTTCTAGAATGCAATCGTGGAGGACGTCGTGCTGGTGGCGGCCGCCCGCACCCCGTTCGGCAAGCTGGGAGGTGGGCTCTCCACGCTAGCGGCACCCGAGCTCGGGGCGGTCGTCATCAAGGAGGTGCTCGACCGGGCCCAGGTGGACGGCGCCGATGTCGACCAGGTCATCATGGGCACCGTGATCTCCGCCGGCATGGGCCAGATCCCCGCCCGGCAGGCCGCGATCAAAGCCGGGTTGCCCACCAGCGTTCCGGCGCTCAGTGTCAACAAGGTTTGCGCCTCATCGCTCAAAGCCGTGAACCTGGCGGCTCTCCTCATCCGAAACGGCGATGCTGGGGTCGTGGTTGCCGGCGGGATGGAAAACATGAGCCAGGCGCCCTACCTGCTGGACAAGGCGCGCTTCGGCTACCGGCTGGGGGACGGCGCCCTGGTCGACAGCATGGTGCGCGACGGCTTGATCGATCCGGCCAACGGCTGTCACATGGCGGTCGAGGGCAGCAACGTCGCCAGGGAGTTCGAGGTCTCACGCGAGCGGCAAGATGAGTACGCTTACGGTAGCCAGCAACGCTATGCCGCGGCGCTGAAGGCGGGTTACTTCAAGGACGAACTGGTTCCGGTGGCAGTGCCGAACCCCAAGGGGACGGCGACGGTCTCGGCCGATGAGCAACCGCGACCGGACACCACGATAGAGAGACTCGCCCGGCTCAAACCCGTGTTCCAACCGGATGGCACCATCACCGCCGGGAATGCGCCTGGCGTCAACGATGGCGCCACCGCCATCCTCCTGATGAGCGGGGCGGAAGCCAAACGGCGCGGTCTGCCGGTGCTAGCAGAGTGGCTCGCCTACGGCGAGTCGGCGGCCGACACCCCGTACCTCGCGACCGTACCAGCGTCATCGACCCAGGCGGCGCTGAAGAAGCTCGGCCTTCGTGTCGACGAGATGAACCTGTTCGAGATCAACGAGGCCTTTGCTGCGGTCGCCTGTACCGCCATGGACCTGCTTGGCTTGGACGAGCAGCGAGTCAACGTCGACGGCGGCGCGCTCGCGGTGGGACATCCGATCGGCGCCTCCGGTGCCCGCATCCTGATGCACCTCGCGTACGCGCTCCGCCGTCGTGGCGGCGGCTACGGCGCCGCTGGCATCTGCTCCGGGATGGCGCAAGGCGAGGCCACGGTTATCCGCGTGAACTAGATGGATCTCTCCCTCAGCCCGGAACAGCAGGAGATCCGCAAACTCGTTCGAGATTTCGCCGAGCGCGAGGTCAAGCCTCGCGCCGATGCGATCGATCACAGCGGCGAGTTCCCTCGGGACCTGGTTGACAAGGCCGCCGAGCTCGGCCTCCTCGGCATCCTGGTCCCGGACGCGTACCAGGGAGCCGGACTCGACCACCTTTCGTTTGCCATCTTCGTCGAAGAGGTCGCGCGCTACAGCGCCAGTACCGCCGGCATCCTCGACGTGCATGCCTCGGTCGGCACGGAGCCCATCGTTCTTTTCGGCACGGAGGAGCAAAAGGCCCGCTGGTTGCCCGACCTTGCTCAGGGAAGAAAGCTGGCCGCCTTTGCGCTGACCGAGCCGGAGGCCGGCTCCGACGCGGCGCACCTGAAAACCATGGCGACCCGCAGTGGCTCCCGGTATGTCCTGAACGGCAGCAAGATCTTCATCACGAACGCCGGCGAGGCGCAGCTCTACATCGTGATGGCCTCGACCCGCCCCGGGTCCGGCGCCGAGGGTATCACGGCGTTCCTGGTTGGCGGCGACAATCCTGGCCTCAAGGTCGGCCCCAAGTTCAAGAAGATGGGCCTGAACGGATCGGCGATCGCGGAAGTCCATCTCGACAACTGCGCCGTGGACGAGGCCGATCGCCTGGGTGACGAGGGCCAGGGCTTCCGCATCGCGATGCGCGCACTCGACAGCGGGCGGATCGGCATCAGTGCCCAGGCGGTAGGGCTGGCGCAAGGAGCGTTGGACGACGCCGTCGTGTATGCGAAAGAACGCAAGCAGTTCGAAAAGCCGATCGCCGAGCTGCAGACGATCCAGAACAAGATCGCCGACATGGCGGTCAGAATCCGGGCGGCGCGCTGGATGACATGGAAGGCTGCCGCCCTCTGCGACGCCGGCCGGCCCTTCACCAAAGAGGCGTCGATGGCGAAGCTCTTCAGCACCGACGCTGCCATGGACATCACGCTCGACGCGCTGCAGGTATTCGGCGGTTACGGATATCTTGAGGAATATCCGATGGCGCGGCGTGTGCGCGACGCGAAGGCCTGCCAGATCTACGAGGGGACCAACCAGGTTCAGCGGGTCGTCATCGCCCGCGAGCTGGTGCGCGCCTGATGGACTTCGGCCTGACCAAGGAACAACAGCAGATCCGCGAGATGGTGCACGACCTCTGCTTGGAGCGGGTCGAACCGCGGGCGGCCGAAATCGACGAATCCGGCGAGTTTCCGTGGGACATCAAAGACCTCTTCGCGAAACAGGACATCCTCGCCATCCCCTTCACCCCCGAGTTCGGCGGGGTTAGCGGCAGCGCAATCACGCTGCTCGTCGCGATCGAGGAGATCAGTAGGTTCTGCGTCACCTCCTCGCTGATTCTGAGTGTGCAATCGCTCGGCAGCCTGCCGATCTGGCTGGCGGGCACCGAGGAGCAGAAGCGGAAGTACCTGCCTCCGCTGGCCCGCGGCGAGCAGCTGGCGGCCTTCGCGCTGACCGAACCAGGCTCCGGTTCGGACGCCGGGGGCATGCGGACGCGCGCGATCAAGCGCGGCGACAGCTACGTCATGAACGGCTCGAAGACCTTCATCACCGGCGGGAGCGTGGCCGACACGATCGTTGTCTTCGCGCGCACCGATGAGGATGGCGATACGCCGGCGCGTGATATCTCAGCCTTCATCGTGGAGAAGGCGATGCCGGGCTTCAAGGTGGGCAAGCTGGAGAAAAAAATGGGGATACGCGGATCGCCAACCGCCCAACTCTTCTTCGAAGACCTGGCGCTGCCGGCGGCCAACCGGCTCGGCAAGGAGGGTGAGGGGTTCAAACTCGCGATGCAGGTGCTCGATCACTCGCGACCGGCGATCGCGGCGCAGGCGCTCGGCATCGCGGAGGGCGCTTTCGACCTGGCCCGGCGCTACGCCGGCGAGCGGCGGCAATTCGGCAAGCCGATCATGGAGTTCCAGGGGATCCAGTTCATGCTGGCCGACATGGCGACGCAGATCGAGGCGGCTCGCGCCTTGACCTATGCCGCGGGGGACGCGCTCGACCGCGACCTGCCTGACATCACCGCCGGCTCGTCGATGGCCAAACTCTTCGCGTCGGACACCGCGATGCGCGTGACCACCGATGCGGTGCAGGTCCTCGGCGGCTACGGGTACCTTCGCGATTTTCCGGCCGAGCGCATGATGCGGGATGCGAAGATTACCCAGATTTACGAGGGGACCAACGAAATCCAACGACTGGTGATTGCCCGCGAGGTGCTAAAGGAGAAGGCGTGACGATCAAGCAGCTCTACGTTGCCGGCGCCGGCCTGATGGGAGCGGGCATTGCCCAAACGGCCATCACCTGTGGTTTTGACGTGACCCTCCGGGAGGTCGACGACAAGCTGGTGGCTCGCGGCGTCGAGAACATCAAGAAGCGGCTGGACAGCCTGGTGAAGAAAGGCAAGCTCGAGGCGGCCGATCGCGACGCCGCACTTGGCCGCCTGCATCCGACGACCTCGCTCGAGGCCGCCGGTCGCGCCGACTTCGTGATCGAAGCGATCACCGAGAACTTCGAGGCAAAGCAGGACCTGTTCAAGCGGCTGGATGGCGTCTGCAAGCCGGAGGCGATCCTCGCCAGCAACACCTCGTCGATTCCGATCACCCGGATGGCGGCGACCACCACACGCCCCGACCGGTTCATCGGGATGCATTTCTTCAACCCGGTGCCGGTGATGCCGCTGGTGGAGCTGACGCGCGGCCGTGACACCTCGGACGCAACGCTGGCGACCACCCTCGAGCTCTCGAGGTCGCTCAAGAAGACGCCCATCACATCACTGGACTATCCCGGCTTCATCGTCAACCGGATGTTCGTGCCGTTCATCAACGAGGCGATCCGGGC
>DATBYU010000066.1:0-3751 GCA_036513555.1 Candidatus Dormiibacterota bacterium | reverse complement strand
CCGGGGTAGCCTTCGAGGTGGTCGAGACGAAGCGTCGGGGCGATGCCGCCAACTACGCCGCTGACGCAGGCGATCGGGTGGTGATCGCGGTGGGCGGCGATGGCACCGCCCACGAAGTTGTGAATGGGTTGCTTCGCCGCCCGAGCATGAGTCCGCCACGGGTTGGCTTCCTTCAGCGTGGCACCGGCGCCGACCTGCGACGTAGCCTGGCCAGCCCGCGCCGCGCCGACGAGGTGGCGGCATGGCTCCGGACCGATCGTTGGCGCCGCATCGACGTCGGGCGTGTCGGGACCTCGACCGGCCGTCGCTATTTCATCAACGTGGCGGACGCGGGCATCGGCGCCGAGGTCGTACGGCGGGCGGCCCGAGGACCCGCGGTCATCGGCGGCACGCTCAACTTTCTCGGTGGGGCCGTGATCAGCCTGCTGACCCACCGGAATACCCCGATCCGGCTCCGCCTGGACGACGGGCCGGTCCTCAACCGCCGCATTCGCCTGGTCGCCGTCGCCAACGGCGCCTACCTGGGCGGCGGGATGTGGATGGCGCCGAAGGCAGAACCGGACGACGGCCTTTTCGACGTCGTCACCATCGGTGACGTCAGCCGAACGCTCGGCATCCGAAGCCTGCCGATGCTGTACCGGGGTACGCATGGGCGGTTGAATCAGGTGGAATTCGGCCGGGCGCGCCGGGTCGAGATCGACAGCGAGCAGCCGATCGGCGTCGAGGCGGACGGTGAACTCGTCGGGAATACGCCGGCCGTATTTGAGATCCTTCCCGGTGCGCTGCAGGTTATTGATTGGAACCCATCGGGTATACTCACCCGTGACCGAGCGCGCGTGTCCGACTAGCCAACGGCACCCGGGCAAGTGATCTTAGGAGGTACACCGACTGGCAACAACGACCAAGGCGAGCGTCATCGAGAGCAATCGCCTCAGTGAAAAGGACACCGGGTCATCCGAGGTCCAGATCGCAATCTTTAGCGAACGGATCAATCACCTCACCGACCATCTGAAAACGCACGCTCATGACCACAATTCGCGGCGCGGGCTGCTCCAACTGGTCGGCAAGCGGCGCCGCCTGCTGAACTATCTGCAGCGGACCGACATCGAGCGATACCGGGCGGTTATCGCCAAGCTCGGGCTCCGGAGGTGATGGCCTAGAGCCATATCGCTTTGCCCGGGCGGGACCGCCTCGCGCAGGGTTAGAGATTGGTGCGCGGAGAAAGGGTTCCTTTTCTTCGGACCCCAACCCCTAACCCGCCAACGACGAGATCCGCCTGGGCCGATTGCCAATAGTATTCGGCCGCCATGTGCGGCCCAGGAGGAATCGTGAACCAAACACAACTCGAAATCGGCGGACGTACCCTGAAGGTCGAAACGGGTCACGTCGCCCAGCAAGCATCCGGCGCGGTCACCGTCCGGATGGGCGACACCATGCTGCTCGTCACCGCGACGATGGCGGCGACGCCCCGGGAAGGGATCGACTTTTTCCCGCTCACCTGTGACTACGAAGAGAAGCTCTACGCCGCCGGCAAGATCCCAGGCGGCTTCATTCGGCGCGAAGGCCGTCCCAGCGAGCAGGCGGTCCTCAACAGCCGTCTGATCGACCGGCCGATCCGGCCGCTCTTCCCCAAAGACTTCCGCAACGACGTCCAGATCGTGGCGACCGTACTTTCTGTTGACCAGGACGCCGATCCGGCGACCATGGCCATCAACGGCGCGTCGCTGGCGCTGTCGATCTCTCCGATCCCGTTCCAGGGTCCGATCGGCGCCGTCCGCATCGGCATGCTCGATGACCAGCTGGTCGTCGGCCCGCCGATCAACCGGCTGGCGGAGAGCAAGCTCGACCTCGTGGTGGCCGGCACCCGTGAAGCCATCATCATGGTCGAGGCCGGAGCCAAGGAAGTGCCCGAGGAAACCATCGTCGAGGCCCTGCGCCTGGCGCATCGTGAGATCGTCCGGATCTGCGAGATGCAGGATGCTTTCGCCCGCGAGGTCGGCAAGCCGAAGGTCGTAGTCCCTGAAAGCCCCAAGGACCCGGAGGTCGACGAGGCGGTCGACCGTTTCCTGTCCGAACGGCTCGACCAGGCGCTCTTCAATCCCAACAAGGCGCTTCGCGAGTCGGCGCTCGACGATCTGAAGAAGGAGACGCTCACGGAGCTCGGCCCGCAGTTCGCGGACCGGCTGCCCTACCTGGCCAAGAGTTTCGAAGCCAAGGTCAAGCAGCGTGTCCGCAACAAGATCCTCGACGAGGGTGTGCGTCCCGACGGCCGCAAGACGACCGAGATCCGGCCGATCACGTGTGAGGTGGGCATCCTACCCCGCACGCACGGCTCGGCGCTGTTCACTCGGGGTCAGACCCAGGCGCTCAGCATCGTCACACTCGGCTCGATTGGTGACAAGCAGAAGCTCGACGGGCTCGGCCTCGAAGAGTTCAAGCGCTTCATGCATCACTACAACTTCCCGCCCTTCAGCGTGGGTGAGGCGCGGCCGCTGCGTTCCCCGGGCCGGCGCGAGATCGGCCACGGCGCGCTTGCCGAACGGGCGCTGCTGCCGGTGGTGCCAACCGAAGAGGAGTTCCCCTACACCATTCGGCTGGTCACCGAGATCCTGTCATCCAACGGATCGACGTCGATGGCCAGCGTCTGTGGCTCGAGCCTGGCGATGATGGATGCCGGCGTGCCCACCAAGGGGCAGGTCGCCGGGATCGCGATGGGCTTGATCACCGGTGATGGGAAGGTCGCCGTTCTCAGCGACATCCAGGGCGTCGAAGATGCGCTGGGTGACATGGACTTCAAGGTGGCGGGGACGCGCAAGGGCGTGACCGCCATGCAGATGGACATGAAGATCAAGGGCATCAGCATCGACACCATGGCGGGCGCCATCCAGCAGGCGAAGGATGGCCGCTTTTTCATCATGGACAAGATGGACGCGACGCTCGCCGAGCCGCGGTCTGCGATGTCAGAATACGCGCCGCGCATGGTCACGGTGCAGATCCATCCCGACAAGATTCGCGAAGTCATTGGCCCCGGAGGCAAGATGATCCGCAAGATCATCGAAGACTCGGGTGTCACGAGCATCGACATCGAGGATGATGGCCGCGTCATCATCGGGTCGGTCAACGGTGAGTCGGCCGCCAAAGCCGAGCAGCTGATTCGCGATCTGACCGGCGAAGTCGAGGTAGGGAAGAACTACCGGGGCAAGGTGGTCCGCATCATGCCCTTCGGCGCCTTCGTCCAAATCCTGCCCAACCAGGACGGACTGGTCCACATCAGCCAGCTGGCCGAGGACCGCGTCGAGCGTGTCGAGGACGCGGTCAACGTCGGCGACGAGATCGACGTCAAGGTGACCGAGGTCGATCGGCAGGGTCGCGTGAACCTCTCGCGCAAGGCCGTGCTCCAGGAAGCCAAAGGCATCACCAATGGCGACTGGATCGTCACCGAGCGGGATCGGGGCGGCCCGCGTCGTGAAGGCGGCGGGAGTGGCGGCGGGTACCGACCCGGTGGCGGCGACCGCGGCCCACGCCGCGATTTCGACCGCGCCGGCGGCCGTGGACGCGATAACCGCAACTAGAACGAGGCCTGTGGAAAAGATGTATGCCGGGGCGCCGGTCCCGGCATACAATGGGCCCCGGTTTGGATTTTGTCGACCTGCCGAGCTTGAGCGCGGCGGTTCACGATTGCCGGCGTTGCCCGCTGGGCTACTCGCGAACCAAAGCGGTGCCGGGAGTGGGCCCGGGCGATGCCCGCATC
>DATBYU010000065.1:0-7071 GCA_036513555.1 Candidatus Dormiibacterota bacterium | reverse complement strand
ATCTCGCCACCACGCGCTACTGCCCGGTGAGCGCCACCATGGAACTCGGCCAGGGCGGCTGTCGGATCGACGCAGGCTTCACGATCGTGAATGACGCGCCCGCCGGCGTCGAGTGAGTGGTCATCGGCCATAGGCCATGAGGGCGCGCACGAGCCGGTCGACGAAAGCGCTCGTGAGTGGCTCCCCGCTTATCAGCATGCGGTAGTAGATCGGGCCCAGGAGCAGGTCGACGGCGATCTCGAGATCAAGGTCGCGCCGTAATTCGCCCCGCTCGATCCCCCGCTGAAGCAGCTCCCTCACCACGGCGACACGCCGAGCTAATACCCGTTCGCGGAACCCCCGCGCCAGCTCGAGATCGATGCCGAGATCCGAGATCAGGCCGCGAACGATGCGTCCATAGAGTTTCGAGTTGAGGTTGTCGATCAAGCGCCCGAGGTAGGCGCTGAGGGCAGTCTGGGTCCCACCGACGTGGCGTACCTGGTTGGGCTCCTCCTGAATGACCTCCAGCAGCGCGGCCAGCGCGAGATCCTCCTTCGAGCGCCAACGCCGATAGATCGTGGTCTTGGCGACGCCGGACCGTTCCGCCACACCCTCGACCGTCAACCCGTGCACCCCCCTCCGCCCCACGATCTCCCGCGTCGCCTTGAGGATGGCGTGCGCGGTCGAGGCACTTCGGGGACGGCCCCGGCTGGGCCGGGGGGCTTGAGGGAATAGCCGCCCGGCTTTCACGGTTTCAGTATACGAAACGCTGCGTTTCGTTTCGACCTCGTCAAAATCGGCGATCATTTCAAGGAGGTAGTCAGATATGACTGCTTGGAAGCGGTGGCAGGATTACGCCACGATCATCTTCGGCATCGCCCTCTTTGTGACCCCCCTCGTCTTCGGCGATACCTCGCAGGGGACCGCGACGACCACGGCCTACATCCTGGGCGTTCTACTGGTTCTCGGCGGGCTTCTGTCGGCAGCGATGCGTGAGGCGAACAACGTGGAGTACGTCCCAGTGATTCTCGGCGTGATCACGTTCATCTCCCCGTTTGTGTTCGGCTTTACGGCCGTAACCGCGATCGCGTGGGTCGCTTGGATCCTCGGGGTACTGACAGTCGTCAGTGCAGGGAGCTTGCTCCTCGGCAACCGCAACAGCCGCACCCAACACCCGACGCTCGCCTGACCCGCAAAAGAGGCGGAGGTCCGTCCTCCGCCTCTTCATCACTAATAGGAGGTCGGTGACACATGGAAAGCCAATTGTCGACACAACCCCCGGTCCCCAAGAGAATCCTTGTTGGACTGGACGGTTCGTCCGGTTCGGCGCGAGCGCTCGACTGGGCGATCCAGGTCGCGAAGTTGCTCAAGGCCGAGATCGTGGCGGTGTATGTGCTCGAACTGCTTTCTCCCACGGCAGTCGGGTACGGGCTTGCGCCCATCGAGCTCCCGGATGGCTGGCTGGACGATCTGCGGGGGCAGTTTGAAAACGAGTGGTCGGCTCCCCTCAAGCAGGCTGGCATCCCGTATCGGACCGTGTTCGAGACCGGTGCGCGGGGACCAGCGCCGACATTAATCGGGGTTGCCAACCAGCTGCATGCGGACCTGATCGTGACCGGAAGCCGAGGCCTCGGAGGTTTCGGCGAGCTGCTTCTGGGGAGCGTGAGCCATCAACTGGTGCAGCACGCGCCGATGCCGGTGGTGGTCATTCCGCCGGAGCACCGGAAGGCCAGCGTGACGGTTCCGACGGCAAGCGACCCCGCCAGCGTGGCGGCGCCCTAGACGATACGATGGGTCGATCGCTACCTCCAGGGACAGCGACGCACGCATCCCGATGACCGCGTTCGGCTTCGAGGCCCTCAAGGCCGAGCTGGCCGAGTTGCGCGCGCGCCGTCCCGCAATGGTCGAAGAAGTCGCCGCGGCCCGCTCGCAGGGAGATCTGAGCGAGAACTTCGCCTACCACGACGCCCGGCAGAACCTGGGCATGCTCGATGGTCGCATCCAGACGATCGAAACCACCCTCACGCGGGCGGACGTCGTTGAGGAGAGCGGCGCGAAGGGTGTCGCCCGGATCGGCTCGACCGTCGTGGTCCGTGACGAGTTCGGCGAGTCAACCTATCAGATCGTCGGCCCGAGCGAGGGCAACATGGCACGCGGCCTGATGTCGATCGCCTCGCCGCTGGGCAGCGCCCTGGTCGACCACCAGGCTGGCGATACCGTCACCTTCGAGACCCCCGGAGGGGAGCGGCAGGCAACGGTCGTCAGCGTCAGCTAATTCGGAACGGCCTGCCGGTGCGAACGATAGCGACGGTGGGCGTCTACCACTCCAGCCTCGACGATTTCCTCGATAAGCTGAAGCGCCATCGAGTCGCGATGGTGGTCGACGTCCGCCAGCGGCGCGGCGTCCGCGGGCGAGAGTACGCCTGGGCCAACTCGCTCCGGCTGCAAGCGGCGCTCGAGCAGGCTGGGGTCACATACCGTCACCTCCCCGAGCTGGCGCCCACCACGGAGTTACGCCAACTTCAATACCGAGAGGACGACCGTCTCAAGGTGGGCAAGCGCTCACGCCTCGAGCTGTCCGAAAAGTACCGGCGCCGTTACCTCACGGAGGTGCTCGACCACGTCGATCTTGGCGGCGTGCTGGAATCACTGCCCGACGACGCGACCTCAGCATTGCTCTGCGTCGAGCGCGACGCGCCAGCCTGCCACCGGTCGCTGATTGCCGCTCGCCTCCAGGCGGACTTCGGGGTGCCTGTCGTCAACCTCTGACCGGCGCTCGGCCTCAGGCGACGACCTCGTCGACGATCTTCACGATGCCGGCGATATTTTTGACGAGATCCGGAGGAATCCCGAATCGCTCGGCCAGATAAGACGGACTCACGTAACTGACTGCGGCGTGCCCTCCGTGATCCGAGACGAGCACCCGCAGTGGCAGCTCGAGGGCAACCGACGGCGAGGCCAGCATGAGCGGCGTGCCGCTCTTCGGATTTCCAAAAACCACGACCTGAGTGTCGGGCATGCTCAGACCGACCCGCCTGGCCACGCCACTGTGATCGAACCGGGCAAAGATTTCGAGCTGGCGCCGCTCAAGGGCGCTTTGTAGCCGAGCCAGCGTTTCCGCAAATCCGTATGCGCTTGGACGCGTTACGACGCCCTCGACGACCTTCTTTCCATCGACCATAGAAGGATTATCGGTGGCGGGTGCTCAGCTGGCGACCTTCGCCGGTTCCTGAGCCTCGAGCAGCTCGCCCTCGATATTGATCTGGATGTCGTGGCTCACCACGAATTTGCCATCCAACACGGCGTCGAACTTCATTCCGTAATCCTGGCGATTGATCTTGGTCTCCGCCGCGAAGGCAATCCGATGGCCCATCGCTGGATCATTGAATTCGCCGTACTTCACCACGTTGAGGCTCACCGGCTTGGTAACGCCTTTGATGGTCAGGTCGCCCGTCATTACGCCCTTGTCCTTGCCTTTCGTCTCGATCTTGGTGCTCTTGAAGGTCATGGTTGGATACTTGTCGACCTCGAGGAAGTACGACGCCCGGAGGTCGTTGTCCCGCTGCTCGTTGTGCGTTCGGATGCTCGCCGAGGTGATGGTCACGTCGACCTTCGAGCGTTCCGGTTGGTCGGGGTACAGCTCGCCGGTGGCATTCACTTCGGTGAAGTTCCCACGAACCGTCATCATTCCCAGGTGCTTTGCGGAGAACTCGACTTGCAGATGCATCGGATCGAACTTCCAGGTCCCCACTATTCGCCTCCTTTTGAGTCGGTCAGTCTCGCCAACCTATCAGTCTGAGCTTACTTTTTGCAAGTTCCTATGGAGGTTGGCAAGCGGCGCTACACTGGCGGCGTGAACCGCAAGCTGGGGGAGCAGGCGCGGCAATGTGATGAGCGTCTGACGCGCGCCTTCACCCTGCTGGGGAAGCGGTGGTCCGGTGTCATCCTCGGGGTGCTGCTCGAGGGTCCGGCACACTTTGCTGTCCTGGCGCGGACCATTCCAGGCATCAGCGAGCGGATGCTGTCGGACCGCCTCGACGAGCTATCCGGGGCCGGCTTGATCGATCGAACGGTGCTCGATGGGCCGCCAGTCGGCGTCGTCTACCGGCTGACCGAGAGTGGGCGCGCCATCGGACCGGGCCTCCTCAAGCTGGGCGAGTGGGCCGAACGGTACATGGCTCCCCCGACAAGGCGTAAGGCTCGTCGCTGACTTCGCCGGCCGCCTGTCTGCGAGACTGGCCTGATGGCTGAGCACGAGAAGGGAGGCTTCTTGATCCGGAGCTGGAGGCATCTCGAGCGCCCCATCCAGATCCTGGTCTACCTCTTGATCGCGCTTTCGGCCGTGATGCTCTTTCACCAGAGTGAGTACCTGGTCATTCACCTCTTCAACGTCTTTTTGCTGTTCGTCTTCGCCGCCATCATCGCCCTGCTCCTCACCCCCGTGATCGACCGGATGGAACAGGTGGCCCTGTTCAAAGGCCGGCGGGTCTTCGCCGTGCTGCTGCTGTACGTGGTCATCATCGGCGTGGTCGCCGGGTTGATCGTGCTCGTCACGCCGTCCCTGATCGGCCAGGCCAAGCAACTTCCGGCGCTGGAATCCAGAGCCCTTGCCTTGATCAGCTACCTGCAGAACTCGATCGATAGCACCGGCATCCCGCTCAAGCTGAGCCTGCCGACGAGCACCGGCGGCATCAGCACGGCCATCCTCGGATCGGTCCTCGGCATTCTGAGCGGCACGCTGGGAACGCTGATCAATATCCTCCTCGTGCTGGTGATCTCGATCTACCTGCTGGCCGAAGGCCGCCAACTGATCGCCAGCATGCGCAAGCTCTTTGTCGGGCACGAAGAGGTCTATGACTTCACGCTGCTCGCCGTTGGCACCACGTTCGGCCAGTACGCCCGGGGTCAGCTGGTCATGTCGCTGGTCATGGGCACCTACACGGGCCTCGCGATGACGATCATCGGTGTTCCCTACGCCGTGGTGCTTGGGATCTTGACGTTTTTCCTCGAGTTTCTGCCCCTGCTCGGCGCCCCGATTGGCATGGGCCTGGCCGTGCTCATTGCCCTCGTCTTCAAGGGGCCGGTGATCGGCCTGCTCGCCCTGGTCGTGGCGGTCGGCGGCCACGCGATCGAGGCCTACATCCTTGGGCCGCGCGTCATGGGGTCCGCCACCCGCATCCATCCGTTGGTTGCCATGGCGGCGCTGTTGATCGGCGCGGAATTGGGCGGCATCCTCGGCGCGCTCTTCGGCGTCCCGATCGCCGGCCTCCTCAACGTCTTCCTGGGTGCCGTCTACCGGGCGCAACGCGGCGTGGAGGCTCCTCTCTCCGCCAGCCCGTCCGGGGAGGTGCATGCGGAAGCCCTGCCGCGACTGTCAGAGGAGATCAGCGAAGCCGCCGCGGAAGGGCCGCTCGAGGACAAGCCCGTGCCGCATACCGCGGGCGAGGGCTAAGCTGCCAGCGGCCGGGCCGACCGTTTCGACCATTCCGACAGCCAGCCTTCGACCTCGTTCGCCGGCATCGGGCGGCTGAGAAAATAGCCTTGCGCGGTAGAGCAGCCGAGGCGGCGCAGACTCTGCCAGGTGGTCTCATCCTCAACACCCTCGGCAACAACGTCGAGGCCGAGGCCGGCGGCTAGTTCGATGGTGGCTCGAACGATGGCTTCGCTGCCGCTATTCGTCGATAGCTCCCCGACGAAGGAGCGGTCGATCTTGATCTCCTCGACGGGCAGCCGCTGGAGATAAGCAAGCGAGGAGTACCCCGTACCGAAGTCGTCGATTGAAAACCCAAATCCGAGCGCTCGCAACTCACTCATGGTCTCGACCACCCGTCCGGGCTCCGTCATGAGGGCGCTTTCGGTAATTTCCAGCTTGATGCTCCGGGCCTCGACGCCGCTGATGGCGACGATGTCTTTCAGCGTCGTCGGAAACCGCGGATCGAGCAGGTTGCGCATCGAGACATTGACAGCGACCGGGATGGAAATGCCGGACAACTGCCAGTCCACCAGGTGGCCGGCGGCGAGCTCGACCAGGCACGCGGTGAGCGGCTTGATCAAGCCCATGCGCTCCGCCACCGGGATGAACTCACCCGGCGGGATCCAGCCGCGCTGGGCGTGATGCCAGCGGGCCAGGGCCTCGAACCCGGTCACCGTCCCCGTCGCGATCGCGACCTGTGGCTGGTAATAGAGGATGATTTCGCGCCGCGCGATCGCCTGGCGCAGGTCGGCCTGCAGCACCACGCGATTCGGGTCGTACGGGTCGTCCTCAGGACGGTACACCGCGGCACTGTTGCCCGCACGTTTCGCCACGTACAGCGCGACATCGGCGCGCTGGAGCAGCGTCTCGGCGGTCGACCCATGCTGGGGAAAAGCCGTAATGCCGATGCTGGCCGTCACCTCGAGCGGATGCCCCTGGATGAGGAAGGGCCGCTCGACGCGGAGCACGGCATCCGCGATTTTCAACGCCTGGCCGGCGTCCGCGTCTCGAATCAAGATGCCAAACTCATCGCCGCCAAGTCGCGCGATCAGGTCACCGGCGTCGAGCTGCTTGCGCAGGCGCGGGGCGATCTGGCCCAGCAGTCCGTCGCCGATCTGGTGGCCGAAGGTGTCATTGATCTCTCTGAAGTTGTCGATGTCGATCAAAAGGACCGCGAAGCTGGGCCGCTCGGCGAGAGCCTCTTCGATCTGCTGGCGGAACATCAACCGGTTGGGTAGATCGGTCAAGCCATCGTGCAGCGCCTGGTGCTCCAGCGCCTTTTGCCCCTCCTGCTGGCGGCGTCGCAGCTTAGCCTGCTCGAGCGCGTTCTCGACGGCGGTGCCGAGCCGCCCCAGGCGGTCCTTGAGGACGTAATCGGCGGCGCCCAACCGCACAGCCGCAACCGCCATGTCTTCGCCGACGGCACCGGAGACCAGCACGAACGGGATCTCCAGCCCGGCCTCCTGCATCAGCTTGAGGGCGCGGAGGGCGTCGAACTGCGGCTGGTGGTAGTCGGCGATGATCAGGTCGAGCTCGGGGTCGAGGTTGGCTTTGAAGCCCTCCTCGTCCTCAACCCGCCGCCAGGTGGGATCGAAGCCGGCACGGCGGAGCTGCCGCAG
>DATBYU010000064.1:0-4217 GCA_036513555.1 Candidatus Dormiibacterota bacterium | reverse complement strand
GCACGACGAAACGGTTCTGGCCCTTAGGCTCGGGTGATCCCTTGGGCTCCGGCGTCTTGCTGAAGTCGCGTTTCCGCTGGTATTCCGCAAGGGATCGCGGCATCAAACTCAGTTTGCCAGAATGATCTGATGTCCTCCGAGCTGCACGATCGCGTGCTCGAGGTCGATGCCACCACCAGCCAGCACTTACAGACCCACCGCCGCGAGCTTCATGCCGCGCCGGAGCTGGCCTTCAGGGAAAACGAAACCGCCACCTATCTCATCGAGCGCCTCGAGGCCCTCTCGGTTGACCGGCTGCAGACGGGCGTCGCCGGCACCGGGATCGTCGCCGACATCAAGGGAGCCCGGCCGGGCCGCGCCGTGATGGTCCGGGCCGACATGGACGGTCTGCCCATCACCGAGGCTGGCGACCTGCCGTTCCGCTCGACCCGTCGCGGCGTGATGCACGCCTGCGGCCACGATGTTCACATGGCGGTCGCGCTGGAGGTGGCACGGGCGCTGGCCGGCAATCGCGACCAGCTCGCCGGAATGGTGCGCTTCGTTTTCCAGCCGGCCGAGGAGATCGCCGGCGGTGCCAAGCCGATGATCGACGCTGGAGTCCTTAACGGCATCGATCGGGTCGTCGGTCTCCACGTCTGGGCCGGGCTGCCGACGGGGCAGGTCTCGGTTCGTTCCGGGGCGATGATGGCTAGTGCCGACGGCTTCACGCTCGTCGTGCGAGGCAAGGGCGGACACGGGGCAATGCCCGAAAAAACGGTCGATGCCGTCGTGATCGCGGCCCAGATCGTGACGGCCTTACAGACCCTCGTCAGCCGGGAGACGTCGCCCCGGGCGCCCGTCGTGGTAACGCTGGGCAGCATCCATGGCGGGACCGCCTCCAACATCATCGCCGGTGAGGTTGTCATCCAGGGGACGCTGCGAACCTTCGACGCCGCCTTACGCGATCACATGCTGCAACGCATGGCCGAACTCGCCGGCGGTATCGCGACCGCGATGCGAGGCTCGTGCGAGTTTCGTTTGGAGTCGGCAGCTCCGCCTGTGGTGAACGACGCGGCCATTGCGGCCCTGGTGGCCGAGGCGGCAAAGGACGTCCTGGGAAGTGATGCGGTGGTGCCGTTCGAGCCGCTGATGGTGGGGGAGGATGTCGCGTACTTCCTCGACGCGCGACCGGGCTGCTTCTTCCTGTTGGGCGGCGCGCCGGACACCGGGCCGGTGCTGCATCACACCGCGGAGTTTCGGGTCGACGAGCGATGTCTTTTGATGGGCTACCGGGTGATGGGTGCGGCGGTGCTCCGGCTGCTACAGCCGGACTAAAATTTCGGCTTCCGCTGGCTGGGGCGGACGCTGAAGCCGATCAGCACCAGGCTGACCAGGAGGCCGATCAGCATGCTGAGCCAGTTGAGCGGGAAGCCGGCGACCGCGGCCAGCAGCCCGAAGGATGAGGCGAGCAAGGTCAGCATGCCGAGCACCCGGATGACGCGGTTGAATCCGCTGCGGAAGGGGAGGTGAATCCGTGCGCGAAAGCCGCCCAGGTTGCGGGGCAGCTCCAGGTCAGGCGACGACGGCCGCGCGAGGTTCTTGGCCAACTCCGTCTGGTATAACGAGTGGCCGCCTCGGTACCCGTCACGCCATCGTTACAGTCGGCTGTCGGGAGCATGACGGCCCCTACCCTGCCCTCCCCCAGAGAGGGAGGGAAATTTTGCGCCACACCTATAATTTCGAGCAATGCCCACGGCGATTCGGGACGGACGCACTGTCGAGCAGGCGATGTCGAGCCAGTTTGCGTTCTGCTTCCCGAACACCAGCCTCGCCCAGGCCGCCAGGATGATGGCGCAGAACCGCGTGATGGAGCTCCCGGTCATCGTCGACCAGCGCTGCCTCGGCTACGTTTCCTACCTTGACATCCTCCAGCGCTACGTCAAGGGACTGCTCGGCGACCGGGCCGCCGACATCGTGCGCACCCCGCTCCCCGAGGTCCGGCCCGACGTGCCAGTGTCGGAGGCCGTGCGTCTCCTTAGAGAAAGCGGGCGGCAGCTCGTCCTCGTCACCACGTCGGCCGGCATGCCGGTGGGCGCCCTGACGGCACGCGATATCAGCCGTACCATGGCCGCTGCCTGATGCCATCACTCAGCAAGGTCCTGCAGCCGATCGGGCAGACCTTTCCTGCTGATCGGAGCGCCGCCGAGGCGCTGGCTCGGTTGACCGCGGGGGGCGGCGATGCGCTGTTGATCGAGAAGGACGGAAGCATCGTGGGTCTCTTCGGCTACCGCGAGGCGCTGGCGGCCTACGCGGATGGGAGCGGACCGGTAGAACAGTACATGCGCCGGCCGTTGCCCGGGCGCAACGTCGCGGATTCGCTCGAGTCGGGCGCCGACATCATGTATCGGGAAGACACTCCGGTGGTCCTGATGACGGAGGACGAGGGTCCGCTCTTCAGGAAGACCTCGAAGACGGTGGGCATCGTCAGTGCCTACGAGGTGCTGGCGGAGATTGGAAAGACCACCACCGACACGGCGTCCAACAAGGTCTTCGCCGGGCGAAAGGACCTGGGGCTCAACGTTCCGGTGTCGCCCTGCCAGCGCGCCTGCCCGATCCACCAGGACATCGCCGCCTACGTCGATTACGTGTCGCAGGGCCGCTACCTCGATTCCTGGCTCGTGATCCACGAAACCAATCCCTTCCCCTCGATGCTGGGCCGGCTCTGCAACCATCCCTGCGAAACCGACTGCAAGCGTGGTTGGGTGCAGGGACCGGAAAACGCGGTTTCGATCAAGTCGCTCAAGCGATTCGCCACCGACTACGCGTGGGCGCGCCGCGTCAAAATCGATTGGCAACGGGCGCCCGAGAATGGCAAGCGGGTGGCGGTCGTGGGCTCTGGCCCGGCCGGCATGACGGCGGCCCAGGATCTGCGGCTGATGGGCTACGGCGTCGACCTCTACGAGCGCGAGGCCAAGCTTGGCGGCTTGCTCTCGGCGAGCATCCCGCACTTCCGCTTCGACCACGACCAGCTGCTCTGGGAGATCCAAATGATCGTCGACATGGGGGTCAACGTCTTCCTGAGCAAGAACGTCGGCAAGGACATCAAGGTCGAGCAGCTCCTCAACGACTACGACGCCGTCTTCATCTCGGTCGGGATGATGACCGGGCGGATCCTGCCCGTGCCCGGCTCCGACCTGCCGGAGGTCATCTCTGCAATGGAGTTCCTGCGGGTGCGATCGTACGACATCGTCCCCGACAATTTCCCGCGTGGCGGTGATGTTGTCGTCATCGGCGGTGGTGCCGTGGCCACCGATGCCGCCCAGACCTCGATCAAGAGCGGCGCCCGCAAGGTATGGATGGTGTCGATCGAGCCGGCCGACCGGCTGCCCGCATTCGGCAACGAGCTGGTGGAGGCGCGCGAGATCGGGCTGACGCTTCACACCGGCGTGATCGTGAATGCCATCAAGGCCGACGCCAGCGGCCATGTGAGCGGCGTCGAGTTCATCCGGGTCGACGAGACCAAGCTCGAGTTCGATCCCGAAAGCGGCAAGCTGTTGATCAACACGGTGCAGAAATTGCCCGGCACCGAGCACGTGATCCCCTGCCGCTACGCGATCTTCGCCTCGGGCCAGATCATGGACTTCCCCCAGGACCAGGGCGTGCCGCTGACGCCGCGCAAGCTGCTCGAAGCCGACACCGGCGGGCATACCAAAGTCGCCAAGCTCTTTGCCGGTGGCGACTGCGTGCAGGGTCCATCCTTCATCGTCGATGCCATCGCCTGGGGCCATCGCACAGCGCGCTCGATCAATGAATTCCTTGGGGCTGCGGTGCCGCGCGACGCGAAGCCGCTGACCGTCATCGAAACCACCGACGACCATCGCGAAGCCGACTACTACCTGCGCGAGGAGCCGCCCATCCTTCCGGCCGAGAAGCGCATGGATATGACCCCGGTCGAGCTGCCCTGGAACGATGAGCAGGCGATCACCGCCGCACTGCGCTGTTTCCAGTGCGACACCGTCCACCACGTCGACGAGTCGACGTGCATTCTCTGCGGGGCGTGCGACGACGTTTGCCCGGAGAAGGCGCTCGACGTCGTGGTCTATGGCGAGAGTCGCGACACATCGAGTGGCGGATTCGTCGAGATCTGCAACACGGTGCTTGGTGAGGAGTTCGGCGGGAAGTCCGGCAAGATCCTGGTCAACTACGACCGCTGTACCAACTGCCGGATCTGCGAAGAC
>DATBYU010000063.1:0-7383 GCA_036513555.1 Candidatus Dormiibacterota bacterium | reverse complement strand
CAGGATGCTCGAGAACTCCGTGTGATCTTCGAACCAGGCCACATAGAGCGCGTTGCCTGACGCGGCGGCCGTGATGTCCTGACCGAAGAAGCGGAGCTGGCTGCCGGTCCCAGGGTCGACCGCATTCGTGTACGTGAACTGCGTCGCATCGATCGGTGCCGACCAGGTTTGTCCCTGGTCGGTCGAGCGGATCACCCGGATCTTCACCGGCAGCGGTGGCGGATGCGGCGTTCCCGGTAAGGACGAGCCTTCGACGAAGACGTCGACCAGCACACCACCGGCGGTCATCAGCAGCTGGTTTTCCTGGGCCTCGTCGTTGCCGCTGTAAATCGGGCTTGGACTCGACCACGTGCGGCCGCCGTCCCTGGTGCGCGCAAACATCACCCGGTCGATCGATGGGTCGACGCCCGCTGTGACCTGATAGTTGGCCCACACCGCATACGCGGTACCCGGGCGCCTGGGGTCGGCCAGGATCGCCTCTTTGTCTGGCTGTGCCGGCGGCGCGGTCGCACTTTCGAGGACCGCGGGCGAGGCCCACGTAACTCCATGATCGCGGGAGACGCTGACGACGATGTCGTGCGCCGTGCCGGTCGAGGTCGGCGCTTGGGTCCCCAGCGACGCGACGTAGATCGTCCCGTCGCCACCGATCGACACCCAGGGATCGCTGGCGTGGACATAGCGGCCGCCGTCACAGGTGAGCAGGCCTGGCAACGGCAATCGGCTCCATGTGGTGCCCCCGTCATGACTCAAGGCGACCGTGATGCCGACGTGGTCCGGCGGCTGATTTTCGAGCCAGGCGGCGACCAGCTGTCGGGGATTCCCGGGATCCGCCGCGACGGAGGGCTCGCCCGGCCGGCGCGCCGGCGGCGCTTGTGGCGCGCAACCCGCCGAAAGCTGGAGCGAGCCACTGATGATGCTTGGTGGTGGCAGGCCCGGCTCGTTCGGCTTGGGACTGTCACATCCGGCGATCGTCAGTAGAGCGGCCAGCGCGGCCCCGCCGCGAGCAGCTGAGCGCATTCACGCATTTTGGCGCGTCGTTAGGCTGTCTGGCGCCAGGTCGGAGGCAACTGGCGACCGTCGCTGGACTGAATGCACGACGCGAGGAGCGCCTCCATTCCCTCGAAGTCAACCGTTTTCGAGAGGTAGAAGCCCTGGCCCGCCTGGCAGCCCATGGCGTTGAGCGCGGCGAGCTGTTCCGGCCGCTCGACTCCCTCCGCGATCGTCATCAGGCCAAGGCTGTTCGCGATGCCGATGATGGCACGAAGGATGGCGCCGTCGGTTAGGCCCTGGCCGATACCGGCCGTAAAGGACCGGTCCATCTTGAGGATGTCGACGGGAAAGTCGCGCAGGCGTCCCAGTGAAGAGTAGCCGGCGCCGAAGCTATCCAGCGCGAGGCGAAATCCCCGCTCGCGAAGCTCCTGCAGGATCTGGGCAACCGGCTGGCTGTCGGCCATCAGGACGCCCTCGGTCAGCTCGAGGATCAAGGATTGCGGGTCAAGCCCGGCGGCATCGACCGCCTCCATCACCTCTGCGACCAACTCGGGCCGCTGCAGCTGCCGCGCGTAGAGGTTGACACTGATCCCCATCAGGGGCGTCGACGGGTAGCGCACCTGCCAGCGGCGGACGTCGCGCGCCGCCTGTTGCAGTGCCCAGCGACCAAGCTCGACGATCGTGCCGCTTCGCTCCGCGACCGCCATGAAGTCCGGGGCAGCGAGCAGACCGCGTTCGGGATGATTCCATCGCACGAGCGCCTCGGCGCTGTGAATGGCTCCCGATTCGAGCATCACGACGGGTTGGTAGTCGAGCACGAACTGCTTCTCGGCCAGGGCGCGCGGCATGTCGGCCTCCAGCTCCATGAGGTGAAGGGCCGCACCGGCAAGCGTTGCGTCGTACTCGACGTAGCGGGCTTTACCTTTCGATTTGGCGATGTACATCGCGACGTCGGCGTTGCGGATCAATTCCTCCGCCGCCTCCTGACCCGACACCAGCCCGGCGATCCCGATGCTGGCGTGGACCGCTATCTGCTTTCCGCCGATGCCGAACGGGGCGACGAACTGCCGGGTGATCCGGTCGGCCACCCGTACCGCGATCTGCTCGTCTTCCATGTTCTTGAGGAGCACGGCGAACTCATCACCGCCGAGTCGCGCCACGGTGTCCCCCGGTCGGAGCGTCGAGGCGATCCGAGCCCCGACCGCGGCCAGCAATTTATCGCCGGTATCGTGACCCAGGGTGTCATTGACTCCCTTGAAGTCGTCGAGGTCGAGGAAGAGTACGGCGATTCGACGCTCACCCTCATCGTCAAGCGCGTGGTCCAGGTGAATCCGGAACGCGGCTCGGTTCGGGAGATCCGTCAAAGGGTCGTGGAAGGCCTGGTGGGTGAGCTTCGCCTCCAGGGCCTTGCGCTCACCGACGTCGCGGGTATTGAGGACGAGGCCGCAGACCGCCGGCAGCTCGAGCAGGTTGGTGATCGTGACTTCGGCCGAGCAGTACGAGTCGTCCTTTCGCCGAAGCCGGCATTCCAGCGCGAGAGGCGGGCCCACGATGTTGATCGCCTCGTCGATCTTGCGAAGCGCCTGGATCTGGTCGTCCGCGTGAAGGAGGTCTCCGAAGGGCGACCCGACGAGTTCGGTCTCAGAGTAGCCGAGGATCCGCTCCACGGATGCGCTCTGGTAGCGGATCAACCCGTCCCGACCAATCAGCGTGATGACATCGGAGGAGTTCTGAACCAGTGAACGGAAGTGCTCTCGGCCCTTGGTGAGCTCCGCGGCGTTGACCTCCAACTGCCGGTTGAGCGCCAGGTTGTCGGTCAGCGTCAGGAATTGGCGGATCACGACCAGGGCAATGACGGCCAAAAGCGTCCAGAACACAATCGGGTCCAGCGCACCCGGCTGCACCTCCTCGATAGCCGCCACGACGGCGGCGGCCGCTACCGGCAGATACGGCAGCAGCAGGCCGGGGCGACCTGGCGGACCGTCTGCCGCCGCACCGTCTGCCGCCGCGCTGAGCGCCGGCGTCGAGGCCGCGCGAAGCGCCGCGATCGCGATCAGCAAGTAACCGGCGACCCAACCCGCATCGATGACATTGCCGGTGCCGTACCTGTTGGTGGCGGTCAGATAGGCGAAACCGCTGTCCGCCAGCAGGTTGGCCACCAGTCCGCCGGCGAGCAGATAGAGCGGCAGGCGAGCGGCCCTGGGGGCACGAGCGGCGAGGATCACGACCATGGTGCCGATGACCACGTCGCCCACGGGGTAGGCGAGGCCGATCAGGTCGGTAATCGCGCTGCCCGTGCCGGATCGATAGACGGCACCGAGGACCGTCGACCAGCTGATGATCAGGAACGAGCCCGCGATCAGCAAGCCATCCAGAATGGTGCGGGCCAGCGACACGGCTCTCGATGGGGCCGCCGGGAAGCACAGCACCGCGGCGATGGCGAATGGGACAGCCGTCAGATACCCGAGGTCGGCAAACGATGGGAACGGCACCTGCTGTCCTTTGACGAGCTCGAAGTACGACCAGGCGACCTCACCGGCGCCCCAGGCGAATGCGGAGGCGGCCATCAACGCCCAGGCGATACGGGTGCGGCCCTGATGCCGAATCGCGGTCAAGGCGCACGCCGCCGCCGCCAGGAACGCGATCAGGAATTCGCCGATGTCATCGAACTTCTGGGTGGTTTTGACGCCGCCCCAACTGAACACCAGCCAGGCCGCGAAAAATAGGCTGAATGCGGCCCACCCAGTGAGCACGATCAAGAGACGGCGATTGTTTGCCATTGGTGCCGTTTGCGTCGGCTATAGAGGCAACCTTCCGCTCCGGCAATCCTGAGGGTCCTTGTGCGGTCGTTGATCGGACTGCGACAGCCCCGTTTCCGCCCCTCCCCTCGCCAACCATTCCCTCCCCCGCTGGCGGGGGAGGGCTAGGTGGGGGCTTACTTCCCAGCTTCGCCGACGGTCACCTGCAGTTCCTTGAGCTCGCCCGCCCGAATGACTCGAACGGTCTGCGTCGCGCCGACTTTGGCCTTCCGCAGCCCGGTGTACAGGTCCTCGAGGCTGCTCGTCGTGGTGCCGTTCAGGGCGACCAACGTATCGCCCTGCATCAGACCGGCTTTGTCAGCCGGGCTCTGCGGCTCGACCGCGACGATCAGCAGGCCGCTGTCTTGCTTTGCCTTCGCCTTCACCGTCTCGGGAAGGGGGACTTCCTGCGTCCCGATGCCAAGGTACGGGCGCCGGATCCGTCCGTCGGCTTTGAGGCTGGCCACCACGCGTTCCGCCACGTCCATCGCGATCGCCCGCCCGTCACCACGGCCGAAGACCCAGCTATTCATGCCGACGACGCGCCCATCGACGTCGACCAGCGGACCACCGCTGAACCCGGGATAGAGCGGCGCGTTGGTCTGGATCAGGTGCTCGATCTCGCTTCCCCGCCAGCCGCGCCACGATGACGAAACCGCACTGATGGTCCCGAAGGTCGCCTTCAGACTGCCGGGGCGGCCGATCGCGAGCACGATCTGCCCAGGCCGGAGGTCGTCCACCTTGGCACGGGGCATCGCCGGTGCGGACAACCCGTCGACCTTGAGCAGGGCCAGGTCGGTGGCGGGGTCGCGCCCGACCAGCGTTGCCTTGGTGCTCTTGTCGTCGACCACGACCTGGATCTCGTCCTCCTGCTCGACGACGTGGTTGGCTGTCAGCACGAGGCCGGTATCCCAAACGATCCCGGTGCCGGCGCGCCCGCGTCGGGCGTCGACCCGGACCACGCTCTTGCTCGCCTTCTCGACGAGATTTGCGATGTCATCAGAGAGTTCCTTGAGAGTCGCCATGGTATGTGATGTGCTCCTTTGTGACTCGATTAGTTCAACGCCTCTCACGCTACGGCCGAGGAGGCACCGCCGACTTCACCCGAACGGCGAGTCGACGACCCGGACGTTCGGCGAGTGTCCTCTATTCCCCTCCCCTTTCCGGCAGGTACATTGGCGCAATGCGGGGGCTATCGCGGGCGATTGCCTGCTGTGCGCTGGCCGGCCTGTTGGGCGCATGCCAGGACTCAGTCAAGGGCCAGCAGTTGGACGTCAACTACGCCACCACTACCGTCGTCGGCAGCGCAACCGGCAGCTCGCTCAAGCTCCCCCACGGTCGGTACACGTTCTTTTCATACGCAGATCCACCGGGCTGCGTTAAGAGCGTCGCGCTCCTCGACGAGCGAGGGAAGGCCGTCGTCGATGACGGGTCGCAACGAGCGGCAGGCATGGGGCAGCCGAGTTCGGTTATCTCGCAGATGGTGCCGAGCGCGGTCCAACAAGAGTTGTCCTCCGGCTCCTATCGGTTGAAAGTCACGAGCAACGGACCAGGTTGCGCTTGGGAAGTCGAACAGATTCTCAACGATGTGCTGAGCAACGAGGCGCCGCTAAAGCCGCTGATACCGGCGAAGGCACCGACTGTCAATGTCAGCCTCGGTAACTCGAGCGCGGACCTTCACTTTCAGATCCCTGTCGCCGGCATCTACCACGTGAACTGGTTGGTCACGCCGTGTGACCGGTACTCAGGCGACCTTGTCCGAAGCGGCGGTGGCAGCGAGCACCTTGGTGACGGCGTGGGAGCCGCGGTGCCGCCCGGTACTGTCATCGGGCCTCAAGGCCAGGATGGGCCGACCTTCCTGGGCGCCGGGGACTGGACGGCGAAGGTCGCCACACGGTGCTTCTGGCAGATTCAGGTCAGCCCGTGGGTCGGCTCCCGCGGCGGCGGCACCCAGGGCTTCGCGCCTTAGGGCTTCAACCGCTCCGCGAGGTATTTGATGGCGATCGGATACCGATACTCGATCGCGTCGTGGGTGGCGTCGAAAAGTTCGAAGAAGACGTCGGTGACGCCGATGGCGGCCAGCGCGCGGCGAAAGCCCTCGGCGCCGAGGTCGAGAAAGTATTGGTCGCGCTTGCCGGCATCGATGTAGATGGCGCGCATCTTGCGAAGGGCATCGGCATGACTCGGCACCATGCGAACCGGGTCCCAGCGTAGCCAGCGCTCCCACACGTCCGGAATCATCTGACCCGTGGTGGTGTCGTAAGGCAAGCGGACGGTGCCGTCGTCATCGGCGGAATAGCAGGCCGCCATGCACCAGTCATTGAGCAGCTCCCCATCCCCCTCTTTGCTGAACGCGGGCCGGCTGCGGAAGTCTTTCCAGAACTCCTCGAACGAACTCTTGTATTTGTCACGGAGGGTTCGAACCGATTTGCCGAAGGCGTTTGCGTACGACAGCTCGAAGAGCGCGTCGCCGGCGTGCGTCGCCAGCCCGCCGAAGAGATCAGGTCGCAGCATCGGCGTCACCATCGCCCCATAGCCTCCGCTGGATTTCCCCATGATGCCGCGGTGGCGCGCCTCGGGCAGCGTGCGGTAGTGCCGGTCCACCCAGGGAACGATCTCGTCGCAGAGATAGGTGTGGTACTTGCCGGTGCCGGGTGAGTCGAGGTACTGGCTCCCGCCGATCGAGGTCCAGCAATCGACATATATAAGGATGCACGGCGGCGCGCCACCAGCCGCGAACTGGGCATCGGCGAGCTCGGGGAAGTTGCGCCGAAATGGATTCCGGTTTCGCCACATGTCGATTTGGCCGGTCAACCCCTGGATGACGTAGATGCTGGGATAGCGACGCTGCGCCTCGGCATCGTAGCCAGGCGGCACGTATACCCAGAGCGGCCGTTGATGCGGATCATGCAGCGGATTGCCCTTGAGCACCTCGCTCTCGAAGAGGTGTTCGTCGTAGCGGCCCTTCGGTTCGAAGAACCAGGGTGGCAAGTGTGGCACGATGCCACTATAAGCAGTGGCCATCACACGATGCGATTGGGCGGAGGGCGATCCCTTGATGCGCGACTACCACGACCGCGAGTGGGGCGTGCCCGTTCACGACGATCGCCTGCTCTTTGAGTTCCTGGTGCTGGAGGGCGCCCAGGCCGGGCTTAGCTGGATGACCATCCTACGCAAGCGGGACGCCTATCGCAGCGCGTTCAAGGGATTCGATCCGGCCGCAGTCGCCCGGTTCAACGACGCCAGCGTCCAGCGCCTCATGGGACTGAGCAGCATCGTGCGCAATCGACTCAAGATCGGGAGCGCCGTCAGAAATGCGCGCGTGGTCCGGTCGATCGCCGCCGAGCAGCGCAGTTTCGATGCCTACGTCTGGTCATTTGTCGGGGGGCGGCCGAAGCGGAATGCCTGGAAGACGATGGCCGACATCCCGGCCCAAACGGCCGAAGCCCAGGCACTGAGCAAGGACCTGATCGCGCGCGGGGCGAACTTCGTGGGACCGACGATCTGCTACGCCTTCATGCAGGCGACCGGCCTGGTGAACGATCACCTGGTCAGCTGCTTCCGCTACGGAGAGGTCGCTACGACCAGGGCGTGA
>DATBYU010000062.1:0-9796 GCA_036513555.1 Candidatus Dormiibacterota bacterium | reverse complement strand
GCTTCCAATGGCAACCGCGCGCCCGCATCGTCGAGCGCGACCCGCAGGGCCGTCGCCTGTCGGCCGAGCGCGCTCGCAAGCGCTGCCAGCTGTGAGACATCGGGGAGGCTGCGGCTGATGGCGTCCAGGATGACCGGATCGTCGCGCCCCGGCCGCAGCGGCACCTCCGGCTGCCGGGCGCGGATGATCGCCCGGGCCTCGCGGAAGAAGTCGGTTACTACCTGGCGGCAGTCCGCCGCCGTCGTCCGGAGCGCCTCGTCCGGTGGGCCGACCGCAGCACGGAACCAGGTGAGGGTGCCGTCGATGCTCTCCAGCAGCTCCTCTTCGCCCACGCGCAGCGTCAAGGCGTCGACCGCGGTTTCCTCGAGCTGGTGTGCCTCATCCACGACCAGGTGCTCGTGGGGCGGCAACACCGAACCGCCGGCCAACGCGTCGGCCAGCAGCAGTGCATGGTTGGTCACGATCACATCCGCGTCCTGGGCCGCCCGACGGCTGTTCCAGTAAAAGCACTGTTGGGTCTTGTAGTTCTCGCAGTGGGCGGCCAGGCAATCGTCGGGCGTGGAGGCCGCCCGCAACCAGAAGAGTTCCTCGAAGCCGTTGAGCTTGATCTCGGCGCGGTCCCCATTGTGCGTCTGCGCCAGCCAGACCAGCATGCGCAGTTTGAAGGTCAGCTCCTCGTCAAACCAGGTTCCGTCGGCGCGCCGACTGGGGGCGTTGAGGTACCGGTTCCAGCGTCGCAGGCTCACGTAGTTGGCGCGCCCCTTGAGCAGCGAGGCTTTGAAGTCAAACGGCAGCCAGCTCCGCATAAACGGGATGTCCTTGGAGAACAGCTGTTCCTGCAGGGTGATCGTGTTGGTTGCAATCACCACCCGCTCACCAGTGGCGACCGCGTGGTGAACAGCGGGCACAAGGTAAGCGAGCGATTTCCCCGTGCCTGGACCGGCTTCCACCAACAGGCGGCCGCCCCGGGCATAGAGCTGCGCCACGGCGAGCGACATCTGCAGCTGTGATTCACGCAGCTCGTAGTCCGCGAGCAGCCCCGCCATCGGACCATCCGGACCGAGCAGGGCGGAAATTGCTTGCGGATCCGTGGAGGGGGCGCTCCCATTCGTCGTCTTTGCGGGCAGCGTCGGACGGCGCGGCAGACTCTCTACGCCGCTCGACCCTCCCGTATGAGCGTCGAGCAGGAAATGATGCAGAGGGTGCGGCCAGCCTTCGGCCAGCTCGAGCATCCGGCTGAGGAGATCTCCGGGAAAGCCGCGGGCGTGGTTCCACAAAAAACGAAAGAGCTGCCGTGCGGCGTCCGCGTCTGACAGCGCACGGTGCGGATGCGAATGGGTCAGTCCCAGCTGGCGCGAGAGGTGCGGCAGGCTATGACTGGGCGCCATTGGCAGCATGATCCGTGCCAGGTCGAGCGTGTCAAAGAGCTCATAGCCGGCGTGGCGCTCCGAGTCGACCAGGAAGGAGAGGTCGAAGTTGCCACTGTGCGCGACCACGCCGCTGTCACCGACGAAGTCGATCAACTCGGCCAACACCTGCTCCGGGGGCGGCGCCGCCACGACATCGTCGTCCCGGATCCCGGTTAGGTCCTGGACGGCCCGCGGGATCCCGACCTCCGGCCGAACCAGCGATTCGAACGTCGCCAGGACCTCATCGCCGCGAAAGCGGACGGCGCCGACCTCGATGATCCGGTCCAATCTCGGCGTAAGTCCGGTGGTCTCGAGATCAAGCGCCACAAGGGTACGGTCCACTGGCCTTAACTTACCTCAGCAGCTTTAGCGGCTCTCGATGCCGCAGCGCCGCCTACAGGAGCTTCGCGGCGAGTTCGGCGAGCTCGGACCGTTGCCCCTTGGTCAAGGTGACGTGCCCCGCCAATGGATTGTTCTTGAACTTCTCGATGGCGTAGCACAGCCCGTTGCTACGGAAGTCGAGATAGGGATGATCGATCTGGTTGGGGTCGCCCGTCAGCACGATCTTGGTTCCCTCCCCGGCGCGTGACACGATGGTCTTGACCTCGTGCGGGGTGAGGTTCTGGGCTTCGTCAACGATGATGAACTGCTGCGGAATGCTCCGTCCCCGGATGTAGGTGAGGGCCTCGGCCTCGAACAGGCCCTTGTCCTGGATGTGGCGAATCATGTCGGCCGCCATCTGCTCCTTGTAGATACAGCCCATCAGGTATTCGAGGTTGTCGTAGATCGGCTGCATCCATGGCCGCAGCTTCTCGTCTTTGTCCCCCGGCAGGTAGCCCACGTCTTTGCCCATCGGGATGACGGGCCGCGTTACCAGCAAGCGGCGATACCGATGCTGGTCCAGCACCTTGTTCAGGCCGGCCGCCAGCGCCAGGAGGGTCTTGCCGGTGCCGGCCTGGCCGGTCAACGTGACAAACGGGATCCGGTCATCGAGCAGGATGTCGAAGGCGAACCGCTGGCCGAGATTTTTCGGCTGGATGCCCCAGATCTCTTTCTTGATCGGGCCCAACGCCACGACGTGACCCGCGGTCGCGTCGTAGCGACCCAGGGCGCTCGACTTGGTGCCGTTCTGGGACTTGAAATGGACGAACTGGTTGAAGTAGAGCTGGCCGTTCGCCGGCTGGTAGCTGTCGGTCTTGGTGAAGGTGTCGATGTCTTCCGGCGACACCGTGAGCGTCGTCATGCCGTCGTAGAGGTCCTCCTCGTTGAGCACCATCTTGTCGGTCTCGTAGTCCTGTGCCTGCAGGTTGAGGGCGTCGGCCTTGACGCGGACGTTGATGTCCTTGCTTACGAGGATCACCGGTGTGCCGTTGCTGTCGGCCTTGAGCTGAAGGGTGAGCGCGATCACCTGGTTGTCGGCCTTGTGCGGGTCGAGATCGTCCGGTAGGTGCGCTGTGCTCTCATGGGTCAGCACGACACGCAGGGTGCCACCGTACTTGAGGGCGACGCCCTCGGAGAGCTTGCCCGTCGCGCGCAGGTCGTCGAAGTGGTGCGCGATCAGCCGCGCATGTCGGCCGACCTCATCCTGGCGGCGCTTCTGGCCGTCGATCTCCTCGATGACCGTGAGCGGGATCACGATCTCGTTGTCCTCGAAGGAGAAGATCGCGTTGGGATCGTGCAACAGAACGTTGGTGTCGAGGACGTAGATCTTCTTCAAATTCTCAGCCTCAAGCTTGCGCCCTTTTTGGCGCCAGCGCGCTCGCGTATTCCCCCTGGTACTCCAACGGCAGAAGCGCCGCGATCTTTGTCATCAGGTAGTCGGCGCTCTGCTGATGATCCATCGGGCTGCCATCCTGATTCCGTTCCGGCAACTGGAACGGCTCGCCGAAGGTCATCGAGACCTCCGCGGCCCGGGGAAACCTCTGCTGCCGGCCGAGGACGTGCTGCGTCCCTGTGATGGCGATCGGCACCAGTGGCGCGCCCGAACGGCGGGCGATGAAGCCGGCGCCCGGCTCCGCGCGCAGCAGGCGCGCGTCCTCCGACCGGTGGCCTTCGGGGAACAGCACGACCGCCGATCCCTGCTTCAGGAGAGCGAACGCCCGGCGCAGCGCAGTCCGGTCTGGCGAATGTCGAACCACCGGAAAGGCGTGGTAGCCGCGCATCAGCCAGGCCCATGCGCCACGGAAGAGTTCCGCCTTGGCCATGAACCAGACCGATCGCGGGGCCCAGCCCCCGATGATGGCGGGATCGACCGCGCCGACGTGGTTCGACACGATCAAAAGCGGGCCGGAACGGGGCACGTTTGAGGTACCGCCGAGGTGAAATTTTGAACCCAGAAGAAGGCGGGTGAGGAGCCGTGCAAGACCAGTAAGGAAGGAATAGCTCAAGATCAGTGCTTGGGCAGCCGGGCCATCACTTCGTCAAAGACCTGACCGACCGACTTGCCCTCAGTCGCGACGATTATAGCATCGGTTGCCGGCCGTAACGGCGCGGTTTGCCGCTCCTGGTCGGCCCGATCACGAGCGTCGATTTCCTGTTCCAGCACCGCATCCGGTGTCGCGCTGCCGCGCGCCCGATCCAGCTCGCGGCGTCGCCGGGCCACTCGCTCGGCGGCGGGCGCGGTGAAGAAGAATTTCACGTCGGCGTCGGGAAAGATCACGGTCCCGATGTCGCGACCGAGCACGACGGCGTCGCCTCGAGCCGCACGCCGCTGTGGCTCGACGAGCGCTCGGCGGATCTCGGGAATCTGGGCAATGCGTGAGAGGTCCGCGGCGATCATGGGATCCTGCGCCTCGAGGCTGACATCCCGTCCGTCGATTGCTACCAGCGGGCCGGTGCGATCGCTCGACGGCGACGTGTTGATCTCGATATGCAGTTGCCCGAGCATGGTGGTCAGCGCGGTAACATCATCCGCCGCGATTGACCGATGCCGGGCTTCCACAGTGACGGCGCGATAGAAGAGCCCGGTGTCGACCAGCGCAAACCGCAGCGCTGCGGCGACCAGCCGCCCGACCGTGGTCTTCCCGGATCCCGCCGGACCGTCGATGGCTAGGATCAAGGAAGACCGGCCGCGGCCTTGAGCCGCGCCACCTCATCCGTGCGTAACGGCCGCACGCCACCCTCGTCGAGATCGCCCAATTCGAGTCCATCGATGCGCACCCGCTGCAGATCGAGGACCCGATGGCCGAGCGCCTGCCACAACCGGCGAACCTCGCGCTTACGACCTTCACGAAGCACCATCGAGAGTCGCGTCTCGTCTGTGCTGCTCTCGAGCACACGAGCCTCGGCCGGTTGAAACCGCTCCCCTCTCACAACCATCCCCTCGGAAAGCCGCCGGAACGCGTCCTCAGCCGGCCGGCCCGTGATGACGACCCGGTATTCCTTTTCGACATGGTAGCGCGGGTGCATCAGCCGTCCCGCGAGCTCGCCATCGTCCGTCAACAACACCAAGCCGCGGCTGTCGAGATCCAGGCGGCCAACCGGGAAGACGCGCGGACCCGCTTCGGGCAACCGATCGGTCACCGTCTGCCGGCCACGTTCGTCACCGACACTGGTCAGCACGCCCACCGGTTTGTTCATCATCAGATAGGTCCACGCATTCGCCGGCTCGACCGCTCGCCCGTCGACGGTCACCGTATCCACGCCCGGGGTGACCTGTTGACCGGCGACCGCGGGGACGCCGTTCACCGAAACCGTTCCCGAGGCGATCAAGCGGTCGGCCTTTCGCCGGGCCGCGACGCCAGAGCGCGCTAGGAACTGGTTGAGGCGGATTGCGGTGGCGGTGGCAGCTCGTCCAGGCTGCTGAGTCCCAGGATCTGGAGAAACTTCATCGTGGTGCCGAACAGCCGCGGCGTGCCCGGCGCATCGAGCCGTCCGGTCTCCTCGATCAGGCCCTTCTCCTCGAGGCTCTCCAACACGGCCTCACAGTTGACGCCACGAATCTCTTCGATCCGCGCCCGGGTGAGGGGCTGACGGTAGGCGATGATGGCGAGTGTTTCGTAGGCCGCCGGCGACAGTCGCGACGGGTATTCCGGACGCAAGACGCGACGAACCACGTCGGCCTGCGCCGGGTCGGTGACCAGCTGGAGCTGATCCTGGTGTCGCTGGAGAAAGAGTCCTCGCCCCGCCAGTGCCTGGCTGAGGCTGGTGGCCGCCGCCTCGATGTCGGGCAACGTCGACTGGAGGATGTCTTGCAGCTCGAGAACGGTGACCGGACGGTTGAGCGTGAAGAGCACCGCCTCGAGCGCGGCCGTCAGGCCCGCCGTGTCCCGCACCTGGGTTGCGCTCTCAACCATTGAGCTCATGCTTGGTCATTCCTCTCCTGTCTATGCACGCTGATTTCGCCGAAGGCGGACGCCTGTGCCACGCGGGCCTCACCGATTCTAATCAGCTCGAGAAGCGCGAGAAAGGTCACGACCGCTTCCAGCCGAGTGCGCGCGTGGCGGAAAACGGCGCTGAAGTTGAGTTGTGGTTGATGGACCAGCATTTGACGAAGCTCCTCGAGCTTGTCGGTGAGGGAAACCTGTTCCATCTCCACCGTGACCGGCCCGGGCGGTGGCAACCGGTCGAGCACCAGCTGGAAGGCGCTCGCCAGCGCATCGAGACTCACCTGGACTCGCGCCTGCGGGATCACGTCGGGCTCGAGCAGGCCGGCGAAGGTGAACCGGCCGCTGGCGTGGCGGCGCATCAAGGACTCGGCGAGCTCCTTGAACCGCTTGTACTCTTCGAGCCGTCCCTTGATGGCGTCTTCCCATGCCTGGAGGTCCTCCTCCTCCCCCACCAGCGCTTCCGGCATCAAGGCGGCGGCCTTGATCTGGACCAGCCGGGCGCCGATCACGAGGAACGCCGCCAGTCGATCGAGCGGCGGGCGCTCCTGTTCGATGGCGCGAAGGTAGTCATCGGTCAGGCTTGCCAGCCGAATCGCCCCAAGGTCGACCTCCGCGCGCTGCGCCAGCGTGAGCAGCAGCTCGATCGGACCATCGAAGGCGGCCGTGCGCACCAGGTAAATGGGGTCACGCTCGACCTCGGCCGCGACCTCGCGACTCAATTCCGTCCGTCCGCCCGCTGCAGGCGTCGGGTGACGTCCGACGTCGGGTCCGCCTGATGGTGTTCGGCCACGACCGCGGCCAGCTCGGCCGCGCCGGCGGCCCGCAGCCGCTCCGAGCCGATGCGCGCGTGATCGACGTAGACGTCATGCCGGCGCGCGAAGCCGGGCCGCGCCTTGAGGAGTGTCTGGAGGAGCCGCGGCGATGCGGCGCGCAAAAAAACCGTCAGGCTACGGTCCAGCACCGAGAACTGGGCGCCGGCCTTGCCCACGTCATGCAGCAGTGCCGCCTGTTGCAGCAGCCGGTCGGGCTGGCCCTCCAGCTGCCTTACGGTTTCGAGTACATCGAGACCGTGCCGCTGATCATTGACCGGCAATGCCGCAAATAGTGGCCAGAGCGCCGGCCCCAGCAAGTGCTCAACGGCCACCCGCTCTTGCTCGCTGACCCGCGCCGATGCGTGGCGCCAGAACTGGCCGACGCGATGCCTGGCCGACCCGGTCATTCGTCCCCGTCGACAAGGGGCAAGCCCCATCGCAGTTTCCGTCGGAGCAGCTCGAAGAAGTTGGGACCGCCGTCGAACTGCACCAGCTCGACTGCCAGGCCCGGAGCGGCGATCTGGACCTCCGCTCCCGGTTCGAGGTCGGCATTTTGCTGCCCGTCGCAGGTCAGGATGGCCGACGCGTTGGGCAACCGAAGGGTGATTCGGGCCTGCTCGGGCAGGACGACCGGTCGGTTGAAGAGGCTGTGCGGGTTCAAGGGCATGAATACGATCGCCCGCACGTCCGGATGGACGATTGGGCCGCCCAGGGACATGGCGTACCCGGTTGAACCGGTCGGCGTCGAGACGATGACGCCGTCGGCGTCGAACTGGCCGGCTGGCAGGTCATCCACCAGGGTCTCGATCCGGATCAGGTTGATCTCGACCCCTTTGTGCACCACGACGTCGTTGAGGGCGTGGAACACGCGCTCGCCGACGCGCGCCTCGAGCAACGCCCGGCGTTGCAGCTTGAAGTCGCCCGCGGCCCAGCGGTCGAGCGCCTTTCCCTCGTCGCCGAGCTGCACCTGGGTGAGGAAGCCGAGACGACCGGCGTTGACCCCCAGCACCGGAATGTGGGCGACCGCCGCTTGCTGGGCCGTCCAGAGCAGGGTGCCATCACCGCCAACGCTCACGATCAGCCGCGTGCCGTCGAGATCGCCTTCCAGAGCGCCCGGGCGTTCTTCTGCGGTGGCGCAGTAGGTCCAGACGCGAAACCCGCGGCCCTCCAGCCGCCGGCGTGCCTCCATGACCGGCGGTCCGCCGATATCGATCCGCGGGTGGCAGACGATGCCGACAGCGTCAGCCATCGCGCTTCAAATAAAGCAGAAACTCCCGGTTCCCCTTGGCGCCCACGATCGGCGAGGGGATCTCACCGGCAACCGTGTACCCGATTTCGCTCGCAAACTGGCTCAGGCCACGGACCACCTCGCGATGCTGCTCCGGATCGCGCACCACGCCCCCCTTGCCTACCGCGCCTTTGCCGACTTCGAATTGGGGTTTGACCAACGCCACGACGTCGCCGGGTGGGCTCAGCAGCTCCCGAACCCGCGGCAGCACCAGCCGCAGGGAGATGAACGAGACGTCGATGACGGCCAGGTCGGCCGGAATCGGCAGCTGATCGACGTATCGGATGTTGACCCGCTCCATCACGGTTACGCGTGGATCCTGCCGGAGGCTCCACGCCAGCTGACCGTAGCCGACGTCGACTGCGATCACGCGCGCCGCCCCGCGCTGGAGCAGGACGTCGGTGAAGCCGCCGGTCGACGCCCCGACATCGAGCGCGGTCCGGCCGCTGGGATCGATCCCGAAGGCACCGAGCGCCGCCGCCAGCTTCTCTCCGCCCCGGCTGACGTAGGTCGTGGCTCCGGCCACCTCGATCGCCTGCTCCGCCGTCACCATCTGGTCCGGCTCGCCCATCGTGACGCCCGCAACCCGAACGAGACCGGCTCGAACCATCGCCTGGGCGCGCTCCCGCGAGGCGACAAGTCCCCGCTCCACGAGCGCCTGGTCCAGACGCCGACGCTGCGCCACCATCATCGCCAGAGCCCAAACCCGATCACGATCCCGAGCACCGCGCCCGCAATTACTTCGATCGGGGTGTGGCCAAGGAGCTCCCGCAGCCGTTCCTGGTGAATGCCGCGATGGGCGATGAAAAGGTCGTCGAGCAGACGGTTGATGATGATCGCCTGCTGGCCGGCCGCACGGCGGACGCCGGTGGCGTCGTACATCACGACCGTGCTGAAGATCAGGCACACGGCAAACAGTGCCGATTGGACGCCCTGCAAGCGGCCGATGATGGTGGTGAGCGAGACCACCAGCGCCGTGTGCGAGCTCGGCATCCCGCCGGCGGTCGCCAGCCGGTGCACGCTGAGCCGGTGCAGGACGACGGAATCGATGATCACCTTGCTCGCCTGGGCAATCGCCCAGGCGATGAGGGGCACGATGAAGTACGGGTTCTGAAGCAGCGTCACGGGCCGGCCGAGCGCTCGACGGCCGGCGCCAGCTCATTCAGTCGCCGCTCGGCGTCGTCGAGAAGCCGGGCGCACCGGCGCGCCAGCGCCAGGCCGCGCTCGAAGGTGCGTACGGACTCCGCGAGATCTTCCTGTTCTTTGCCGAGCAAGGCAACCGTCCGTTCGAGCTCGGCCGCCGCGGTCTCGTAGTCCATGCCGGCGACGTCCTCGTCGGCGGTCATGACGCCTCTTTGGTCGCCGCGGGGTCGGCCGACGGACGGCGGATCTCGGCGTCGGCGGCGATCCGGCCCAGGATGCCATTCACGAACTTGCCGGAGTCCGGGCCACCGAAGGTCTTGGCGAGCTCGATCGATTCGTTGATCGCGGCCTTCAGCGGGACACTCGGCAGATAACGGATCTCAAAGGTCGCGATCCGCAGCAGGGTCCGTTCCACCTTTGCCATCTGGTCGAGACCCCAATTGCGCGACGCCTCCGCGAGCAGCACATCGATCTCGGCCTGGTGGTCGCGTACCCCCTCGACCAGCACCCGGGCAAACTCCGCCACCTGGGCATCTGCCCGCGATTCGGCGACGTGATACTTGAGGGATCGCTCCGCGTCGCCGCCGTCGCTCTCGAGCTCGAATAACACTTTGAGCGCCAGCTCGCGGGCCAGGTGACGCCGTCCCATCGCTAGGAGTCCTCCGGGAACCTCACGTCCCCGACGAACACGTTGACCTCGCGCACTTCGAGACCGAGCATCTTATCGATGGCGTCCGCCACCTGACGTTGCACCTCCGCCGCCACCGTCGGGACGTGGGCGGAGTGATCGACGATCACGAATAGCTCCAGGTTGAG
>DATBYU010000061.1:0-13585 GCA_036513555.1 Candidatus Dormiibacterota bacterium | reverse complement strand
TTGGGATCCATCGCCCTAACCATCAATCAGATCGCGATCATCGCACTCGCCGTTGCAGTCATGCTGGCCGTCCACGCCCTATTGCGCTACACCCGGCTGGGAAAGGCGATGCGCGCCACCGCTGCCAATCCAACGTTGGCCCGCAACTGCGGGATTTCAACTCAGCGCGTGATCGACCTCGTGTGGCTCATTACAGGAGCATTGTGCGGCTTGGCCGGTGTCGTGGCAGCGCTCGATTCCGACTCCTTCACCATTGCCAGCGGTGCCGGGTTTCTGATCACGGCGCTTGCCGCCGCGGTGCTCGGGGGCGCCGGCCAGCCATACGGAGCAATGATCGGGGCGGTGATCATCGGTCTCGTCACCGAGCTCAGCGCGGCGGTGTGGTCGCCCGACTACAAGCAGGTTGTCGCCTTCGTCATCCTGGTACTGGTCATGGTCCTGCGACCGCAGGGTCTGCTCGCAAGACGCGGAGCGCTGGCAGCGGCCGGATGAACAGCTATTACCTCGTCAACCTGCTGATCTTCGCCGGCGTCGACATCATCGCCTGCCTGGCGCTGAACTTGCAATTCGGAGTGTCGGGCGTCGTCAACTTCAGCTTCATCATTTTCCAGGCGGCGGGCGCCTACGCTGCCGCGATTTTGTCGATGCCGCCCGACACGGCACCCGACTTTAGCTTTCAAACGTATGTCGGCGGGTACCAACTCGCGTTCCCGCTCCCATGGATTGGAGGCGCCCTTGCGGGCGCGCTGCTAGCCGTCCCGGTCGGTCTCGTGGCGCTGCGCAAGCTCCGCAGCGATTATCAGGCGATCGCGCTTCTGGTCACATCGATCATCGCCAACACCGTAATCAACAATGCGCGGCCGTTGCTGAACGGCGCGGCCGGCGTCGTGAACGTCCCCCAACCGCTATCGGATCAGCTCAACGTCAGCATCCAGACCTATCAGTTCCTGTACGTCGGAGTGACGGCGATCTGCGTTGCGATCGTGTGGTTCCTGGCGGCGCGGATAGTCAACTCGCCATACGGCCGGACACTGCGTGCGATGCGGGAAAACGAAACGGCCGTCGCGGCGCTGGGAAAAAATCCAACGGCGTTGAAGATGACGATATTCATCGTCGGCGGCGCGATTGCCGGACTGTCGGGGGCGATCCTGGTCGGCTTCCTACAGGTCTGGGCACCGTCGACCTGGCTTTACCCAGAGACGATCATCCTGTTCGCCGCGGTCATCGTCGGCGGCCGAGGCAACAACGTCGGCGCCATCCTTGGCGCCCTCCTGGTGCCGCTCGGCTTCGAGGAGGTCACCCGGCTGTTGGGGCGTATGAACATCGGCCCGCCCACCCTGATCCCTGCGCTGGAATGGGTTTGTATCGGCCTCCTCATCCTCGGCTTCCTGTGGTTCCGCCCCAAGGGTGTGGTACCCGAGCAGCGTCGCGTCTTTCCCGGCGCGCCCGCCGTCGAGGAAGAGACGCGATGGGTGGTAGGAAAAGGTGCCCGTTAGCGAGCCGATGCTCGGCGCGCGGGACATCCATCGCCACTTCGAGGGCATGCACGCCGTCGATGGGGTGTCGATCGAGGTCATGCCCGGACGCATCACCGGGCTAATCGGCCCGAACGGCGCCGGCAAGTCGACCTTCATGGCGGTGCTAGCTGGCACCCTGCCGGCGTCATCCGGCAGCATCGTCTTTCAGGGCGAGGACATCACCCGGCTGCCCGCCTATCAGCGGGCCCGGCGAGGGCTGGTCCGGACGTTTCAACTGCCGTCAGAGTTCGGCCAGCTGACTGTTCTCGAGAACCTGCTGGTGGCGGCGCCGGATAACCGCGGTGAATCGTTGCTGGGCGCGCTGCTGGGCAAGCGCTACTGGATGCCCGACGAGACCCGCCTCGTAGCACAGGCACGCAGCCTGCTCAAGCGCTTCGGCCTGCTGCCCAAGGAATCCGATTACGCCGGGATGCTGAGCGGCGGGCAGAAACGACTCGTCGAGATCATGCGGGCGCTGATGCTGCGCCCGCGCCTGCTGCTTCTCGACGAGCCGATGTCGGGCGTGCACCCCTCGATCGTGAACGAGATCGCCGGGTACCTGGAGCAGCTGCGCGACGACGGGCTGACCATCCTCATGGTGGAGCATGAGTTGCACATTGTCGACCGCCTTTGCGATCCGGTCGTCGTCATGGCTCAGGGAAAGGTGATCGGGCACGGCACCATGGCCGCGCTCAGGCGGCAGCGAGACGTTGTTGACGCATACCTTGTCGGCTAGTGCCCGGCCGGTCGCCGGCCGGCCGGCTCCGCTGCTTCGTGCCGACCGCATCACGTCCGGCTACGGCGGGGTGCCAGTGGTGCAGGAGGTGTCGATCGACGTGGGCCCGGGCGAAGTCGTTGCGATCATCGGGCCGAACGGCGCCGGCAAGAGCACGCTGCTCAAGAGTCTGGTCGGCATCCTGCGCGTCACGGCTGGGCGTGTGCTGCTCGGCCCAGATGACGTGACCAACCATGCCCCGGAAGAACTGGCGCGCCGTGGGGTGGGCTATGTCCCCCAGGTCAACGACATCTTCGAGCCCCTCACCGTGGTCGAGAACCTCGAGATGGGCGGTTACCTCTTGAAAGGCCATCAAATCAAGACGCGGATCGAGGAGGTCACGACGGTCTTTCCTCAGCTGGCGCCGATGCTGAAACGCCGCGCCGACAAGCTCAGCGGGGGAGAGCGCAAGATGCTGGCGATCGCCCGGGTCCTGATGCTGGATCCGAAGGTGTTGATCCTCGACGAACCGACCGCCAACCTCTCACCGAAGCTGGCGGACACCCTGTTACGCGATCACGTTCGTCGATTGGCGAATCTCGGAAAAGCCGTCTTGTTGGTCGAGCAGCGGGCACGCGCAGCGATGGAGGTGGCAACCTGGACCATGGTCCTGGTCTCTGGGTCCACCAGGCTGGAAGGTCGCCCGGGCGAACTCCTCGGTCGCCAGGATTTCGAGGGATTGTTTTTGGGAGCCGCCACCAGGCCCGCCCCGGTGAGCGACTCCGAGGAGGTAACGAATACATGAAGGTCTTGATGTTCCGGGAGGGCAACGAGCGACGCCTGGGTGTCATCCGCGACGGCTCGTCCGAGGAGGTCATCGATGTGAGCCAGCTGGCGAAAGGCAATGGTTCGTCCGGCGCCCCGTCGGATGTCCTGGCCTTGATCGAAAGCGGGCCCTCCGGTCTGCAACGACTTCGCGAGCTGGTCTCCTCGGTGAGGGGGTCAGGTGCCACGGGTGTCGTGCGCAAGCTGAAAGACCTCACCCTGCTGCCACCACTGGACCCGCCAACCGGAAACATGCTGGCGATCGGCCGCAACTACGAGAAGCACGCGGCGGAGAGTGCGCGGGCCTGGGGCGAGAACATCAAGCCACCGACCGTCTTCACCAAGGCCCAGACCTCGATCACCGGGCCGTTCGACGACATTCAGATCGACCCGGCCATCAGCGACAAGATCGACTGGGAGGTCGAGTTGGGCGTCGTGATCGGCAAGCGGGGTATCAACATCAAGCCGGCCGATGCCATGAGCCACGTTTTTGGCTACACGGTGGTCAACGACATCAGCGCCCGAGACATTCAAAACGGTTGGGGCGGCCAATTCTTCAAAGGCAAGAGCCTCGATGCCTCGTCACCGGTCGGGCCGTGGGTGGTGACCGCCGACGAGATCCCGGATGTCCAAAACCTCCGCGTCTCTCTCCGGGTCAACGGCGTGGTCAAGCAGGACGGCAACACGCGGGACATGATCAATTCGGTTGAGCAGCTGATCGTGTGGCTCTCGGTTGGTATGACGTTGCTGCCTGGTGCGCTGATCGCCACCGGAACGCCGGATGGCGTCGGCTTTGCCCGGACGCCACCCGAGTTCCTGAAGCCCGGTGATCTGTTGGAGACCGAGGTGGAGCGCGTCGGCGTCCTGCGGAATCGGATGGTGGGGGCCGCCGTCACCGCCGGCAGGTAGCGCAAGGCGCTTTTAGTCGGCGCCCGGGCTAGCTGCGGTAGGCTCTTCCGGCGGTGCTGAATTTTTTTGCGCGCAATCTTGACAGCCTGCTCGCCACCTATGGGTATCTGGCGGTCTTCTTCTTCGTCGGGATCGAGAGCATCGGCATCCCCGTGCCGGGGGAGACGATGCTCGTCACCGCCGCCATCTATGCGGGGACGACGGGCCGGCTCTCGATTTTCTGGGTGATCGTCGCCTCATCGGCGGGGGCCATCGTGGGGGACAACATCGGCTACGCGATCGGCCGCACCGGTGGCTACCGGCTGCTGAAACGCTACGGGCGCTACATCCGTCTCGAGGAGAACCGGCTGCGGCTCGGCCAATATCTCTTCCACAAGCACGGGTCGAAGGTGGTGTTCTTCGGGCGATTCGTCTCGGTGCTGCGCATCTTTGCCGCCTTCCTGGCCGGCGTGAACCACATGCACTGGCGCCTCTTCCTGATCTTCAATGCGGCGGGCGGTATCGTCTGGTCGACGATCTACGGCGTGGCCGCCTTTCTCCTCGGGAAACAGCTGCTCCAACTTTCCGGCCGGGTGGATTTCGCGCTCGCGATCGTTGGCGTTGCCGTGATCGTCGCGGTGATCGTCTTCCTGCGGCGCAACGAGGCGCGGCTGCAGCGAGAAGCCGACCAGGCGATGCCCGGTCCGCTCAAAGCCCCGCGCTAACTGGTCCGGCGGCGCTCGGTCTGGAAGACCTTGGCAAGCAATTGCAGCAATTGCTTCTGCTCGGTGGGCGTCAGCCGGTCGAGAAAATGAGGCGGCTGGGCCAGCAGCGCTTCCAGCATCGTCCGCACTCGCTCCCCCTCCGGCGTCAGAGCCAGCAACCGGAACCGCCGATCTGAGGCATCCGCGCGGCGCTCGATCAGGCCGCGCGCCTCGAGCGAGTCGGCCAGGGCGTTGATATTCGACGGATCGTAGTGGAGTCGCCGGGCCAGCTCTCGCTGTGACTGCGGCTGGGCCAGCTCGCGCACGAGCTTGCCCTGGGAGAGGGAAAGGCTGCACTCGGCCACCCGGGCCGTGAAGTCATCGCGCAGGCTGGCAAAGGCGTCATCCCGAAGGAGCTTCCAGAGGGCCTGAGCCGGCTTGGCTTCAACTTTGGTTGCCACGTATGGAATATACCCGGGATGTCATTGGTTTATTCATGTGAATCGTTCAATGATCTCGACAAGCATTGGAGGCAAAGACATGGCGTTTGTTCCTTACTGGATCGATCCGGCGACGGCCAGGCAAACCATCGAGGCCGGCCAGGCGATCGTCCTGGACGTGACCTCCCCATTCATCGAGAACGCGGTCAGAGGAAAGATTCCGGGTGCGCTCCGAGTGTCCCCGCGGGCGATCCTCGACCGCAATCGGCACGCGGCCGACCTCGTCAACGACCTGCCCGATCTGTCCCGTGACAAGACCATCATTGCCTATTGCACCTGTGCCGACGAAGAGGCCAGCACTCGGCTAACGCGCGTCCTGCGGAGCCAGGGCTACGACGCCTGGCTGCTCGAGGGCGGGCTGCCCGCCTGGCGCGCCGCCGGCTACCCGATGGAATTGAATCAGCCCGTCGCAGCCTAAGCGGCCCCGTCGACCTGCTCGGCGATCCCGATCAGGTTGCCCTCGCTGTCCTTGAACCAGGCCGCCCTGGCGTATCCCAGGTCGGCGATGCCGCCCGTGGTCTTAAGCGTTGGGCTGTCGTACTCTTCGAATTGCAAACCGCGGGCGCGCAGCTCCTTGACCACAGCGACGACGTCATCGACCATCATCGCCATTTGCGTGTGCGTCCCGGACGCCGTGCCGCCGCTGCGAAAGAGCCGGAAACGCCCCCCGTCGGCGAGGCGGAACCGCAGACCGATCTTCCCCTCGCTCGTCGGGGTCAATCCAAGCTTTTCGGCGTAGAACGACCGGGCACGCTCCAGGTCCTGAACCGGGATCGTCGTCTCCAGCACGGCACGCTCGAGCAGACCCATGTACGTCGTGGTGATGATACGGCGATGCGAGCGCCATAATCAGAAGATGGCGAGGGCCGTCTGGTCCGGCACGATCAGTTTCGGGCTGGTGAGCGTTCCCATCCGTCTGTACCCGGCGACGCGGCGCCAGGACATCCGATTCCACGAGATTGACCGATCGAGTGGACAGCGCATTCGCCACCAGAAAGTGGTCGAGGCGGCCCCCATCCTGCCCTCCCCCAGAGGGGGAGGGAGCTTCGAATCCCTCACCCCGACCCTTCCCCGCAAGGGGGGAGGGGGATTCGTCCCAGAGGTGCCATCTCCAGCCACGCCGCAGCCGGTTAACGCCGCCGATGTCATCAAGGGGTTCGAGGTGGCGAAAGATAGCTACGTCACCGTCGCCCGCGAGGAGCTCGAGCAGCTCGCTCCTGAGCGGAGCCGGACGATTGACGTCGAGCAATTCGTCGACGCGTCGGCCATCGATCCGATCTACTACGAAACCAGCTACTACGCCGTGCCCGACCGCGATTACGAGCGCGCTTATGGGCTATTGGTCGACACTATGCGCGAGACCAGGCGGATTGCCATTTGCTGGTTCGTGCTTCGGCGCAAGCGCTACCTCGCGGCGCTCAGGCCGCACGGGCGCCTGATGGTCCTGGCCCTCATGTTCCATGCCGACGAGATCCTGCCGGTGGCCGAGCTCGAACCCGCGAAACCGCGAGATTTGAGGAAGAACGAACGTGAGATGGCGGCGCTATTGATCAACACACTGTCCGGGCCGTTCGAGCCCGAGCGCTATCCCGATGACTACCGTCAGCGCCTGAAAACGCTGATCGAGGGCCGGGCGGCCTCAGCCCGGCCGGCGACGGCCGCGGTCGCAACCGGCAGCGGCGTCAATGACCTGATGGCGGCGTTGCGCGCAAGCGTCGAGCAAGCGAGGCAGGCATCGAAGAGCCGCGGCAAGCCGGCGGTGCGCCGCAAGCGGAAGAGCGCCTGAGGCTTCGCGTTATCGTCCGGGAAGAGGGCCGCTGCGCGGCGGCGCGCAGGACTTTCTCACGACCAGCGAGGTTGAAAGCTCGACATGGTTTGACTCGAGCTGCTGGCCGCCGATGAGCCGCTGCAGCATCGTGACGGCCGTCTTGCCGATTTCGACCAGCGGCTGGTGAATGGTCGTCAGGGGAGGCGACATCTGGGCGGTATACATGACATCATCGAAGCCGATCACGCTCATCTGGTCAGGGACGCGGATATCGCGCTCGTAGAGGACCTGGTAGACGCCGGCCGCCTGCGCGTCGTTGCCGGCAAAGATCGCGGTTGGTGGGTCGGGCTGATCGAGCAGATGACGGGTTTGTTCGACTCCATCGCCCAGCAGGTAGGTGCCCTCGCAGATCAGGGCCGGATCAATGGGGATGCCGGCGCGCTCGAGCGCCTCGCGGTAGCCGGCCAGGCGCGCGCGGGAGGTCGTGAGATGGAGCGGGAAGGTGATGATGCCGATGCGCCGATGCCCCAGAGAGATCAAGTACTCGGTCGCCGTGTAGCCCCCCAGCCAGATGGTGGATCCGATGGTCGGAAAAGCCGTCGTGGGTTCGTTGCGATCGCCGATCGCAACAAAAGGAATGCCCTGGGCCATCAAGGTATTGGCGAGGCCGATCTGCTCGTAGGGGAGGAGCAGCAGCACTCCATCGGTGGACTGATCGAGTAGGCGGCGCAACCACAACCGCTCGCTGGCCTCATTTTCATTGGTGGAGAAGACCACGAGTCGGTAGCCGCTTTGCTCCAGCGCGTCCTGGATACCGCGCATGATGCCGATGTCGTAGCCGCCCTCCAGGCGCATGATCACGAGGTCGATCAGATAGCTTTGACGTTTGCGCAAATTACGGGCGGCGTGATTCTGCACATAGCCGTGTTGCTCGATCATCTGGCGGATACGAACACGGGTCGACGGGCCCACGCCGGGGAGTTCGTTGAGCACCTTGGAGACCGTTGTCGTCGAAACGCCGGCCTCCTTCGCGATTTGGGCCATGGTTGAACGTTTAACCTGTTTCTCCACCAAGGGTTTGTTACTCTCCCTTCGCCCTCGAGTCAAGGGACTCTCGATCTGCGTAAACGATAACCTAATATTGGCGCGTAAATCGTAGCATGCAACTCTTGACAAGAGGTTTTGGCTGTGCTACCACTTACTCCCAGAGTAAACGATAACCCGATTTTTCTGATCTCGTTCGCCAACCGTTGGACCGACCAAACATTTGGGAGGAGGGGTCTCATCATGGGTACGAACGTGGGTACGAAACCCAGCTTTGGGTCTTCTTTCAGCCGCAGGAGTTTTTTGAAGCGCTCGGCCCTGGTGGGCGCGGGGGCGGTTAGCCTGGAAGCCTTTCTCGCGGCCTGTGGCACGAGCACCGCAACCGGCGGAGCGACGGCGACGGTCAACTCGCTGCCGCCCTCGAGCAATCCCGGAGCTCTCTACGTCTTCAATCAGCTGGTTCAGCAATTCCAGCAGGCGTATCCGAATGAAAAGATCGTCGGCAAGAACGATCCCTACGATCCCAAGACCTACTTCGCCAGGCTGGCGGCAGGCCAGCAAGAAACGGGGGTGCAGAGTTACTTCACCGAGCCGCAACTCCTGATTTCCAAACACGCGGCGGCCGATATTACCAGCCTCGCCAAGGGCTGGCAGTATTTCAGTGACTACGTTCCGAGCATTGCCGGCATCGTGACCGATTCGTCCGGAAAGGTGTACGGCATCCCGACCAATGGCTACACGCTCGGCATTTTGTACAACCGCAAGATGTTCCAGGCGGTTGGACTCGACCCGGACAAGCCACCAACCACCTGGGATGAGTTCCGCAGCGCCGCCAAAAAACTGACGACCGCGTCGGTCGCCGGCTTTGCTGAAACCAGCACTGGGAACCAGGGTGGCTGGCACTTCACCAACTGGATGTACACGGCGGGTGGCGACATGCAATCTTCCGATGGGGCGAAGGCAACCTTCAACACGGCGCAAGGCGTCAGCGTGCTGCAATTGCTCAAGGACATGCGGTTCACCGATAACTCCATGACCAAGGAACAGCTTTTTACCCAGGACAAGACGCTTCAATTACTGGCGACCAATAAAGTGGCGATGGTTGTCATGGCACCCGACCAGCTGAATACCTTGAAGTCACAGTACGGAGCGGACTTGAAAGACTTTGGGTTCGGAGCGATGCCGCAAAACGGGGGCAATGCGCAACTTGCCGGTGGCAATGTGTGGATCTTCAATCCCAAGGCATCGGCGGATGAGATCAAGGCCGCCTTTGACTTCGTCGTCTATACCAACTTCAATTTGGGCGTCCACGAAAACAGTCTGGCCCAGCAGGCCGCAAATGGACAGGCCGTCGGCGCACCGAGCGCCCAACTGTTCAAGGGCGACTTCCAGTCGAAGCTCTCAGCGCTGGATGTCAAGTATTCGACGGTTCCTCGCGAGAACTACAAGGCGTACATCAACACGACGAATGCACTGCGCTCCGAACCCCGCCGGCAGACGCAGAAGATGTACGCCGCGCTTGACCCGGCCATGCAGGCGGTGCTGACCAGTGGGAGCGCTGACCCGAAGGCGCTCCTGGACCAGGCCGCGCAACAGTTCCAGCAGGTACTCGATTCGTCGGCAGCGTAACCCCGGTTCTGACCAATGCGAGCTCTGACCCTCCTCCTTACCGTTGCGCTCGCGACTACGGCACCTGTGGTCGCGAGCGCGGGGCAGGCGCACGTGTCCTCGCGTGAGACCGTCGCCGCGATCGATCCGTCGCTCGTCGTAGGCCGCGGCGCTCAGCTCGGTATCGTCGAGCAGGAAGCCGAGAACGCCGCCACGAACGGCACGATCCTTCCCTTCGACACGTCGGCCTACACTCTCTCGGGCGAGGCCTCGGGCCGGCAGGCCGTGAAGCTGGCGCCGGGCCAGTACGTCGCCTTCAAGCTCACGCATCGCGCGAACGCGATCACGATCCGTTACGCGATCCCCGACGCACCGTCCGGCGGCGGAATCGACGCCCCGCTGACCGTGGGCGTCGACGAGAACGGACATGGGAATACGTATCGGGACGGCCCTGGGGCGCAGAGGGTCACGCTGACGTCGAAGTACGCCTATCTCTACAACCAGTATCCGTTTACGAACGACCCGACGGCGGATCTGCTGCACCCCGACTGGTGGATCACCGAGTGCTCGTGCGTGCCTGCCAATACGACGCCGCGGCCGGTCGTGACGAAGCCCTTCAGGCCGATGCACTTCTACGATGAGCGGCGCGTCCTGCTCCACCACACCTACAAGCCGGGCGACGTCCTCCGCCTGACCGTGCCTGGCAACTCGAACGCTGCGTGGACAGTCATCGACGTCGTCGACTTTCAGGAGGTCGCCGGGCCCACGGAGGCGCCGGAGGACTCCGTGTCCGTCACCGACTTCGGCGCCGACCCGCGCGGCATTCGCGACTCCGCGGACGCATTCGATCTCGCCATTCAGCAGGCGAAAGCGCAAGCCCGGACGGTCTATATCCCGGCCGGCATCTTCCAGGTGAGCCGGCACATCGTGGTCGATGATGTGACCATCGAAGGAGCCGGCAGCTGGTGGTCGATCGTCAAAGGGCATGAGGTCACGCTCAGCTCACCGGCGCCCGACGGCTCGGTGCATACGGGCGTCGGCTTCTACGGCAAGTACGCACCCGACGGCGGGAGTCACCGCGTGAACCTGTCGAACTTCGCGATCGAGGGCGACGTCCGAGAGCGAATCGACACCGACCAGGTGAACGGCATCGGCGGGGCGCTGAGCGACTCGACGATCGACGGCCTCTACATCCATCACACGAAGGTCGGCATCTGGCTCGACGGGCCTATGAACAACGTGACCATCAAGAACACCGTGATCGCGGACCAGATCGCGGACGGCGTCAACTTCCACCAGGGCGTGACGAACTCGCGGGTCGTCAATTCGCTGATCCGTAACACGGGTGACGATGGCCTCGCGATGTGGTCCCAGGCGGTCGGCGGGCAGCCCGGATTCGAGAATGCCAACAACGTGTTCGACCACAACACGGTGCAGAATCCGTCGCTCGCGAACGGAATCGCCATCTACGGTGGCCGCGATAATACGGTGTCGAACAACATCGTTGCCGACCCGGTACGCGAGGGCAGCGGCCTCCATGCGGGATCGCGCTTCGGCTCGACCCCGTTCGCCGGCTACCTCCGATTCACGAACAACACGACCGTTCGGGCTGGCTCGTTCGAGCTCAACTGGAAGATCGGCCTCGGCGCGATCTGGCTCTTCGCGCTCGAAGGTTCCCTCGCGGCGAACATCGAGGTGACCGGCGACAACTTCCTTCAGAACACCTATAACGCGATCCTGATCGTTTCCGACTGGCCGGTCAAGGATCTCTACTCCATCTCGAACGTCCACTTCAAGGACATCCGCGTCGACGGAACCGGCACGTCGGTGCTGAGTGCGCGTGCCGCCGGAAATGCGAGCTTCCAGAATGTCGTCGCGCGCAACGTCGGTGCGGTCGGCATCAACAACTGCGGCTCCTTCCACTTCACGCCGGCGAGATCGGAGTTCACGGTGAGCGATCTCGGCGGCAACAGCGGCGGCGGGACCACCGGTCCCTGGCTCGCATCGTGGGAGCTGCCGAACACGATCACCTGCAACGACCGGCCGGCGGTCGTCCCGCCTCCGCCGCCCTCCGGGTGGTGAGCGGAGAGATCGCCGAACCAGCCAGCGCTAGAGTTCCGTCTGTGGAACGATCGGGGCCCTCGACGTCGTCGGTGGTCGAGAAACGCCTCTCCCGGGTTGAGCGCCAGAACCGGATCAAAGCCCGCGTGTTTCTTCGGCGGAATCTCGGCGGATATCTGTTCTTGCTGCCGGCCCTTACGATCTTTGCCCTCTTCGTCTGGTATCCGCTGGTACTGGGGTTCGTCATGAGCTTTCAGAACGTGGACATGCTCAATCCGGCGGTCTGGGTGGGGTGGACCAATTATCAGAAGGTGTTCGCAGATCCCCTGTTCGGGATTGCCTGGCGCAACACTCTGGCCTTTACCGGTTACGCCCTGCTTTTTGGATACGTGGTTCCGCTTGGTCTCGCACTGGTGGTCAATGAGATGCGGCACGGGAAAGGGCTGTTCCGGCTGGCTTTTTACCTGCCGGTCATGCTGCCGCCAATCGTGGTCGCCTTTCTCTGGCTCTGGCTCTACAACGCCGACTCCGGCCTGATCAATGCCTTACTCCACCTGGTCCATCTGCCTGGCGGGATCTGGTTGGAGAATCAAGCGTCGGCCCTGCCGGCTCTCGTGGTGGTCGCGACCTGGGGCGCCGCCGGCTCCGCCATGTTGATCTATCTCGCAGCGCTGCAGGGGGTTCCTGCCTCACTCTACGAGGCGGCGGAAATCGATGGCTCGAGTCTGTGGCAGCGGATCTGGCACGTGACGCTGCCGACCATTCGCCCCATCCTGCTGTTGATGCTCGTCCTGCAGATCATTGCCACGATGCAGGTGTTTACCGAGCCGTTCACGATGACAGGCGGCGGTCCGGCCAATGCGACGATGACCGTCCTCATGCTGATTTACAACTACACGTTTCAGAACGCCGAGTTCGGTGAAGCGAGTGCGCTGGGCGTGATCCTATTCCTGGTACTGGCGGTGTTCGCACTCGTCTACATGCGGATGACCAGCCGTTTGATGCCGGCAGACTGACGAGATGGCCCTTTTCACCCGGACGGCCGAACGGTTGACATTCGGGCTGCATCAGCGGTCTCGTCGGAGCGTTGAGGACAGCAGCGAGCGAAGCCTGGTTTCTCCCCTGATGCTGAAGCGTCCTGCCGGGCGAGCGGTTTACTGGACGGTCTTTGCCCTGTTGCTCGTCCTGACGCTGGTCATTTTTGGTCCGCTGTACTGGATGTTCAGCAGCGCACTCAAGTCGAGCATCGAGATTTTCCAGACCCCGCCAACGATCTGGCCGTTACATCCGGCATGGAGCAACTACGTCAATGCCTGGAATGTTCTGCAATATCCGCTCTATTTCACCAATACGGTGATCCTTGCCGGTGGAGCCGTCGTGCTGCAGCTCCTGGTCTCCGCCACCGCGGCGTTTGCGCTTTCAAAGTTGCGTCCGGCCGGACGAGGCATCATCCAGTTCGTTTTCTTTTCAACCTTGATGGTGCCGCCGGTGGTGTATTTGATCCCCCAATTCGTGAACATCAGCAATCTGCCTTTGATCCATGTGTCGCTGATCAACAACTGGGCAGGCGTCTGGCTTCCCGAGGCGGCGAGCGCCTTGAACATCCTGATCCTGAAGAGCTTTTTTGATACGGTTCCGACGGAATTGACCGATGCGGCGCGCCTGGATGGCGCGAATGGCTGGCAACTCTTCACCCGCATCATGCTGCCGCTGTCACGCCCGGCGCTGGCCGTGGTTGCGATTTTTACCGTCGTGGCCTCGTGGAAGGATTTTCTCTGGCCGTTGCTCGTGCTCTTCAATCCTGGTCTGCAGCCGTTGAGCGTGGCCATCTATCACGAGGCGGGAATCAACTCGACCTACCCGCTGCCTTTCAACTACCTGATGGCCGGCCTGGTACTCGCCAGTATCCCTCCCATTCTCCTGTTCCTGCTGTTCCAGCGCCAGATTATTCGTGG
>DATBYU010000060.1:0-13740 GCA_036513555.1 Candidatus Dormiibacterota bacterium | reverse complement strand
GCAGTCGCCGGCGATCAGGCCTTTGGTGCGGCGGGTGTACTTCGCGACCCCGCCGGCGGACGAGTGGAATTCGGCGGCGTCCGACGACACCAGGATCATGTACCCGTCGTCCTCTGGCTGGGCAAAGCCCGCTGGCGTGCTGGCGAACTTGTTTCGCTGCGTCGAGTCAACCGAATCCCAGAAGCTGCCGTCGAAGTCCGGCCCCGTCGGGTAGTCGAGGCCGCAATGGGTCGGCAATACGTATCGGTATTTCACGCCGGCCGTAACCCGCCCGGAGACCGGGAAGTACAGGTAGCGATGACCGGGACCGAGGACGGGGATCCGGCTGATCGTTCCGGTGCTGGGTGGCAGGGCCTCGATCTTGCCGAACGGGCCGGCAGGGTTGCGAACGAACAGGATGCTGCCGATCACCAGCAGGACGACTGCGGCCCCGACCGCGCCGGCTTTGACCCGGTTGGGTAGCCGTCGCAGCTGCGACAGCCGGCCGACCATGGCGGTGGCGATGCGGCGCCAATCGACCTGCGACAGCCGGCGGACGACGACGGCGGCCATCCGGCGCCAACGCTCCATATACGAATGACGGGGCCGGTGGGCCGTTTCCTTTCGAGGTGGGTCAGCCGCTGGCGCGCCGCGGAGCCGGGGCCGCCCGCGCCGACGTCGTCCGCCGGCGCTGCAGGACGGCAACGGCGAACAACGCGAGGGCCGTAAGGAAAGACGCCGCAGCCACGATGGCGGCCGATGCCGAGAAGACAGCCCAGGCGACGCCGCTCTTGGCGGCCACCTGGCTCAGGGGGATGCCGCCTTTGAGCAGGTGCAACGTAATGAACGAGTACCACACGATGAACGTGGCCAGCATGATGATCAACGCCCCGACCCGTCGCACGCGGGCAATCCACAACCCGCCCAGCAACCAGAGGGAGGCCGTCACCGCGGCGGCGAACGCGCCATCCTCGGTGTTCGACGATCCGAAGCTGTCGCGATGGACACCATCGGTCGCCTGGAGGATCACCAGGACCGCTCCCGCCACCGCCACCAGGAAGAGAGGCAGGGTGTCCAGCCGCCGGTCTCGACCGCGGGGGTTGCCCCAGAGCACGGCCGCGCTGACCACGGTGAGGACACACGCGCACAACAAGGCCATCGCCACAGTGGCGACCGGGAGGCCTTCACTCTTCACGAGGGTGCCCAGCGCCCCTGCGCCGGACTCGAAGTGGCTGGTGGCGGTCACGCCGAAATCGATAAAGGCAAAGGCCCCGGCCAGAAAGATTCCGAGACGGAAGCCCATAAAAGCCAGCACGAGGCAGGCAAGCCAGATCACCGCCACGATCAAGCCGATGATCAGGTACACGGCGTCGACCTGACCACTGTGGCGCTCGTGGAGCAACGTAAAGGTGCCGAGCCCGACGGCGATCAGGCCGGAGACCAGTAAGACCCAGCGGGCCGGGACCAGGAATGGGCCGCCGCGGCGCGCAGCCATGGGGGTCGGTCGCATCGTCGACCATATTACGGAGCGTCGTGACAAACGGGCGCGATTGGCCGTCAAATTTTCGCTACACTGACGGCTGCCCTTGGGAAGTGAAATACGCCGGCGGCGCGCATCAGTCGCGCTCGGCCCGGCACGCGGGTGGCGATCCCCCCGCGCCGTACTGACCCTGATCGCTGGGGCCGCTCTGCTGGTCGCGGGGCTCGGTGTGTTTCGAGTCTGGTCCGCTATTCATGCCATCTCGCCGCGTGCTCAACCGGCTGACCTGATCGCGATGGTGCATGCGCAGACCGACGATCCCGGCTCGCTGGGCTGGAAGATCAAGCACGACCAGCGTATCAACATCCTGCTGCTGGGCTATGGAGGGCCCGGCCACGACGGGCCGTACCTCACCGACTCGGTCATGCTGCTGTCGATTCGACCCGGCAGCCACGAGGCGATCATGATCTCGCTCCCCAGGGACCTATGGGTGAAGATCCCTGCGCTTCCCAACAACCGCTACATGATGGGCAAGCTCAACAGCGCCTACGCCATCGGCATCGATCACCGCAATTACCCGAACGTGCGCAGCGACTGGAACACGGCCACCGGCGGTGGCGACCTGGCGGCGGCGACGGTCTCCCAGGTCACGGGGCAGCCGATCGATTACTGGGTCGGCGTCGATTTCAAGGCCTTCCGCGATGTCGTCAATGCGCTCGGCGGCATCCGGGTCGACGTCCCGACGACCCTTGATGACCCCTACTTTCCGGCCGGCGAGTCGACCGGAATGATGCATGTCCGGATCGATGCCGGCTGGCAGCAGTTCGACGGCGAGCGGGCGCTCGAGTACGCGCGGTCCAGGGAGACCACCTCCGACTTCGACCGCTCACGGCGCCAGCAACTGATCATGCTCGCGGTGCGGCAGCGCGCCTTCTCGGTGAATGCCGTTCCTCATCTCTTGTCGTTGCTGGGTGCGCTGCAGGACAACGTGCGAACCAACCTGCGTCCGGCGGAGATGCAGCAACTCGCGTCGCTGGCCGGGCGGCTCAAGGACCAGGACATCCGGCGGGTGGCGATCGATACGTCGAATCTTCTGCGGAGCGGCTTCAGCAGCACCGGTCAGTACATCCTGCAGCCACTCGACCCGAGCTATGGCGCCTTGCAACGCTATGTGGCGATGGCGCTTCCAGACCGGTCGGCACTGGCCTCCCAAACGCCCGTCCAGGTGCAGGATGGCAGCCGCCGCTACTGGCTTCCCTACGGCATCGGGACCCCGGCTAGCATCATGACCTCGCTCCTCCAGGCGGCCGGATGGAGTGCAACCGTGGGACCCGCCCCGGCGCAAAAGGTCACGCAGACCCAGATCCTGGACGGGTCCGGTGGCCGGGCGGCCGCCACCGTCTCGTGGCTGCAGGATTACTTTGGTGCGGTGGTCACGACCGTGGCGGCGCCGTCCAGCGGGGCGAGCGTGACTGTCGTCCTGGGCTCGGATTTCACCCTGAAAACCTTCCCGGCTCCGAGGTGATATTTCCCTCCCCCGCCTGCGGGGGAGGGTAGGGTGGGGGCTTGATACGATGCAATTCGAGATGAGTTTGGCCGGCGCCTTGCTTTCCGGCGATGTCCGGGCGCTGGCGCGGGCCATCAGCCTGGCGGAAGACCGGGACCCGCAGGCGAGCCAGCTGGTGGCCGAGCTGCAGCCGCACACCGGGAACGCCTACCTGGTCGGGCTGACCGGCTCTCCGGGAACGGGCAAGAGCACCCTGGCCGATGCCCTGGTCAAGGTGATTCGCGACCGTCAGCAAACGGTGGGGGTGATCGCGGTCGACCCGAGCAGCCCGTTCACTGGGGGCGCCGTCCTCGGGGACCGCATTAGGATGGCCCGCCACACGCTCGACAAGGGCGTCTTCATCCGCAGCATGGGCGCCCGCGGGCATTTGGGTGGGCTGGCGGGCGCGACCCGTGAAGCGATCCACCTGCTCGATGCCTATGGTCGCGACGTCGTCCTGGTCGAGACGGTCGGCGTCGGGCAATCGGAGCTCGAGATCTCGACCATCTGCGATACCGTCGTCCTGGTCCTGATGCCGGAGTCGGGCGACGCGGTGCAGAGCATCAAGGCCGGCATCCTGGAGATCGCCGACGTGTTTGTCATCAACAAGACCGACCTGGGTGGCGCCGAGAAAACGCGGCGCCTGATCCAGGACGCGATCGGCCTCGGACCCAAACAGGCCTGGCGGCCACCGATCGTCTTGGCCAGCGCGGTCAAGGAGGAGGGGATCGCCCAGGTCTGGGATGCGGTCCTTCGACATCAGGCCTACCTCAAGGAAAGCGGTACGCTCGCGACCCGCCGGCAGCAGCGTCTGACGCAGGAGGTGGTCGCCATTGTGGCCGAGCGTGCCCGCCAAGACGCGCGGCGTGTGCTGGAGGGCGACACCGCCGTGGGCCGGCGCCTGCGCGAGAATCGGAATGGGAAACTAAATCCATACGCGCTCGCCGAGGAAGTCCTCGCACAGCGGGCGCAAGGAGGCAGCTGATGGCCCTTCGCCGCAAGACGGCCTACGAGGAGTGGGCCGCCCGGTACCGCAGCGGCAAGCTGGCGGAGAAAGTGGACGCCGCCACCATGTCGGGTGTGCCGCTCCAGCCGCTCTACACCCCGAACGACCTCGAGGGATGGAGCTACGACGAGAAGCTTGGCTACCCCGGCGAATTTCCCTACACGCGTGGCGTCTACCCCTCGATGTATCGCGGGCAGCCGTGGACCATCCGGCAGTTTGCCGGCTACGGCACCGCGGAGGAGACGAACCGCCGCTATAAGTTTCTGCTCGCGCAAGGGCAGAAGGGCCTTTCAGTGGCGTTCGACATGCCGACCTTGATGGGCTACGACTCCGACGATCCGCTCGGTGAAGGCGAGGTTGGCCACTGCGGCGTGGCGATCGACTCGCTCGAGGACATGGAGACGCTCTTCGACGGCATCCGGCTGGACCAGATCACCACCTCGATGACGATCAACTCCCCGGCGGCGATCCTCTACGCGATGTACATCGCGGTCGGCGAAAAGGAAGGGGTGTCACTTGCCCAGCTGGGTGGCACCTTGCAGAACGACATCCTCAAGGAGTACATCGCCCAAAAGGAGTACATCTTCCCGCCCGAGCCCTCGATGCGACTGGTGGTCGACACCATCGTGTTCGCCGCCCGGCACATGCCGCGCTGGAACGCCGTTTCCATCTCCGGGTATCACATCCGCGAAGCCGGATCGACCGCCACCCAGGAACTTGCCTTCACGCTGGCCGACGGCATGGCGTACGTCGAGGCATCGATCAAGGCAGGGCTTCCGGTCGACGAGTTCGCGCCGCGGCTTTCCTTCTTCTTCGATTCGCACATCGATTTCTTCGAAGAGATCGCGAAATTCCGCGCGGCTCGCCGGCTCTGGGCCCACATCATGCGCGACAAGTACGGCGCGCGCGACCCCAAGTCCTGGATGCTGCGCTTCCATACGCAGACGGCCGGCGTCTCGCTGACGCGTCAGCAGGTGGAGAACAACATCACCCGGACGGCCTACGAGGCTATGGCGGCGGTCCTGGGTGGGACGAACTCGCTGCATACCAACTCCATGGACGAGGTCCTTGCCCTGCCCACCGAGCGGGCGGCGCAGATCGCGCTGCGCACGCAGCAGGTGCTCGCCCATGAAACCGGCGTGACGAACACCATCGACCCGCTGGGCGGCTCGTACTTCATCGAGCAGCTCACCGACGAGATGGAGCGCGGCGCGCAACGCTACTTCGACCAGATCGCCGAGCAGGGCGGCGTGCTTCGATGCATCGAGAACGGGTTCTTCCAGCGCGAGATCGCCGACGCCGCCTTCGAGTTCGAGCGCAAGCTCGAGGCGAACGAGCGGATCATCGTGGGGATGAATGCCTACAAGGACGGCGACAGCGCAGACCTTCCCACCCTGCACATCGGTCCGGAGACCGAGCAGGGCCAGGTACGCCGCCTGAAGGCCGTACGGGCGCGGCGCGACAATGCGAGTGTCTCCAGCCGGCTGGAGGAGCTGAAGACGGCGGCTCGTGGAACGGAGAACCTGATGCCGCACCTGCTCAACTGCGTCAAGGCCTACGCCACCGAGGGGGAGATCATGTCCGCGCTCAAGGAGGTCTTCGGCGTCTACCGGGAGCCGATTCTCTTCTAGATGATGCGCCTCCGCTTCTCCCTGATCGGTCGGGCTCTCGCATTGCTGGCGGTTATCGTCATCGTGCTCCTATACGTGACGCGGCCATGACGGCCAGAGTTCTCACCGCCAAGGTTGGCCTCGACGGCCACGACCGCGGGGTGAAAGTGGTGTCGCGCGCGCTGCGCGACGCCGGTGTCGAGGTGATTTACGCCGGACTGCGGCAGACTCCGGAGATGGTGGTGGAGGCCGCCATCCAGGAAGACGTCGACGCCATCGGCGTCAGCCTCCATAGCGGCGCGCACATGACCCTCATCCCCCGCATCCTCGAACTGCTCAAGGAGCGCAACGCCACCGACATAGTGGTCTTCGGCGGTGGCATCATCCCGCAAGACGACGCGAGGGAGTTGAAGAAGATGGGCGTGGTCGAGATCTTCGGTCCCGGCACCTCCCTCAAGTCGATTATCGACTTCGTCAACGCCGGCTTTAAGGGGCCCGTCCCGGGAGCAGCTTGACGTTTCATCGGCCCATTTCCGCCGAATGCCGTTGTCAGCTTCTGTGCGCGCTCGGTCACGCATCGACGGATGCGCTCCCTCGCGTGCTCGTCGCTTCCTCGGCCTCGGCGGCCTGGGCCGCGAACCGTCGGCGCTGTCCCGGGACGCGCCCCTTGGCGGCGTGATCGCCGCCGCTCCGCGCAAGCTGGGACGCTTCGAGCTCCACTGTCTGAGCGATGGGCACTGGCGCATGGACGGCGGCTCCGTCTTCGGCGTGGTTCCGAAAGTCATGTGGGAAAAACTGAAGACCCCGGATCCCCGCAATCGCATCCCGATGGCCACCAACTGCCTGTTGGTGCGGACCCCCGACGCCAACATCCTGATCGAGGCGGGCATCGGACCGAAGCTCACGGAGAAGGAACGCGACATCTATGCGTACGAGCGCGACCCCGGTCTTCCGGACGCGCTCGCCGGCGCCGGGCTGACACCGCAGGATATCGACCTCGTCGTGCTCAGCCATCTGCACTTCGATCACGTGGGCGCCCTGATCGCGCCTGGCCGTGATGGCGAGCTGACGCCCCTCTTCCCGCGCGCCCGCCACGTCGTCCAGGCCCGCGAGCTGGAGGCCTGGCGCCATCCCGATCCGCGCAGCAAGCCGTCGTACAAAGTAGAGAACCTCACCCTCCTCGAGCAGGAAGGCCGCCTCCACGTCGTCGAGGGTGACCAGGAGGTCGCGCCCGGCGTCCGGGTGCGGGTGACGGGTGGCCACACCGCCGGCCACCAGGCCGTCTACGTTCAGGACCAGGAGCAAACTGTCGTCTTCACTGGCGACTTCCTCTTCATGCGCGCCTTTCTGAAGGCCAACTGGGTCAGCGCGCTCGACCTGTTTCCGTTGGAGGCGATGGAGCGCAAGGCCGCATTTCTGGCCGAGGCCGCGCGTGAGCGCCACCTCATCTGGCTCTATCACGAAACCGAGCAGATGCTCGGCTACTGGACTGGGGAGGGCTTCGAACCGGTCAACTGATGATCAGCAATACTTCCGAACCGCAGCGCTCGCACTCGCCCCGAACCACGTAGTTTCCGGTTTTCAGGTCCATGGCCGAGGGGCGCAGGATGCCGACCGCCTGACGGCAGGCGCGGCAGTTCGCCTTCATGGGGGCGACCGCAACGTCGGGGGCCTGGAAGGTCCAGGTGTGCGGCGCGACCTGTTGCATGGTTGGGTGGGCTATGGCCATAAAAGGGGCTCCACCTTCTGTAACGCTGGCGATCCTCAAATGGCTCTGCGTCTTTCGGACCGGCGAGCTACGGCAAACCGCGTAGGGCGCGGGGGCGGAAACCTAGTAGACGATGACCGGTGTGCCGGTCGGCGTCCAGTTCCACAGCCAGACCATGTTGCTGTAGGGAACGTTGACGCAGCCGTGAGTGCCCGTGTCTTCGCCGGTCGGGTCGTAGTGCGGGCCGTTGGTACCGGGACCGTAGCGGGAGCGCCAGGAGGCGTCATGGATCCCGTCGCCGCCGTTGAACCACATCACCATTTGCACCTTGCTGTCCGGGTACCAGTAGGCCGAGCCCTTCGGCCACGGCGAATGCATCGTCCAGGGTGAGACCTTCCAGTACACCTTGAAGCTGCCCGGGTCGGTCTCGAGTCCGGGCCGACCGGTCGTGGTGTAGCTCCAGAAGACCTGTTGGCCGTGCTCGTAAGCCCGAATCACTTGCTCGCTGAGCGAGATCGTGATCGCCTTGTCCGGCAGCGTCCGGGTCATGGCATCCTTTAGCACCTTGTCCTGCACCTGCAGTCCGCCGTTGACCTGCTCCAGGTCGGTGGTGGCAGTGACGGTGCTCAACTTCGCGGCCAGTTTCTGCACATGGAGGTCGACGACGGAGACGTCCATCGAGAAGATCCGCGACGTCTGGATATCCGCTTGAACCTGGGCCAGCGCCGCGTTGGCGCCGGTTCGGGCTACGGCGGGATCGCCATGGTCCGCGGCCGCGGCTTGCTCGACATACTGGGCGACGAGCTTGTTGGTCGCTTGCTGGTCCGCGATGATCAAGGCGAGCTTCGAGACCGGTGCCTTCAGCTCGGTGCTGACGGCCCGGTAGGCGTGCACGGTGGTCGCGACGTCGACCTCGATCTGGGCCTTCGACGGCAGGCCGTCGAATTCGACCAGGAGTTGGTCATCGACACCAGCCTGCTTCGCTTTCTGCATCTCGCTGCCGAGCTGAGTAACCGCCACCTGGGCGGCATCACGAGTCGCGGCGACCAACTTCTGCACCCGAGTGTCGAGCTGATCCTTGATCTGGACTTCCTGCGAGGCGGCGCGGCTGAAGAAGGCAATCCGGTCCTGGTTGAAGGGGGCCGAGGCAGTGGGCGGGGCGGCGCTGGCGGTCGTCAGCTCCTGGCGCTGCAGATCGGAGTATTCGGCGGCATCGAGTCCGACCTCGCGGGCGTGGCTCTGAGCCGCGAGCACCTGGGCCCGGGCGACGTGGAAATCCTGCTCGGCAAAGGCCTCGCGCACCTGCTGGACGAAGATCAGGGCGGCGACCAGCGCGAAGGTCCCCAGGACGACCCCGATCCGTAGCGCATTCTGGCGCAGGAATCTAAGAGTTGCTACTAGCACCGTTGTCACCCGATTGTAGGTCCATCTTGCACACTCAGTAACGTCCAAACGGCGCAAAAGTTCCGGTGAAGGCCCGTTCAGCGGGCGCCAAACACTGTGTTAAGATGGGCGCCGCTCAATTCGAGCCGAAGGAGGATTGTAACTGGCGACCGCCACTCCCGTCACACTCAAACTCGAGCCGCGCGCCGATCGTGGCCGCCACCTCCAGGCGCTGCGTCGCCAGGGCCGCCTCCCCGCCGTCGTTTACGGGCACAACGTCGATCCCGTGACGGTGTTGGTGGACGGGCGCGAGTTCGTCAAGGCGTTTCAGAAGGTTGGCCGCAACCAGCTCGTCGACCTCCAGCTAGGCGAGGAACCGGTTCGTAAGGCGCTGATCCGCGAGGTGCAACGCAGCCCCCGCGATGGCGATCTCCTGCACGTGGACTTCTACCAGGTCAACCTCACCGAGAAGATCGAGTCGGAGGTGCCAATCGAGATCGAGGGCGAGGTCGAGCTCGTCGCCAAGGGCGAAGCCGACCTGCAGCGTGGGCTGCACGCGCTAAAGGTGGAATGCCTGCCCACCGACCTGCCACCGGTGATCACCGTCGATGTTTCCGGCTTGAAGGAGATCGACGACGAAATCCGGGTCAAAGACCTCACGGTTCCACCCGGATGCGAGTTCCTCGATGAGCCCGAAGACCTGATCGTCAAGGTCGCCGCGCACCGCGAAGAGGTCGAGGAAGCCGCGCCCGCTCCCGCAGCCGCCGAGGTGCCCACGGTCGGCGAGACCGAAGGGACCGAACCCGGCGCCGAGGGCGAAGCTCCGGCCGAGAGCTAAGTCCGGGGCGTCCCTACAATGGGCGCCATGTGGGACTGGATAAACCAGCACTGGGAGGACCAGTGGGCCAAATTCGTCGAGGGCATCCTTCTTCTCCTGCTCAGTTTGGTGATTGCGAGCCTGGTTCGACGGTGGCTGCGAAACCAGCTCAAGCGGCCGCACATCGACCCACAGGTTGCCCTACTCGTATCGAGGATTGTTTACCTGGCGGTCGTGCTGCTGGGCATCATCGCCTTCTTCACCCGCTGGTTAAGCAGTCCGACCCTGGTGTTCGGGAGCTTCGGCTTCCTGGCACTCGCGATCAGCCTGGCGTTTCAAGACATCCTCAAGAACTTCATCGCCGGCATGTTTCTACTTGTCGAGCGTCCCTTCCGGCTTGGCGACGAGATTACCGTCGACAATCACACCGGCCTGGTCGAGAACATCCAGATGCGGACGACCACGCTGCGAACGACGGAAGGGGAGCAGGTGCTCGTGCCCAACTCGCTGGTTTACACCGGCACGATCATCAACCGCACCCGCTACCCGACGCGGCTCTTCACGCTGACGGCCAAGGTTCCTGATAGCGTGGCCGTCGACGGACTGGTCGAGCGCGTGCGCGAGCAGCTCAAAAGCCGCCCTGACATCGCCAAGGATCCGCCGCCTCATGTGGGGTTTCAACCCAGCGTCGATGGTGGGCTGACGCTCGAAGTCCGCTACTGGCTGGATTACCGCCGCAACGATCCCCTGGCGGTTCAGGCCGGGGTCAGTCAGCAGATCTACCAGGCGATGCATTCCGCCGAAGCCTCGCCCAAACGGTAACCGTACCGGTCCGCAGGGCGCTCGCCCGCTTCGCCGCGTTCAGTCCGGCGGCCCGCCAGTTCCTTGCCTACGCCCTGCTCATCGGGATCGGCTGGTCGATCTTCAACCTGGTTTTCAACCTCTACATGAACGCGCTGGGTTTTTCGAACGACGTGATTGGCCTCTTCAACTCGCTCCCTGCTGTCGCGTTGCTCCTGGTTGGGATCCCTTTTGCCGCTATGGCCGACCGGATCGGATATCGCATCTTTCTTCTTGGGGGTGGGATCGTCGCGGTGCTGGCCTCGCTCGTCCTCACATTGGTCGGATCTCGCCTGATCGCCGTGCTCGCCGCGGGGACGTTCGCGCTGGCGGTCATCGTTTTGCAGGTGCTCGGCAGTCCGCTTCTCGCTCAGGTGAGCGGGGAGAACGAGCGCGTCGGGCTCTTCGCGCTCAACCAGTCGATTTCCTGGGCCGCGGCGCTCGTCGGCGATGTGCTCGGCGGCATCATCCCGGAGGCGGTGGCCCGCGTGACCCACACCTCGAGCGCTTCGGCCCCGGCGATACGATCGTCTTTCGTTGCGATGACCATCCTGACGGTCCTCAGCCTTCCCTTTCTCGTGCGCCTGGCGCGGGCCTCCGGGGTGAGGCCGGCCGCCGCCTTCCCGGTGCGTGAGCTGCTCAAGATCGACCTGGCGCGCTTCGGCCGCATCCTGCTACCCAGCCTCGTGCTTGGCATCGCGGCCGGCATGTACCTCAATTTCACCCAGCTCTACCTGGCGCAGCGATTTGGCCTGACGCCCGGGCCGATCGGCATCATCTTTGCTATCGGTGCGGCCCTGACGGCGATCGTTACGCTCGCGGCGCCCGCGGTCGGCCGGCGCTTTGGCATCACCCGCACCGTCGGCGTCTCTCAGGTGATCGGCGCGCCCCTCGTCCTCGCGCTCGCGTTCATCATGGTGCTGCCGGTCGCGGTCGTGATCATGACGGTGCGGCAGCTTGCCCTCAACCTGCAGGGACCGTTGGGCCAGGTCTTCGGCATGGAGTACGTCGATTCGCGCGAGCGCGCCCGGCTCGCGACCGCGCAGGTTGTTGTCAGCGGCATCGGCGTGGGTGGGATCGGTCCTCTGGTCAGCGGCTTCCTGCAGGTGCTCGGCGGCTATCAGCTGGCGTTCTCCGTGAGCGCCTTTTTCTACCTGCTCGCCGGCCTGATTTTCTTGCTGCTCTTTGAGAAGGTCCGCCTACCTTCCGAGCGCAACCCGTCCCGCTAGGCGAGCTGGCCAAGCGCCAGGAGGTTGCCCTCGCTGTCGCGGAACCACGCGGCCTTTTCGTAGCCGAGATCGGCGATGCCATGGTTGGTCTTGAGGCCGGGGAAGTCATATTCCTCGAAGCGGACACCGCGACTCTTGAGCTTGGCGACGGTGTAGACGATGTCCTTTACGAACCAGGACATCTGGGTATGTTGCCCGGAGGGGCGTCCGCCACTAAGGAAGAGAAGAAAGCCCGTGGCGGCGTCGCCTTCATAGAACAGCGCGCCCTCGACCTCGCGGCTGGGCCTCAGCCCCAGCTTCTCCGCATAGAAGGCCCTGGCGCGCGCGAGATCCTCAACCGGCAGCGTCGTCTTCGCGATCGCGGTATTCAGCGTCTCCACCGGAAGATCTTAGAGGCAACTTCTATAGTCAGCTGATGGCGCAGGAGACGTTGTTCCCGGCTCCCAAAGATTCGGCCCCGAAGGATCAGCCGCTGGCGGCACGCATGCGGCCGCGGACGCTCGACGAGTTCGTTGGACAAGAGCACCTGGTTGGTCCCGAGCACGAGCTGCGCCGGGCGATCGAGGAAGACCGCGTGGGTTCGATGATCCTCTGGGGACCACCTGGCAGCGGGAAGACCACGCTGGCCCGGCTGATCGCCCGGGTCACGTCATCCCATTTCGTTCCGCTGAGCGCGGTCAGCGCCGGGGTCGCCGACCTACGGCGCAACATCGAGGAGGCCCGCTTGCGGCGGGCCCAGTCGGGCCAGCGGACCATCCTCTTCATCGACGAGATCCACCGCTTCAACAAGGGCCAGCAGGACGCCGTACTGCCCTACGTCGAGGAGGGAGTCATCACGCTGATCGGTGCCACCACCGAGAACCCCTCCTTCGAGGTCAACGCCGCGCTGCTCTCGCGTACCCGCGTGTTCGTGCTCGCCGCGCTCGACGACATCCAGGTCGGGGCGATCGTCGACCGTGCGGTTTCCGACCCGGAGCTGGGACTCGGCAACCGCCACGTCGACCTCGATGCCGACGCCCGCGCGGCCCTGATCCGGGTGGCCAACGGCGACGCTCGCGTGGCGCTCAACGGGCTCGAGGCCGCGGCGGCACTGGCCCGTCCCCGGCAGGGCCGGCGGCTGGTGACGGCGGCGCTCGTCGAGGAGGCGGTGCAGCGCAAGAACCTGCTCTACGACCGCGCCGGCGAGGAGCACTACAACATCATTTCAGCGCTGCACAAGAGCCTCCGCGACAGCGACCCAGATGCCTCCCTCTACTGGCTGGGCCGCATGCTCGAGGCCGGTGAGGACCCGCTGTACGTGGTGCGTCGCTTGATCCGGTTTGCCTCAGAGGACATCGGCCTGGCCGATCCGCAGGCGCTGACCCAGGCGGTGGCGGCCCAGCAGGCCGCCCATTTCATCGGCATGCCCGAAGCGAACCTCGCGCTGGCGCAGGCGGTCGTCTACCTCGCGACCGCGCCGAAGAGCAACGCCCTGTACGCCGCCTACACCTCGGTCCAGGAGGACGTCGAGCGCACCCGCGCCGATCCGGTTCCGCTGCACCTCCGGAATGCGCCGACGCCGCTGATGCGAAAAATCGGCTACGGCAAGGGCTACCGGTACGCCCACGATTACGAGGAGGCCCAGGTGGAGCAGCAGCATTTGCCCGATGCCATCAAAGATCGAACCTACTACCACCCCTCCGATCGTGGCTACGAGAAGACGGTCCAGGAGCGACTCGACGCCTTCGAGGCGGCGCGTCGCAAGGCAAAAACGAGCTCGGGCTAGCCCTCGACGTGCGGCCGCAGCGCCGCGTAGCCGTTCGCCATCACCTGCTCGTGATTCCGGGCGAGCGCACTCTTCGCCAGCGGCGCGATCAGGTTGAGGATCGGGTTGGTCGTCCCCACATCCCAGAAATAGAGAGACTTGACCGTTCCTGGTTCAGCGTCGGAGAATTCCCAGCGTCCAGTTCCGATCAGATCGCCGGTCGAGCGCAAAAGGATGTGGCGATATTCCTCCGCCTCCCGTACCTCGAGCTCGTAGTTGAGGCTGTAGGGTAGCGAGCCGCGCACCTCACAGGCGATCACCGAGCCGACCGACTTCCCGTCGCCGCGCGTGATCTGCACGCGGCGGAAGTTCTTCCACCAGCCCGGATAGCGCTCGAT
>DATBYU010000059.1:0-24687 GCA_036513555.1 Candidatus Dormiibacterota bacterium | reverse complement strand
ACCTTGTCGAAGCTGTAGGTCTTCTGGATGATCTTTCCGCCGCCGACGTCGTCCTTGATGACGTCGGTGAATTCCTTGAGCGCGTCGCCCGTGGCACCGCTTTCCGCCAGCTGGAAATCGTGGGCCCGACGCGCCTCCGATTCAATGATGAGGTCGAGCACCACATCATGGGCCATCCTGGTCGCCGTCTTCGGCACGGACTGATCGAACGCGACCACGTTCGACGCGATGGTGACATCTGGAATCGGCGGCAGGATCCACAGTAGCGCCGATGCGGAGACCGGTCCCGAATTACCTGGCGGCGGCAGGGCGGCGGTCGCCGAGCTCGAAACCCAGCCGCCGATGGCCGGCCCGGCACCAACGGTGAGCGCGAGCGTTGGCGTCGACCCATCGGCGAGCCCGGCGGCCGGCACAGGGCTGTGGGTGGATAGATCGGCCGCCACGGGGAGGGTGCCAACAAATAGCAGGGCGACGGCGAGCGCTGCCGGCAGACGCCAGCCCAGCCGGCGCCTCCCAGCCCTCGGCCTGTCGCGGGCTTCGAGTGGGGACAGAAAGCGCGCCAGCGCAAAGCGAAGGGCACAAGCGATAACCAGGCTTGCGAGGATCGCGGTCTTGGTCCAGAACTCGAGGGTCGTTGGGCCGATCAGCAGAACGGCCAGGACGGCCACGATAATGCCGAACGCCACACGGGCCACCGGGCCGTCGGGAACCGTCCTCGGGTCGGGAACCATGAAGAGACCGAAGACCAGGAGCTCGGGCGAGGTGACCAGGATCTGCCAGAGTTCACGTCCGCACATTGGCGCCACGTGCCAGCTGGCGACCATGCAATGGTCCGGAACCAACGCAAGCGCCACAGCAGTAAAGGCAGCAAACCCAGCCATGAAGGCCAGCTCGAGGCCGAGCAATCGAAGTTCCCACGCGATCAACAGCCCCCCGACCACCAGGACCGCATAAGTCACAATCAGCCATGGCCCGGGCGGGATCCACCACAGATCCTGTGGCTCCGTTAACTTGGGACCGAGCGCGACGAAGGCGATGACCAGGCCAAGGTTCGAAGGGTTGAAGATGTGCCTCCCACGCCAGCGGATCAGGTACTTCGACGCCATCGAGATGGCGACCACGCCGATAAAGATCCAGATCCCATGCGTGCTCCACCATTGGCCGTGCAGCGTGCCGGGAGTTCGAAGGATGAAGGCCGTGCTATTGCCGGTCAGCAATCCGCTTGCCGGCCACATGATCGCCGTGTCCTTGAAGAAGGCGACGACGAATTCGATCAGGGCGCCGGTCGCGAGACAGATCAGGATCTGCGCCACCGACAGCCGGAAGCCGAGCACCGTCTGGCCCAGCACCTGGAGAGTCACCAGCACCGCGGCGACATGCATCCGGGGATCGCGCAGGCTGGGGAGGATGACCGCGTACTCCCGACCGAACAGGCGAACAGCCCGGCGTTTGGCGCTCACGGTTGAGTAACGGTTGGAATACTCAACGCGTTACACCGTCAGGGCCTTGTTAGCATTTCGCTCCCTGTCACAGGCGACGTACCGAGCACGGACCGGGTTGGTCGGCGCCGTTGTCGTCGCCGCGTTTTCGGCCTGTGGTCCGCCGTTCGGTCTCGACCTAGCCACGACGCGCAGCCTGGAGAGCGGCGCCACCGGCACCCTGGTCGCGGCCGACAGCTTCGAGATCACCGGTTCGTACAGCGAAGGAAGCAACCAGTGGTCTATCGACCTGCAGCTGACCCGGCCGGGCGCCGAGCACGTCACGGTCACGACGTCCGATGTCAAGCTCGAGGCGATCACCCTTGCCACCGACGCCTATTTTCGCGGGCAGCAGTTTCTGTCTGCGCATATGGGCAGCGATCTTGTCTCTCGAAGCTTTGTCAAGGCCGCGGGAAATGGTTGGTGGAAGGGCTCGGCCGGCCACGTGCCCCAGCTGACGGACCTGACCGATGGCAATGCCTTCAAGGCGACATTCCTCGGGCAGGCGGTCACGCAGCGCACCGACCACGTGTCGGTGGATGGAATCGATGCGGTCGAGCTTTCCGGCGCCCGCGGAGATGTGTTCATCACCGCGCAGGCACCGTATCGGGTGGTACGCGTGCGCCTGAAACACGGTGTTGTCGTTGACGGCGTTCGCGACGCCGACCTTCGGTTCGTCAATTACAACAGCGACTTCAGGATCTCGGCGCCTGCCGATGTGATCGATTTCTCGAACCTCACGACGCTGCCGCCTATCTACACGGTCATCTCGGTCGACACCTCGGGATGCGGCTCCCCATGCGTTGTCTCGGCCCTGCTCAAGAATCTCGGCGGGCTAACCCACGCCCAGGCGCCATCGAGCATCACCTTCACAGTGACGGACACGGCCGCTCGACAGGTGCTCGGAAGTTGCAAGACGCAGGTCGTGCCAGACGTCAAGTACAACTCGACCACCACGGTGACGTGCTCGATCGATAACGTATCCGCGCAGCAGTCAAACGCCGCCACCGTCACGGCGACGCCCGACAACCCGGGACGCGCTTAGGATCGTGAGAAAGCTCGAGCTGGCGGCGTGGGGCCTCGTAATCGTTTTGTTAGGCGCTGAGGCCGGGCTCGCTGTGTTCCGGCCCTGGGACCATCACGTCGCCCTGTCGCTATCCGGCTCGCACACGTCGAGCATCGGCGCGGACAACGGCTCACCGTCGCCGGGCGCGAGCAAGGCCGCCGGTGGCCAGTGTGGAGACGTCGTGGTCCGCAGGACCGAGCAATCCCAGACGATCCCGCGGAGCGCCTGGGTCCACGCCTCGGATGGCGTCAACGTCCGGGCCGCCCCCTCGTCTTCATCGACCCGCCTCACGACGTTGGCGACCGGAACGCAGGTGAGTATCCAGGAGCAACAGGGCAATCCAGATGGGGTCTGGTATCGAGTTCGCCTGAGCGACGGCCAGGAGGGTTGGTTGAGCGGCCGCTATACGACCAGCTACCCAATTAGCCCGGCTTCGACCGACTCGCTGAAGGTCTGGCTGCCTGTTGGCTACCAGTTCCAGTCGGCGGCACCGGGGAAGGCCGAGGCCCATTACCAGAACGGGCCGCCTACGTTGCTCTATGTGGAGAGTGGCGCCAGGGACCAGGCGCCGACGGAGACACCGGTGCCGGCCAGGCTGCCCAGTCGGTCCACATGGACGCCGCGATCCACCGAACAGGTGCTTGTCGGCGACCTTCCCGCCACCGACCGCGTGTTCGGCACCAGGCTGGCCGGCAGCAGCTGTCCGGCACTGGTCCACGAGGTCAGGATCGCGACGACCGCCCGCTACTACGACTTCATCTTCCTGCTGGACGAGCCGAGCTCGTCCGTGGTTGCCCAGTTGCTGGACAGCGCCACGGTCCAGTAGTGCCCGTAAAGGTTTCTCACGCAGGAATCCTGAACGTAGCTATGGCTAACCTCTTGCGGACCTATCGCCGCAGGGCGCATGATCACCGTTATCAGCGATGAGGAGGACCACATGTTTACGCTGACGATGCGATTTACGCTGCCCGAAGATACGGACTGGTCGAAGATCCCGGACTTGATGGAGGACCGCGCCCGGAATCTCTACGTCAACATGCCAGGCTTAATCTCCAAAGCCTTCATCTATGACCCCGAGACGCGCGAGTACGGGGGCAATTACCTGTGGGAGCGCCGAGAGCAGATCGATGCCTTCCTGAAATCCGACATCGTCGCAGGAGCAAGAAGCAAATTCGGCGAGCCCACGTACAGGGTGCACCGGGTTGCTGCCTATCTCGATCGCGGTAGGGTCTACGTCCCCGCTACAGCCTCGACTGCGTAATCGGCTGAAGACCGGCCGCGCTAACGCTTGACCAGGCTCTAGCGGCTGTAGTCGCCCTTCGTGTCACCGGCGTTCCCCGCCGGCTAGGGCTCAGGCCCCGTCGGGTTTGCTCAGGACCGCGGGTACGCCCGCAGCATCGAACGCTGGGTCGGGATGGATGTCGAAGGCATCGGCAAGCCGCACGAAGAGGTTGAATAGGGCGCCATCGTAGACGGCCTCGGCGATCTGCGCGTCGGTCCACCCGGCCTCACGCAGCCCCTGGACCTGCTCGTCGGTGATGCGATATGCGTGCCGGGTTAGCGTTTCAACGAAGTCCAGGAGCAGCCGGTGCTTCGGTGTCAGGTTGGCGGCGTTGAGGTCTCCATCGCGCAGCGCCGCCGCAGCCTGCGAGTATTGCTCGCCCTGCAACTGCAGGAACCAGGCATGGCTGCTGAGTCAATAGTGGCAACGGTTGAGTGCCGAGACGTAGGACGCGATCATTTCGTGCTCCGCCCGGCTCAGCGCCCCGTCAGTGAAGTGCAGGCGGCTCGCCTGGTCGATGGCACGCAGGAAGTCGGGTCGTAGGCTCATCGTCCGCAGGATGTCGGGAACGTTTCCCCTCGCCGATGTTTGCTTCAGCTCGCGGTAGAGGTCGGCGAGGTCACCCGATGCGTCGTCGTCCTCGATCCACGCGATGCGAGCCATGATGTCGCAACGTCGTTTTGACTAACCCGGTTACGGCTTGACCAGGCTCCAGCCCGTGTAGTTGCCCTTGGTGTCGCCTGCCGCGCTGTCGCTGTGGAAAAAGTAGAGCGGCAGCCCTTTGTAGGTCACCTGCACGGAGCCGTCGCTACGGGTGATGGTCCCCAGCTGCCCGGTGACCCCGGGACCACCCGTCGGTGTCTGTCCACCCGTGATGGTCAGCGGCGGCCAGGTGCTCGCGCAGCCGCCATTGCACTTGCTCGCGCCCGGCGTATCGCTGTCGAAGGTGTAGACGGTGTGGCTGTTGGAGGCGGCAACCAGGATCGTTCCCATCGTGCCCACGCTCTGCGCCAGAACCACGGGTGCCGCGGATGAGGCTGGCGTCGGGGTCGGGGTTGGGGTTGCCGAGGCCGAGGGGGAGGGTGATGCGGTTGCCGCCGGACCACTGGTTGTGTTGCCGCACGCAGCAAGCAGCAAGACCGAGCACGCTGCGACCGCAGCCATTCGCAAGAAACGCACGATGGCTATTACGGAGAATCGTTACACCGTATAGACCTGGACCTGGCCCTTTTCGACCCGTACCTGCAGTGAAGGCAAAGGCGAGAGTGGGCTCGAATAATTGGTGGGCTGGCCATCCTTCTCAAAGGTCGCCCCGTGGCACGGGCACTCGAACCGATCGCGGAACTTGCTGTAGTTGAGGATGCAAGCCATATGCGTACAGACGGCAGACAGTCCCTTGACCTCCTGTCCCTGCCGGATCAGGAATCCCTCGATGGCCCCGGATCGGAACGCAACCGGCGTCGCCTCCGGAAGGTCGGTTAGCGCCTTGACCGGTTTCCAGCTCCCGTTCTCGACCAACAGTGGCCGCGCTCCCGTTTTTGGCGCTCCCTTGCCGACCTGCTGGATCCCGAGCACCGCCGCGACGCCGGCGGCGATACCGGCGGCACCCGTTAGCAGCAACGACCGGCGGCTGGGGCGCGAGGCCGGGTCCGGCTGCGCCGACCGCTCGCCGACCCAGTCGTGAATCGAGCCCTGCATGCGCTCCAGGAACTCTTTCGAGGGAAGCCCGGCTGCAGGCTTGGCCGCCCGCAGCATGGCGGCCGTCTGCCGCGCCCGCAGGGCGTCTTCGTCGGGCAGCGGCGTCCGTTCAGGACGGCGGTCCTGCAGCAGGTCCTCGACGTGCTGATCGAGTTGTTCCGGATCGTCGTTCACGACGGCCTCCCGCGTTCCCGCCCGGCGCGGTTCAGCGCCCGGAATTGCAACACCTTGACGTTTGTCTCGCTGAGGTTGAGCTCCTGCGCGGTTTCTCGAACCGAATAGCCGCGCAGGAACCGCAGCTCGAGCACCCGCCGGTAACTCTCAGGGAGCGTAGCGAGCAGGGCGTCCACCCGCTGGACGGCTTCGGGATTCTCACGCGGCGCGGGCTGCTGGGTCACGTCGTCGTCGAGTTCACCAGCGCCCTCCGCGTAATACTCCCGCCAGTGGTCGGCCAGGGTCGTCTGGGCGACCCGGTAGAGCCAGCTACGCAGCTCGGGAACGGAGACATCGTTGCGCATGCCGTTGATCGCCTTCACGAACACCTGGGCGGTGAGGTCCTCGGCGTCCGGGCGGTTACCGACTCGGCCGTAGATGTATTGATAGATGGCTGTCACATGCGTCTGGTAGGCCCAGGTCAGGTGATCCTGGCCGTGGGGGGCGTCGGCGTGAGGCAGCGGGACGATCTTCCCGGAGGAAGCGACGGCGGCGCCGGTCCTCTGCTCCTCACGCATCCGCTTCCGCAGTTATATACCGCCCGGGGTTACGTGGTCGCAACCGCTCGTAATCCCGGCCCTGTTCAGCAGGGGGCCAATGTGGGAATACTGGAGGAGGGAAAGAGCTTAGATAACATGGGAGCCTCGCAATCGATGGATAAAGACCGCCGTTACGACGTAGTCATCATCGGCGCCGGGCCAGCTGGCCTGACCGCCGCCCTCTACGCCGGCCGGGCACGGGTCAAGACCGTGCTGCTGGAGCGGGGCGCGCCGGGTGGACAGTTGCTCAACACCGAGGCGATCGAGGACTATCCCGGCTTCGACCACATCACCGGCCCAGAGCTCGCGGTGCGGATGGCCGACCAGGCCGCCAAATTCGGCGTCCAGATCGAGACGGCCCGCGTGACCGGCATCCACCGACGCGGCGACAAGCAGGTGGTACAGACCGAAGACGGCGACTACGAGGCGGACTTCGTCATCCTGACGGCAGGCGGCGAGCCGCTGAAGCTGGGGATTCCGGGCGAGAGTGAGTTCCAGGGACGCGGGGTCTCGCAGTGCGCCGTCTGTGATGGTGCCTTCTTCAAGGAGGAGGAGGTCGCGGTGGTCGGGGGTGGCGACGCCGCCCTGGAGGAGGGTGTCTTCCTGACCCGCTTTGCGAAGAAGGTCTATATCATCCACCGGCGCGAGCAGTTTCGCGCCCAGGCCATCCTGGTCGAGGCGGCGCAGAAGCATCCGAAAGTTGAGCTGATCACCAACACGATCGTCACCGAGGTCAAGGGCGAGGACGGCCAGGTCAAGGAGATCGTGCTTAAAGACGTCGTCACCGGCCAGACGCGACCGCTCAAGGTCACCGGCCTGTTTGTCTTCATCGGCTTTCAGCCGAACGTGCAGTTCTTCGACCATCGCGAACACGTCGAACATGACCCGCTGGGATTCCTGGTGACCGATTCGACGATGCAGACGAGCCTCCCCGGGCTTTACGCTGCGGGTGACGTGCGGTCGCAGTTGACGCGGCAGATCACGACGGCCGTCGGCGACGCCACCACCGCTGCCATCGATGCGGTCAAGAAGCTCGAGGCGAGGAAGCACGCGCCCACGCCGGTGCCCGTCGATCTGTACGGCCCCACCCGGCCGGACCTCGTCGGCAGCTAAGCCAGACCGGCCGCCCCGCGTTGCCGCCGGTGCTGCGGCCGGATTGTTCATCGTCGCCGCCGGGCTGCGGCTCTGGGGGATCAACTTCGGGCTGCCGGCCCTCTACCGACCAGACGAAGACGTCACCGTGGGGCGGGCCATGGGCATCTTCCACGGCATCCTCGATCCGCATTTCGCCGATTGGCCACACCTCTACTTCTATGTGGCGGCGGCGTGGCTTACGCCGTTCCGGGTAATCGGGATCGTCCAGGATCCCGCCTCGGGGTATCTGTGGATCCGCGTGCTCGACGCGCTGCTCGGCAGCCTGACGGTCTTACTCGTCTTCGAATTTGGCCGCCGCGCGTACGGCTGGCTGGCGGGATTCTTCGGAGCCTCCGCGCTAACGGTCGCCTTCCTCCACGTCCGCGACAGCCACTTCGCGACGCTCGACATCCCGCTGACCCTGGCCTGTGTGGCCACGCTCTATATCGCCTATCGCACCATCCAGTCGCGTGGCGCGCGGCCCCTGCTGCTCAACGGGATCAGCCTTGGCATCGCCGCCAGCCTGAAATACAACGGCGCCCTTGTATTCGCCGGGATCGCCGCCGCCCAAACGCTGCGGGCCCGCGCCGAGCGCACGCAGATGTCGCGAATCCTGGCGCGGTTGGCGGTGATTGCCGCCATCGGCGTTGCCACCCTGGTGCTCACGTCGCCATTCCTGGTGCTCGACCCCGGCATGACGCAGCATGGCATCGGCTATATCTTTCAGCACCTCGGAACAGCGACCGCGCCGGCGATCGGCTGGGTGCAATTAAGCCTCGCGCTCTGGTCTGGCATCGATCCGGTGCTGGTGCTGCTGGGTATCGTGGGCATCGCGTACGCGGCCTGGCGCAGGCACCCGGCCGACGTCATCATCCTGACCTTTCTGGCCGTCTACATCCTCTTGATCGGCGCCGGTCGGTCAGTGTTCTTCCGCTACGCCGACCCGATGATCCCACTCCTGCTCCTGCTCGGGGGTCGCGCTCTGGCGGTGCTGGTCGAGCGGGCAGCGCGCGGTCAAGTCCGACGGCTCGCGCTCGCCGTGGCACTCGTGCTGATCGCGGTCGCGCCGCTGGTCCACGATGTCCGCTACGACCTCCTGATCCAGCAGACGGACACCCGCACCCTCGCCTTCGACTGGCTGGCGAACCATGTGCCCGCCGGCAGCCGGGCCGCCGTGCCTTACATGGCCGGGCCGGCCCACGACCAGGCGATGATCGATAGCGGAGAACACAGCCACGGTGCGACCGATCTTTACGTGGCGTCCTTTCTCGACAGCCGGCTCGAGACCCAGTACACCATCCATGAACTGACGCGCGACGACCTCCAGTTGACATCGCTCGACAGCTTTCGGAAAGAAGGAATTACCTATGTGGTCGTCGGTTACGAAACGCCAGGGACCGGCTGCGTGGTGGACAGCCCGCTCGAGCGGGCGCTACGGGCGCAGGCAGCACCGCTGGCGAGCTTTTCGCCGACCACCGGCTGCCCGCAGAGCGTGTTCGACCCCATCGACACCTACTATGTCCCGCTCGCCGGCTACGGCGGCTGGGTCCGGCCGGGCCCCTACATCCGGATCTACCGCCTCGGCGGGTGATCCCGAATCAGCGGCTTGGCCCCCGCTCGATCCCCGTCTATAGTGAAAACCAGTGAACCTGATCGCCCTGATCAAAGAGCGGGCCAAGTACTACAAGTGTCTCGCCTGCGCCCAGGCGCTCGCAGACTGCCAGGTGAAGGTGCTCAACGAGGCTGACGGTCATTGCACGGTTGAAGTCACCTGCGCCAACTGCGGCGTCAGCTTCGTGGCGGTGCTCCTCCTCAAGAAAGCCAAGCATCCGGACGGTTTGCCCAAGGCGGCCGAAGAGGGGCCGATCAGCAGCGACGAGATGCTCGACGTCCACGAATACATGAAAGCCTTCAACGGCCCGATCAAGGAGCTTGTCCGCTGGCGTCCATACCGCCAGCAGTCGCCGTCGTCCTGACAGACTTCTAAGATTGGTGGCGATGGTGTATCTCGACCACTCGGCGACGACGCCGCTCGACCCCGAGGTCCTGCAGGCGATGATGCCGTATCTCACCGAGGAGTTCGGGAACGCCTCCAGCGTCTATGGCCTGGGCCAGCGCGCGAGGCAGGCGATCGACCAGGCGCGCGATGAGGTAGCGGCCTTCTACGGCGTGGTCGCCAAGGAAGTGATCTTCACCTCGGGTGGTACTGAAGGCGACAACTTCGCCTTCCGCGGGATCGCCGAGCGAAACGCCGATCGCGGCCGGCACGTCATCACCTCGACCATCGAGCACGATGCCGTGCTTCGTTCCGCGGAGGCGCTGGAGCGCGACGGTTTCGAGGTGACACGGCTGCGCGTCGACCGTTTCGGCCTGGTCGATCCGCATGCGTTGAGCGAGGCGCTGCGTCCGGACACCATCCTGGTGAGCATCATGCACGCGAACAACGAGGTCGGAACCATCGAACCGATCCGCGACCTCGTCGCTGTGACTCGCGAGCACAGTGACGCCTACTTCCACACCGACGCCGTGCAGTCGACTGGAAAGATCCCGGTGCGCGTCGATGAGTTGGGCGTCGACCTTCTCTCGATGTCCGCGCACAAGCTCCATGGTCCGAAGGGCGTCGGCTGCCTGGTCGTGCGCTCCGGCGTGCGGCTGGAGCCGCAGCTGCACGGTGGTGGGCACGAGCGCAACCGTCGAGCCGGGACCGAAAACGTCGCGGGCATCGTCGGGCTCGCCAAGGCCATGGGCATAGCGAGTCGGGATCTGGCCAAGAACACGGCTCATCTCGTCGCGCTCCGCGATCGTCTGATCGAAGGCGTCCTCAACCGGATCCCCGGCGCCGAACTCACCGGGCATCCGCAACAGCGCCTGCCGCACCATGCCAGCTTCCTGTTTGTTGGGGTGGAAGGCGAGTCGCTACTCCTGCAGCTCGACATGGAAGGCATTGCCGCGTCATCGGGCTCGGCCTGCACCTCGGGCTCACTCGAAGCGAGTCATGTGATCCTGGCGCTCGGCTACCCACGGGAGCGGGCGCTCGGCAGCCTTCGCCTCTCAGTGGGAAAGGGCAACACCGATGCCGACATCGACCTCGTCCTGGACCGCCTGCCCGCCATGGTCGCCCGGCTTCGCGCGATGGCCCCGATCTCCGCCGCCTGAGGTGCGGGCGTGCCGGAAAAGTTCTACAGCGTGGATGAGGCCAACGCGCTGATCCCCAAGCTCAAATCCGTGCTCGAGCGCATCCGGAAGACCCAGGAGGAGCTGGCGAAGGACAAGACGGTCGCCGCGGTGCGCGAGAAGGCGGCCCAGAATGGGGGCGGTTTGCCGGGGCGCCATCTGTCGGCCCTCACAAAAACGCTCGACTCGGACCTGCGGCAGCTCGAGGAGTGGGGCATTACCCTTCGAGATCCAAGCATCGGATTGATCGACTTCCTGCACAAGCGTGAGGGCGAGACCGTCTTCCTCTGCTGGAAGCTCGGCGAGGCCCGGGTGGAGTGGTGGCATCCACTCGAGACAGGGATCGCCGGCCGCCAGCGCCTCTAGCCGCTCCGGAAGACGAAGGCGATAACGAACAGCACGAGCAGGATCGACGAGATCGACAGCCCGATGATGCCGAGCAGCCGGCCCGTTTTCGCCCGATCGTCACCCTGGTAGCGGTTCGGCGTCGAGCGAATTTCGCGAACGGCGCCGTTGCCGAAGACGATGGCCAGGATCCCGGTTGGGATCGCGATCAGCGGCATCCAGAAAAAGAGCAGGGTGGTCACGCCCCAGGTCATGGCACTGGACGCGCCGTGATGCATCGGCCGGCGCGGCGAGATCCCCTCACGCTCGGCGAGCTGGTCGAGCGCGGCAAGCGGGCCGGCGGTGGCCACGACCTCCGGGAGTGCGCGCTGCAAGGCAGATCCCGCGCTCTGGGCGAGCGCCTCGCGCCGCGCCACCGGCAGCGACTCCCGACGTGCGGCGTAGGCGACCACCAGCCGTCGAAGTCCGGGGTCGAGCGCCGACGGCTCGCCAGTCGGGGCAGTGGCTGTGGCCGGCGTGGATGAGGGCGTCGCCCAGATCGACGCTGTCGGTTGCGGTGCCGCGACCGCAGCGGCCGGCGCACTCGACAGGTCATAGAGACTGACGCGCTCGCGATCGCGCACTACCAGTGTCCCGGCCGCGAAGTCTCCCAGCCGCTTGCCGCGGCCATTGATGAACAGCGTCAACATGCCGATGGCATAGAAGATCGGAAGGAAGTCGACGATCCGCACGAGGTTACGAATCGCAGCCTGCCCAAGGGTCAGCGGCTCGCCGTGATCGCCAACCACGCGCAGCCGAGTCGCGCGCTTGCCGAGCGTTTGCCCGTTCCAGGCGGCCTCACTGACGAGGAAGTAGCCCGCTACCAGGATGAACCCGAGGATGATCTCGATCAGGAGCGCCAGCTCACCGGAGCCGAAGATGCCGCCCAGCGAGGTAGCGAGGATGGTGATCGCAATCAGGACCACCGTGATGACGAGCGAATCGAGGATCTGCGCCAGGAAGCGGCTGCCAATCCCGGCGATCTCGTACTGGAACGCGACCCGCTCCGGCGTGGAGATGACGAGATCGTCTGACGCGTCCGGCGGTTGCACGCTCTCACTCTACCCGCCGATTTTGCGAGAGGGCGTCGCAGTCTTGCGACAAGAACCCCCGCCCTTGGCCCGCCCCGCAAGGGGGAGGGAGATTTCAGGGCGGCGTCCGTCATCATGAATAGGTGCGCGCCGATGAATTTGTCAGCCGCCGGCGACCGGAGTGGGACCGCCTGGAAAAACTCCTGACGCGCGCGGGCACGAGCAGGGCGGGCGGGCTCCGCGCAACGGAAGTGCTGTCGTTGGCCGCACTCTATCGCCGGGCGACGGCGGACTTCGCCCGCGCCAAGCGTGACTGGCCGACCGAACCGGTGGCCAGCTACCTCAACGGCCTGGTCGCCCGGGGCCACGCCGCGGTCTACCGCCAGGGCGGCAACCTGGGCGAGCGCATCGCCATCTTCTACAAACGCACGCTGCCCCAGACCTATCGGGAAGCTGCTCCCTACCTGATCGCCTCGGCGGTGCTCCTCTTCGGTCCGGCGCTGGTCGCTTTCGTCGCCATCACCCTCGATCCGAAGCTGGCGTACGCGCTCGTGCCCGCCGAGCTGGTGCAACTCGTGCGGAGCCATCACCTCTGGACCACCATCCCGGTGGACAAGCGGCCCCTGATGTCGGGCGTGATCATGACGAACAACATCAACGTCTCGATCCTCGCCTTCGCCTTCGGCGCCCTGCTCGGGCTACCCACCATCTACTTGCTGATGACGAACGGGATTCAGCTGGGCGGTCTGCTCGGACTCACCAATGCCTACGGCATCGCGCCCGGTCTCCTCGATTTCGTCATCGGCCACGGCGTGCTGGAGCTTTCGGTGGTGGTGGCGGCCGGCGCCTGCGGCCTGATGATGGGCTGGGCGGTCCTGCTACCTGGCGCCTACCGTCGTCGCGACGCGCTCGTCCTCGCCGCGCGCAGAGCCCTGGTCATCCTTGCGGGGCTGGCCCCGCTGCTGATCGTCGCCGGCATCATCGAGGGCAACTTGAGTCCATCGGATGCGCCCACCGGGGTCAAGGTCGCGGTCGGCCTGACAACCGGAATCCTGCTGTACTCTTACCTGCTTTTCGCCGGCCGCCGCGCTCAAAAGCCCGCGATGAACGCCGGGTAGAACACCTCGTTGACGATCTGTGTCGCCTGTCCATCCGCCCCAACCAGCCAGAGTTGGTCTACATCGCCGCTGTGAGCCTGAGTGCCAACGGCAATCGCGATCTTCGGCCCGTTCGGCTGTGCCATCGCATAGACAGTGCCTCCCCCACCCGTGGCAGTACGCCACAGGGTCTTGCCGGTCTGCCATTCGATGAGCGTCACGTCGCCGCCGGTCCCGGCGTAGGACGGGCCGATGACGACCCGCATGCCGTCCCAGGAGAAGCGCAGGACGCGTTGCTTGCCAACTTGGCCCACGACCTGTCCGTCGGCCGTCCGCCGAATCAGCGTCACCCCATCCACTGGCTGACCCTGGGTGTCGTAGTTGGTCGTTTGTTCCGCCAGGTATTTCCCGTCGTGTGAGCTGATCACGCTGGTCGATTGCGCCGAGTAAGCCCGTTGATAAAGAAGGCGCCCGCTCGAAAGGGCGAGGACGCGAACGCTGGCAAAGCCTGTCATGCCGATTTCGCCGACCACCGCTCGATCGTTCAGCACACTGCACGCCAGAATTGCCAAACTCGAGCGAGCACCGATTAATCCGGCCTGCGCGATCCGACGCGCCGGGCCATCGACGCGGCCCACGAAGAGCCACTGTTCGCCCGGGCTGGCGCCGGACGGGCGTACGTCGCACAGGCTCCGATTGTCGTCAGCCAGCATGGAGTTGTAGTAGGTGGATGGTGATCCGGTCCTGACCGTTGCGCCGCGGCGATCGACATACATGCCGCCCTGACTGCCAAGGATCGATCCGTCCGGTGACTGCTGGATTGCCGGCGTCTGATACATAGTCCCGACCAGGGTCCCGGTCCAGTCGATCGCCACCAGCCGCTGCTCCGCAGCCGGGCCGTTCCAAGGTGAAACCGCCGAGTACCAGATGACCGGTGTCCCATCGGGAGGCGCCCCGGGCTCCGTCGTAAAGGCCCACTTCCGCTGGATGTTCGCCGCCCTCACCCCGTAGTCGACCACCGCGGTGACCTGGTAGCTCGTGTATGGCTTCAGTCCTGCATAGCCGACAATCCAGGTGCTTCCGGTCCAATGCCCTGGCTCGAGCGAGCCGTCAGCCGGCGCGATCTGCACCTGCGGATCGACGGGCGGACGGTGGTTGAAGTCGACCGTCATGGCTCCGGTGCGCGTGACAATGGTCTGCCCGTCGGTCGGCGCGAACTTGACCAGGACGGGATACCCCTCGGCGGTGAAACTCCAGCGCTTCACCAGATGACCGATGTCTTTGAAGCGACTCCGATAATCGGCAGCGAGCACAACCTGGTATCGGGTCGCGAGCCGGAGGCCGGAATAGCCCACGATCAGCGTGCTCCCGTCCCAGTGCGGCGACTCCAGGACGCCGTCAGCCGGCTCGATTCGCAGCGTTGGCGTTCCAACCAGATGGCCGCCGAATGCGACCTTGACGTCTCCCAGGACCGGCACCTCTTTCGCACCCGCCGGAGGGTTCACGTCGGTTACAGTCGGCTGCGCGGTCGCAAGGGCATCGGCACGAACCCAGATAAAGGCCGCGAGCGCCCCGGCGACCACGACCCCGCCGAGGGTCAAGAGCACAGCGCGGCGACGTCCAACCGGCTCGACCGCCTGTTCCTCCTCGAGGAGGTCGACGATCCGTAGGTGGAGGCTCTCACTGACCGTCGCGGTTTGATCGGCATGCTCCTCCATCGGCTCCCGCGACCGGCGACCCCGCGAAGCCCGTTGGCGAATGCTTGCGTGCAGCCGTTCTTTCAACTCCACGGTCTGGTGCGTGGCGGCAAGGGATTGCGCGAGGGTGGCGAAGGCCTCCAGCAGGATCCGGTCCGCCGACGCCGCCTCGGACGAAAGAGCGAGCGCCCGTCGGTACGCGTCGGTTTCAAGCTCGCGCACGAGTTGATCGATTCGGTTCCGATCGAGGGTTTTCACGCCGGTTTCGCTCAGAGAAACGGGTAGAGCCGCTGTAAAGTTACATCAGCCTAGAACCCAGGGAATATCGGACCCTTCGCGACCTGCATCGCCGCGCCGTTGGCATGGACCAGCCAGAGCTGCTCGACCGGCGACTGTCCGGTGCCGTCCGCCGAAACCCCGACCATGAAGTCCGTACCCCCGGGTCTGGCCAGAGTAGACACGTAGGCGGCGTCTGGGGCGACGCCGGCCGGCTCGGCCAGTCGCCAGAGAATCTGGCCATGCTGCCAGTCGATGAGGCGGACTTCGCGGTTGCCGACAGAGCCATGGGCCGGCATCGTAATCACCCGTGATCCGTCCCATGAGAAATTGACCACGCTTTGGCCGGCCAGGCGCGCAACCACCGTGCCATCTGAGGTTCGCCGAATGAGCGTATCGCCATAAACCTGAAACCCCTGGGCATCGGTCGACATCGTCTGCTCGGCAAGGTACCGACCGTCATGCGATGCCACCACTGACGAAGCGACCTGTCCGCTGGGGTACTGGTGCTGATACAACAGGGCCCCCGTCGATAGAGCGAAGACACGGACCTCGGACGTCCACGCGATGACGTCCTCAACGACCACAGCCCGATCGCTCTGATAGCTGCAAGCGGCGATTCTGGGGCCAGACTGGCCGCCGTACTGGCCAAACTGCACGACCCGGTGAAGCGGCGACCCGAGTGCTCCGGCATACAACCATGCGGGCTCGCCATTGCCAGTTGGCAGGCTACCCGTTGCCGTTCTCATTTCGCAAACGTGGCGGCTGTCATCGGCAAAACCAGGGCCGCCCTTGAGGCCGAGCGGGGCGGCCAGAATGGTCCCGGTCTGGTCCGCGTAGCCGGATCCAAGAAAGAGCCGGGTGCCATCGGGCGCTTGATTCGCCATCGTCGTGGTGTAGAGGCTGCCAACCAGCGTCCCGTTCCAATCCAGAGCAACCAACCGGTACACCGGGTTCGGGTCTGGTGGACGGCTCGACAATGGGTTCGACGTCGCATACCAAATCAGGGGGATATTCTTCGGCGGCGCACCGGGTTCTGCCGTGAAGCTCCATTCCTGATGGAAGCTGGCTGCTGGGTTGCCGAAGTCCAGATCCAGAAGCACGCGGTACGACCGGAGCGGCTGGAGTCCGGTGTAGGTGAGGGCCCAGGTGTTGTCGGTCCATTTCCCGGCCTGCAGCGTACCGTCGGGCGGTTCGATGCGAATCACCGGGTCGACCGCCGGGCGATGGGCGAACTGAACGCTCAGCTGACCATTGCGGGCGATTCCCGTCTCGCCAGCCGCGGGTGTGCTGGCCGTAATCTGCGCGGGTCCCTCGGCTGTGAAGCTCCAGCGCTGTTCAAAGTGACCTTTATCACCCTGGCGACTGCGGTAGTCCGCGGAAAGAATCAATTCGTAGTGCTCGCTGGGATGCAGCCCAGCGTATTTCACGACCATGGTTGCTCCGGACCACTCGAGAGGTTGCAGCGTGGCATCAGCCGGCTCGGCGCGCAACGCCGGGGCGATCGTTGGGCGGCTGGCGAAGATCACACGGAATTCGCCCTTCAGCGGCACATCGCGGGCGCCATCCGCCGGGAAGACGGAGGTCACATGGGGCGCCGACTTGGCGAGCTCGTTGGCACGAAGTTTCAGAACGACGCCCATCGCGCCAAGGGCGACAACCACGATGGCGGCCGCAGCGGCCAGCTGGACTATGAACCGATGCGAACGGACAGGCGCATGACCCTCGAGCCGCGCCATGATCCGGGCGTGCAGGTTCGGACTGACCCGGGCCTCATCCCGAAGGACGGATCCGTAGTGCTGGAGGCGGGTCTCGAGCTGGGGGTCTTCGGTGATCATGCCTCTGCTCCTTTCACCGTCACGGGTGACCCCATCGACCGGCGCAGTTTGGCCAGCGCTCGGTGGACGATCACCCTGGCGGTGTTCTCGCGCACGCCGATGGTCGCCGCGGTTTCGGCGAAGGAGCGGTCTTCGAAATACCTGAGGTGGATCGCCGCTCGCTCCCGTGGAGCCAGACGCCGGAGGGCGTCGACGAGGGCCGCGTCATCGGCACGGCGTTCGACTTCGTCGTACGGGTTCGCCGGCGGCGGCGCCCAGAAGCGAAGCAGCGACCAGCGCTTGCGACGCCGGGCCTGGTCGCGGACCAGATTCAGGATGGCCCGGTAGAGCCAGCGCTTGAATTCACTCCGCTCCTGTGGAGTGTTCCTCGCCGCCCAGACGTTTGCGAATGCGTCCTGCACGATCTCCTCCGCCTGCTCCCGGTCATGCACGAGCGTCATGGCGAAACCAAGGGCGTTGTTCTCCAGCTCCACTACCAGGGGTTCGAACCACGGCCGATCGTTCGATTTCAGAGCGTTCTCCCTTTTCGGAATCCCACGGCACAACGCCCGAGTGGCGCTGGCGTTACAAGCAACTTAGAGGAGGGCGCGCTCCTTCAACTCGAGGTAGCGTTCGACGAGAGCTGGGCTGAGTTGCCCAGCCTCGACGTCGAGGCCGAGGACACCACCCTGTCGAAGCTGCTCGAAGCTGGCTCGCCGAGCGGAGAGGAGTTCTTCGGCGGCCGCCCATTCGTAGGCGCGGGAGACCCGTTCGATCGGCGCGTTACGGGCCGCCAGCACCTCCGGGTCGGACATGGCCACCACCATCACGAGGTGCCGGTGACTCAGGCGGATGGCGTGGCCAACCAGGTCGCGCGAGGCCTCGGGATCGAGCACGTCAGTGAGCACGATCACCAGCGAGCGGCGGCTGACTCGAAGCGCGAGGTGGGAGAAGGCTTCCGCAAAATCGGGCTCGGTGTACTCGGGCTTGACGTCGTACAGCACCCGGTTGAGTTGCGTGACCTGGGCCGCCCCGCGTTGCGGCGCCACGAAACGGCGCACGCCATCGCTGAAGGTCAGCATGCCAACCTTGTCGCCCTGGCTCTGCGCCACCCAGGCGAGCAGCAGAGCCGCGTTGACCGCATGGTCGAGCTTGCTCAGGAGTCCCGCCGGCGCCGTCATCAGCCGGCCGCAATCGATGGCGATGATCGCCTGCTGGCCGCGCTCCGCCTCGACCTCCATTACCACCGGGCTGTCGCGGCGCGCGGTCGCCTTCCAGTTGATGCGCCGCACCTCATCCCCCGGCAGGTAGTCGCGGAGCCCGGCAAACGCGGTGGTGGCGCCCGGAGGGCGAGCCCGACGAAGTCCGGCCATCATGCGCATCCCACGGCGCAGCATCAGCTCGTAACGCTTGATGGCGAGGACGTCGGGATAGACCGCGGCCGCCTCGTCGGCCTTGATCCGCACCTGCCGCATGAGCCAGCCACCCGGCCGCCAGCAGCGGAGGTCGACGGCGCCGAAGCGGTAGGCGCCCCGATGGGGCGGTTCGACGGTGTATTCCACGTGCAGCAGGCCCTCGGCGTCGAAAGCCCCTGACAGCACCCGGCGATCCGGACGCAGGTCGGCGGGCACGTGGTCGGCGACCTCGGCCGGCAGGCCCGCCGCGCGGGCGTGCGCGACCAGGAGCTGCACGCTCTGCAGTTCTCCCAGCGACAAGGGCTGGGGCAAGACGCGGCTCGCCATGAAGCCGGACTTGCTCGGGAGGCGACCCGCCTCCGCGATCAAGATGCCGGCCATCGCCGCGTAGTAGAGCAGCGGCGCGATGATGAACACCGGGCTCAGCAGGAGCAGCAGAAAGAGGACGGTCCCGGCGAGCAAGGTGGCCAGCAGCCGCGGCTGCGGCAGAAGCGTCATGCGGCCGGCCCGGGCCCTATCGCGGCGGGGTGACGCGGGCGATCACCGCGTCGAGCAGGCTGTCGGCGGTCTGGCCACCGACCTCGGCCTCGGGGCGTAGCAGCAGCCGGTGCCGGAACGTAGGCCGCAGCAACCCTTTTACGTCGTCGGGGGTGACGTAGTCGCGGCCCTCGAACGCCGCGGCCGCCTTCGATGCCAGCAGCAGAAGCACCTCGGCCCGTGGGCTCGCCCCCAGCACCAGCTCTGCTGCCTGTCGGGTGGCGACGGCGAGCTCGATGATGTAGCGGCGTAGGCGCTCATCGACCGTGACCTTTCGCGCTTCGGCCTGGCATTCCGCGATCGCCGCCGCCTCGACGATGGGTGTGACGCCGGCTCGCACCGGGTCTCGCAGCTCGATGCCGGCATCCCAGCGCCGGAGCATCTCGAGCTCCTGCTCAGGTGTCGGGTAATTCATGAACGCCTTGAACAGGAAGCGGTCCTGCTGCGCTTCGGGCAACGGGTAGGTCCCCTCGTACTCGATCGGGTTCTGGGTGGCGAGCACCATGAAAGGATCGGGCAGCGGATTTTGCTGGCCCTCGAGGCTGACACCGTGCTCCTCCATCGCTTCCAGCAGCGCGGCCTGCACTTTCGCCGGAGCGCGGTTGATCTCGTCGGCCAGCAGGATGTTGGTGAAGACTGGTCCTTTACGGATGCGGAACGACCGTGACTGCAGGTCGTAGACTGACGTCCCGACGATGTCCGACGGCATCAGGTCGGGCGTGAACTGCACCCGACCATAGTCCAAGGAGAGCAGACGGGCAATCGTCTTGGCCAGCAGTGTTTTGCCAACGCCCGGGACACCTTCGAGCAGGACGTGCCCTTGCGCGATCAGGGCAATGGCACAGAGGCGCACCGCCTCGTCCTGGCCGACGACCGCCTTGGCTGCTTCCGAGCGAAAACGCGCGTAAAAATCGGCGGCTTTCATGCGGACTCCTTCATTGACGGATACGCGAGGTCATGCAACCGGCGGGCCATCCTGAGGACCTCGACTTCGCTCGCGCTGGCACTCTCGAGCTCGCGCTCGGCGCGGGTCAGCTCGGCAGCCGCCGCCGGGGCGCGCTGTTCGATGGTGGCGTTGAGGCGATCACTGGGGACGTCGCCACCGAGACCAACCCGTTGGGCGACGGCGCGGCGCGTGGCGGAGAGCAAGGCCTCCAGCGTAACGCGCCGGGCGCCCGTGCGATGCAAGAGACTCCCGACCGCCACCGCGTACTCCGCCGTCGAACGATCCTCGCGGGGGCGCATTGAGATGCGCGGCCCGAACGCCCGACCGCGAAGGGCCAGGCCAACGAAGACAATCAGCACCGTCACCACCAGGGCGATGCCCCACGGTGTCGTCATCCACGCGGTTTCGGGCGAGCCGGTCGCGGCTGCGCCATGATGGAATTCGTCGAACCACACGTTGCCGCCTGCCGGCGTCATCGCCATCAGGTCGGCAGCAAAACGGCCATTGTCGGGTTTGCCAATGTTGCCGTTGCAGAGGATGAGGGGGTCCGTGAGCGCCACCAGCTGGCCGCGGCCGACGTCCTGCCGCACACCCAGGACGTCACCCGCGTCATTGCGAAGCAGCGCCACCTGTGCGGCGGTCGGCCTGAAGGCGCGGGCGTCGTTGGCACCAGCGACCGCCCCGACCCCGCCAAGGATGGGCGCGGCGGAATGGGCCTTCGCCGACACGGAGCTTGCCGTCCGGCGCAATCCGAACTGGAGATCCACCTGCGGGTCGCCGTCCTCGGCCGCATAGACGACCACGCCGCCGGCTTGCATCCAGCTGTTCAGCTGCTGGACCTCGGCGGCATTAAAGCCGCTGGTGGGCGTGAAGACAAAGAACAGGCCCGCTGACGATGGCAGCGTGAAGTCACCTTCGACCGATCCGCTCGAGTGGCCGAGCGCATCGGCGTAGGCGCGGAGCGCTGACGTTCCGTCCGCGGCATCACTGGTCGACGCATGGTCGGGGGAGCCACCCTGGGTACCGGTACCGCGCAGCAGCACCAGCACGAAGACCAGAAGCGCCATCGCCCCCAGGGCGATCCAGCCACGACCCTTCACGAGGCCGTCCTTCGATAGGAGGCCGCGGCGTCGGCGGCACGGCTATAAGTGTCGGCGTCAGGCGTCCGATGCCCGTAGCTCGCTTCTTCGAATGAGAGCAGCAGCGGCCGCAGTTCCTCCGCGCGTTCGGATTGCTGGAACAGCTCGCGCACTGTGAATGGACTGTGCTCCCACGCATGTTCACCCCGGAGGTGGACGGCGACCCCTCCCGCGAGCGCCTTGATGGCTCCCACGTAGTCGTGGCTGGCGGCTAACCGGTCGGCATCGCCGAAGAAGTCCACGCGCCCACGGGCGATCGGGCCGGTGCCACGCAACCTCGCCTCGCGTCCACCCCGACTCAGTCCGCCGCGGATCGGCCAGGCGATGATGGCGATCACCGCCGCCAATCCGATCAGCAGCCAGATCCAGATTGGGATGTTGAGGTGCAGGCCGCCGACCCCCAGCAATCGAAGCAAATCGCCGATCCGGGCCACGATGAAGTCGAAGATCCGCTGCGGCCAGGACGGGCCGGTGCTCAGGCCCGAGTAGCGCCCCTGCGACAGGATGGTCTGCAGCTGTCGCTGGGCCTGGGCGGGATCGGGCGTATCCACCCGTGCCTGCAGCGTCGCGAACAGCGCTTGCAAGCGCTGTTCGGCGTCGACAAGGTCGGGCGGGTTCCCGCGCAGATCACGCAGGATCTCGGGCTGGCTATTCCCCGTGTCCCTCGTGAGGACGTCGATCGCCTGCTGGACGGACGGCACGTCCCCGCGCTCCGCGAACTGGACCAGCGTGAGCGCGCGATGGACGGCGTTGGTGTAATCGTCCGCCGTGCTGGCCGACGCGGACGTGACGCCCGACGCCACCAGCATGCCGAAAAGGAGCAATAGGATCCGCACCGACGCCCCCCGGTGCAACCGCTTAGGCCGGCGCGGTGCCGGGGGCGGCCTGGCGGGCAAGCTGGTCAAGATCGAGACCTTCCTTGCGGACCCGCAGGTCGAGGTAGAGCAAGGTGATGGCGATCGGCTGGATCGCGCCGACCAGGGCGTCGATCAGCGTTGTCAGCGTCGTGACGATGCCCGCCCGGATGTCGCCGTTGAGACCGGGCACCACCGCCGCGGCGCCACCGAAGAGCGTGGCCAGCGCCGTCTGGATGAGCGACACCATGATGGTGACGATGATCAGGATGCCGAGGGTGCGCCACCAGTTATCACGGACGAGATTCCAGCTTCTTCCTATTGCCTTCACCGGTCCGACGCCTTCGGCAAAGAGCGCCGGGATCGCGACCGACCAGCGGATCAGGACCCAGAGCACGACCGGGATGGTGACGATACCGATGCTGCCAATGGCGACCAGCGCACCCAGGATCACGATTCCCCAAACCGCGAAATAGCGCCGAGCGGTCCCGGTCAGTACCGAACCGATGGTTTCCACGTTGCCGGCCGCCAGCGAGGTGGCTGCGCGGTAAAGGGCGCCGACGCTGAAGGGAATGAGCAGGGCCGCGATCGGAAAGCTGAGCAGGTACAACGGCGAGCTGGTGTACTGCGACTGGCGGGCCTGGATCGCCGCCAGCTGGTCGGGGTTGTTGATGTTCTGCAGGACGTCCTGGACGTATGTGAACGGGTTGGCGCGATAAGAGCCGGAGATCAAGCTCAGGACCAGGTTGGGGAGGATGATGACGATCGCGACGCCCGCGATCACCGTGAAATGCCGACGGTAGAGCTTGAAGGTCTCGTCGAGCAGTTCGCCCACGGGCATAACCCGAAGGCGGACGGGTATGCCGGCGGTCGCCACGGCGACAATCATGAGGGAAACGGCGAGGCCGTGTCTACAGCGGCGTTATCAGTTCGAGCAGGAGCAGCTGCCGCCGCATGCGCACCCACCCGAGGTCGAGGCACTCGAGGCCTGGCTGCTGCCAACCACCGCAAAGGTGGAGAACATCGCCTTGGTGTTCGTGCTCTCGCACTCAGGACAGACCTGTCGCTGGTCGCGACTGGCGAAGCCGCCGAAGACGTCAAAGGTGTGCCGGCAGCTCAGGCAGGAAAACTCGTAGATCGGCATGGCCATATTGTAAGGATGTGCATGCGGAAACACAGCGCTACGCCGAGCTGCTCCTCGAGTGGAACCGCAGCATCAATCTCACCGGTGCCCGCACCATGGAGGAAATCGTCGCCCAGATCGAAACCGGCAATGCCCTGCTGGCCGTCTCCTGGACCGGTATCGGCCGGGTGATCGATATCGGGAGCGGCGGCGGCCTGCCGGCGGTGCCCCTGGCACTCGCCATGCCCGAGGTGCACTTCACCCTATTGGAGGCGAATAGCCGCAAGGTTGCCTTCCTCGAGCACCTGGTGGCCACGCTGAAGCTGGCGAACGTGGCCGTCGCCGCCGGGCGGGCGGAGGAACTTGGCCACCAGACGGCACTTCGGGAGCAATTCGATCGGGCGATCTCGCGGGCGGCAGCGCCACCGGCGGTTCTGCTGGAGCTTGCCCTCCCCTTCGTTAAACCTGGTGGAGACCTCGTTGCCCAAGTCAGCCCCGTCGACCCACAGCTGCTCGAGCCTGCGGCACGCCTTCTCGGCGGCGGGCCGCCGCGGCTTGAGCGTCCAGGAGACGGTGCCGGCACCCTCCTGGTCGTCCCCAAGCTGGGCCCGACGCCGGCCGGTTTTCCGCGTCGAATCGGAGTTCCCAATCGCAAGCCGCTCGCGTAACTGCGCTACCAGCTGGGGCGTTCCATGGGCATGAGGTCGGCTCTCCGCCTAATTCCCCTGATGGTCATCGGCGCCGTTGCGGCCTTCCTGCTGGCTGGGCCGCTCACGTCTTTCTATAAGACCCACGCCGTGGCGAGCCGGCCTCAACCATCACCTCAGAGCACCGTCGATCCCCACGCGTCCCCAACCACCTGTCCCGCGTCGCTGCCAATGCCAAAGGCGTCGGCTACGGCCGCGCCCACGACACCGTCTCTCCCGTTCCCGATCTGGGTCAACGATCCACTCGGCGTCAATCTGCGCTCGGCCGCGAGCGCGTCGAGCACGCGGTTGGCGACGCTGACACAGGGGACGCAGGCCAACGCCGACGGTCGAGCGCCGGACGCCGCGGGCAACACCTGGTATCACGTCACGCTGGGCAGCCAGGCCGGATGGGTGCGCTCCGACTTTGTCGCCACGACGGCGCTGCATGCCGCGAGCGGCTCTGGCTGGAGCCTGATGTTGCCGCAGGGCTATCAGGTCGCTGCCTCGTCCGACGCGTCGCTGACCACGATCACGAAGACCGGAGATGACCTGCCGTTTCTCGTCCTGCAGACGACGACGTCAGACACCCTAACCGTGCAGCTGCCCGGCCTACTCCGCGCCGACATTGCACCGGTCGCCGACCACACTGCCACCATCCAGGTCTGGAGCGTCAGCCCCGTCACCGAGCAGGTCTTCCGGGTTGCCCTCGATACGTGCAAGGTCGCCTCGGCCTGGGCACGCCCGGATCAGGGCTGGCCGTTCATGGCGGCGGCGTACGTCCACACCAAGGGACGCAACTATGAGTTCTCGTTCTTTACCGCCGATCCCAACTCGGCACTGGTCAAGCAAGTCCTGGACAGCGTCGCCTTAAGCTGATCGGGTGAGCGGCAGCGGCGGACGATGGGAGAAGGCCGCCGAGGCCTATGCCACCGGCGAGCACAAGGCAGGCCGTGAGCTCGAGCTGGTCGTCGAGTGGGCGGCCCCAACGGGCAAGGAGCGCGTCCTTGACATCGGTACCGGCGCCGGGCACACCGCCCTCGCGCTCGCGCCCCGCGTCTCCGACGTGGTCCTCACCGACCCGGTCGACGCCATGCTGGC
>DATBYU010000058.1:0-3537 GCA_036513555.1 Candidatus Dormiibacterota bacterium | reverse complement strand
TGTGGAATCTATCCGATACGTGGCGCTCGGCGATTCGTACACGATCGGCACGGGGCTTGAGGACGAAGCGCAGAACTTCCCGAGCCTCCTGGCCGGGCGACTCAGAGAGGACGCGGGAATCGACGTCGCTCTCGTCAACCTCGGCGTCAACGGCTACACGACGACGGATCTGATTCGCGAAGAATTGCCCGTTGCCCGCGACTTACACCCACAACTGGTAACTGTCCTGATCGGCGCCAACGATGTCGTCCAGGGATCGACCGAAGCCGCCTACGGGACACGGCTGGTCGTGATCTATCAGGCAGTCGTCGGGTTGGGGATCCCCGCAACGAGCGTCGTGGCAATTTCCACTCCCGATTTCTCCGGCTTACCCGGCGCTGCCCCGTTTGGCACCGCGAGTGACATGCGCATGCGAATCGACCTCTTCAATCGCGTCGCCAGGTCCGAGGCCGCGGCTCGCGGTTTCCACTATGCGGACATCAGCGCCATCACTCGCGCGCAAGACCGTGGCAGGGACTGGCTCGCCGCCGACGGATTGCATCCGGGTCCTGCCCAACATCGCGCCATCGCCGATCGGCTCTGGTCGGTGCTCGGACCCGCCATTAAAAAGAGATGAGAATCGGGTCTTTTTGAGACCGCTTTTGATAGCCTCGATTTCCCATGCGCATCATCGGATCAAAGGTCACTCAACCGCCTAGCGTCGCGCGTGGCCACGTCGCTCGGCTCGGTTCCGCCATTCGCCTTCGCGGCGTCAGTCACTGGTATCGATCCGGGCGCTCACAGGTGGAGGCGCTGCACGACGTCACGCTCGAGATTCCGGCCGGCGGTTATGTGGCATTGACCGGACCATCTGGCGCAGGCAAGAGCACGTTGTTGTCGCTGATCGGTGGCCTGGAACGCCCGCAGTCGGGAACCTTGACGGTGGGTCACCACGACTTGCGAGACCTGCGGCTCGATGAGCTGGCCGCCTACCGGCGGACCACCATCGGCTTCATCTTTCAGCATTTCGGACTCCTCGACCTGCTCTCGGCACGGGAGAACATCGAGCTGGCCGCATCGTTGTCGGTACGATCCACGCGGCGCCGGCCACAGGCTGGCGATCTGCTCGAGGAAGTCGGTCTCCTGGATCGTGCTGAGCATCGCCCCGGCCAGCTAAGCGGCGGTGAACGTCAGCGGGTCGCGATCGCGCGGGCCCTTGTCAACGACCCGAGCCTGATCCTCGCCGATGAGCCGACCGGAAATCTCGACGCCGGCAGCGCGATGCGCGTACTCGACCTGCTCGAGCGGGTTCATACCGAGCGCGGCTGCACCTTGCTCGTCGTAACGCACAACGAGGCGGTCGCGCAACGCGCCGAGCAGCGCTTCCGGTTGGACGCAGGGCGGCTCCTCGCATGAGCTGGCTCGATTCGCTCACGCTTGCGTCTCGCAGCCTGCGCCGGCGCCCGGGCCGCGCGCTTCTGACGATCCTGGCCGTGACGCTGGGCGCGACATTGCTGGTCGCCCTGGCAAGCGTCGCGACCAGCGCCGGCAGCCGGATCGTGAGCAAGTTGACCAATGGCGGTCCCGCCACCGCCGTCAAGGTGTCGGCGTCGAAGGCCGACTCCGACCAGATCTACACCGATGACCTGCGCGCGGCGGGCCCGAAGGCGATCACCGATGCCACCGTGAATACCCTCCGGCAGTCGTCCCACGTCGCCACCGTGCTCTCAGTGATCACCTCGCGCATCCTGGCTGTGCCGCCGCCATTCGGGTCAACCGCGACCTCGACGTCCGGACCCCAGGCCTTTGGCGACATGATGGTCGGCGTCGACCTCGGCCAGGTGCACAATCTGCCGATCACGGTCCTGACGGGCCGCGTGCCCCATCCGGGATCGCTGAACGAGGTGGCGATCACCGAGTCATACCTCGATCATTCCGGCCTCAGCGTGCAGAGAGCGCTCGGGACCCAGGTCGAGATCGCCGAGCCACAGGCCTTCCAGGGACAGAACGGCCTGCAATACCGCGCCCGTTGGGTCCGAGCGGAGATCGTGGGCTTGGTCTCGCAGCAGGTCGGGACAGGCGCCTTCCTGGTGTCCATCGAGCAGGCGCAGCTCGCACAGGCATGGGCGCGCGCCGGCGTTGATGGCGGCGCTGCCTTTCCCCTGCCTGATTCGAAATACACCGGCCTGATCGTGGTGGCGTCGAGCCTGGATGAGGTGCACGCGGTGCGCCAGATGATCACCGGCCTCGGCTACGCCAACACGGCGCCCGAGCACCTGGTCGCCTCGGTCCTTCGATACCTGCGAGTCGTCGATATCGTGCTGGCCGGTATCGGGGCAATCGCGCTCGGCATCGCAGGGCTCGGCGTCGCCAATGCCCTGGTGGCGGCGGTGCGAGAGCGCCGGCGCGAGATTGGTGTACTGAAGGCGATCGGCGCCCGCGACCGCGACATTCTGCGCTGGTTCCTGCTCGAGGCCTTCACCGTCGGCCTCGTCGGCGGTGTGATCGGGACGCTGGCCGGACTCATCATCGCGCTCTGGGTCGGGGTTTCCGTGAACGCGTACCTGACCGAGCAGGGGCTGCAAAGTATTCAGTTCGGCGATGTCTCGTGGCCGCTGGTTGGGGCGGCCATCCTCGGGACGAGCCTGCTGGCGATCGCGGCCGGCGTGGTCCCCGCGTTGCAGGCGGCCCGGCTCTCGCCGAAAGAGGCGGTGGCCGCCGCGTGACCGCCAGGCTTGCCACGCGCTTCGCCACCTGTCTGCTAGGAGCGGCACTGACGCTTAGCGCGTGCACAACGACGCCGGTCGTCGGGGTCAGGCCGTCGGCTTCCGCGCCGGCGTCAATCATCTATGCGGCGATCGGCGCGAGCGAGACCTACGGAATTGGTGCGACCGACCGATATCGCGAGGCCTGGCCGCAGGTCTTCTTCAACGATGTCCTCCCGCGGTCGGCGGTCCTCTACAACTTCGGCATCCCGGGCGCCACCACGGCCCAGGCGCTGCACGACGAGGTCCCGGCCGCGATGGCGGTTCATCCCACCGTGGTGACGGTCTGGCTGAATGTCAACGACCTCATCCGCGGGGTGTCAGCCGCGGACTACGAGGCACAACTGGGCCAACTGCTGCACACTCTGCGGCGCGGTGGCCAGACGCAGGTGCTGGTAGCGAACACGCCAGACCTCGGACAGCTGCCGGCGTACCGTGCCTGCTTACCGAACGCGCCCGCCGGCGGGCCTGCATGTCTGATCCCCGATGGGCTGGTGCCGACGCCGCAGTCGGTGGCTGCCATCGTCGATGCCTATAACGCCGCCACCAGCCAGGCCGCCAAACAGGAGGGCGCCACCCTGGTCGACCTGCACCTCAACGGCGCCCAGATCAGTCAACATCCCGAATGGATCAGCGCCGATGGATTCCACCCCAACGGGCAGGGCTACGCGGTCATCGCGAAGTTGTTCGAGGACGCCTACCGCCGAGTCGCCTAGTTCGGCCGATCCGCTCGAGCCTCGGATCGCGTCGCCACTCCGAGGAGGCCGGCAAGGGCGCCGGCGCCCGCCGCGAG
>DATBYU010000057.1:0-3257 GCA_036513555.1 Candidatus Dormiibacterota bacterium | reverse complement strand
GATCTACCAGCGCTACCGGCAGGTCGCGAACCTGGAACCGATCCTGATCATGGACGGCAGGCTGCAGAAGCAGGACGGCGTGCTGAGCGTGCTCGTCGACCATGTCGAAGCCGCGCCATCTCTACCAGAAGAGGATGTCTTTCCGACTTCACGAAACTATCGCTGAGTGGCGCTGGCTCCGGTCTTCGCGTGAGCGAGGGGATGTTTCGGTTGGTAGAGGCCGATCCGTCCACCGCCCGGTAGGGTGATCTCGGTCACGCGTCCCCAACGCGGCTCGTCGAATGGCCGCTTGATGGGGACCCCTTTTTGTTCCAATTCCATGACGGTCGCCTCGATGTCCTCGCACAGCAGGTAGAGCTCGTGATGGTCCTGCTGCTCGGTCGGATGGATCGCCACCTCCGCGGGGGGAAGCGCGAAAATCAGCCAGCCACCACCCGAATCCACGGAGTCCAGACCGAGGACAGTCTTGAAGAACGCGCGGTCGGCCTCGGCATCCCGGCTGTAGAGGAGTACGTGCGCGCCGGAGATCAAATGCCTCACCCGGTCAGTCTATCGAGGGTCGTGAGATGGCCTGTGCTAGCGTGGACAAACGTCAGGCCAGCCGGTCGTCGAGCTCAATGAGGTTCACAAGCGCTTCGGCTCCGTCGAAGCCGTCCGCGGGGTCAGCTTTGTCATCAACCAGGGTGAGCTGGTCGCGATGCTGGGTCCGAACGGTGCCGGCAAGACCACCTGCATCTCCGTGTTGCTGGGACTGCGCAAACCCACCGCGGGAAAGGCGCGGCTCTTCGGCCTCGATCCGACGGACCGCCGGGCGCGCAGCCGCTGTGGTGTGATGCTGCAGGAATCGGGTGTCCCTGACACGCTCACCGTCCGCGAGCTGGTCGAACTCTTCGGCTCCTACTACCCGCATCCCATGCCGCCGGAACGGGCGGTCGCCCTGGCCGGCCTCGAGCCGCAAAGCAAGCAGCAGGCAGGCAAGCTCTCCGGCGGCCAGCGGCAACGGTTGTACTTCGCCCTTGCTGTAGCGGGCGATCCGGAGGTCATCTTCTTCGACGAGCCAACTGTTGGCATGGACGTCGAGTCGCGACGGCTCTTCCTTCAGAGCATCCGCGACTTCTCCAAGGAGGGAAAGACGATCCTGCTGACCACGCACTACCTCGAGGAGGCTGACCAGCTGGCTGAACGGATCATCGTGATCGATCGCGGCGTCCTGGTTGCAGATGCCAGCCCCCAGGAGATCAAGTCGCGCGTGGTCGCCAAGCAGGTGAGCTTTACCACGCCGACGCGACTAACCGAAGCGGACTTCGCGGGACTTCCGGTCTCCAACGTGTCGATCGAGGATCATCGAGTCCGACTTCTCAGCAATGCCCCGGAGGCCTTGCTCCGGGAACTCTTCCGCCGGGGCGTGGACATGAGCGACCTACAGGTCGTCGGGGCCGACCTCGAAGAAGCCTTCATTTCGCTGACGCATCAAGCTGAGGAGAAGATGGCGCCATGAGTACCGTGACCATCCGGGCGACGGCAGTGGCTCCGATTGGGCGGATGCTGTGGATGGAGACGCGGGCCAAGTTCGTCGCACGATTGCGCAACCCGGCCTTCACCGTGCTGTCGCTCGGTCTCCCGGTGATGTTCTTCCTGCTGTTCAACGCCATCTTTGGCAGTCTGCAAGCGGCGCCCGGTGTCAGTACGGCCAAGCTGATCCTCGTCTCCTACGCGACCTACGGGGTGGGCAACGTGATGGTGTACAACTTCGGCATCGGTCTGGCGAATGACCGCGGTCGAAAGCTGGACCTCCTGCAACGGGCGACGCCACTTCCTCCCTTTGTCGCCACAGTGGCCTACGTCATCGGCGCGCTGATCTTTGCGCTGCTGAGCCTGATCCTCCTCGGAGTTGTCGCCACCGTGATCGGCGGCGTCCGCCTCGACGCGGGAACCTGGCTCGACCTCACCTGGCGCCTGATGATCGGGTCGTTCCCCATGATCGGGCTGGGCATGGCGATCGGCTACGGGGCAAGCCCCAATGCGGCACCCGCGCTGGCCAACATGGTGTATCTGCCGATGCTCTTCCTGTCCGGGATCTTCGTGCCGCTCAGGCAGCTCCCGAGCACTATCCAGCACATCGGCTCGGTGCTGCCCACGTACCACTATGCGCAGCTGGCCTGGAAAACGATCGGCCTCAATGACGAGTCAACCCTGGTCGCACTGGCCTGGCTCGCCGGCTGGAGCATCGTGCTGTTCGCCGTGACGATCCGGCTCTACCGACTCGACCAGGACAAGAAGTTCAGCTAGGCGATGCGGCGGCGAAGCGTTGTGGCACCGGCGAGGATGACCAGGATGCAAAAGCCGAGCACAACGCCCATGTCGAGCTGCAGCGATGACCAGCTCAGGTCCGCGCCCTTGATCATGATGTTCCGCAAACCCTCGACGGCATAGGTCAGCGGGAGGACGTGGGACAGCGCCTGGAGCGGACCAGGCTCAGTGCTGACCGGGAAGATGATGCCGGCTAGGAGCATCTGGGGAACGATAACGAGCGGAATGAACTGGACCGCCTGGAACTCGGTGCGGGCGAACATGCTGAGGAAGATGCCGAGGTTGACGGCGGCGATCGCCATCAGCGCCTCGAGCAGGAAGATCAGCGCGACGTTGCCAACGTTGTGGACGTGGAGCACCACCAGGCTGAACGCCAGTACCTCGGCGGATTGCACCAGTGCCAGCACCGTGAAGCCCAGCATGTAGCCGAGCACGATCTCCGCCCGGCGTAGCGGACTCGCCATCAAGCGCTCGAGCGTCCCCTGGCCGCGCTCGCGCAGAAACGCAACTGCAGTGATAACGAAGACCAGGAAAAAAACCACGAGGCCAATAAACGCGGCGCCGAAGTAGTCGAGCGTGTCGAAGCTCGGCCCACCATAAAGGAAGGTGATCCGTGGGGTGAACTGAACGCCGCCGGCCTGGCCGGCGAGGGCGACGAACGATTGACTGACCGACTGCAGGATGCTCTGCGAAAGCCCCGGCTGGCTTCCCTCGAGATGAACCTCCGGCGCGACGATGCGATGTTGCTGCACCTGCGTCGTGAAGTCGACCGGCAGCAATACGTAACCGGCGATGTCGCCGGACCGAAGCTTGGTGTCGGCATCAGCCTGCGACATGCTCGACGCCGATACGGTTTTCGAGCTCTCGACCGTCGAGGCGACCAGGGTCCCCAGCGGACCGCCATCGAGGTTGACGACGCCCATCTTCGGCACATCGCCTCCACCGCG
>DATBYU010000056.1:0-10291 GCA_036513555.1 Candidatus Dormiibacterota bacterium | reverse complement strand
AGCGCGCCGACCGCGCCGCCACCGATACTGCCGGCGACCAGCCCGGCGGCGAGCATGGCCACTGCCATGCTGCGCGCCGGACGGTGGGGAAAGGGGGGAACGGGTTGAACGGGCTGAGCGGGCTGAGCGGGCTGCGCGGGGGCAGCAGGTTCCGGGGCGATCGGGGTCTCGATGAAGTCAGGGGCGAACGGATCCCGCATGGTCGAGGCTCATGCTGCGCCGGAGCAATGAGCCGCCTATGAAAGCTGGCTAAGACTTCGCTAAGACTTTGGAGTCCACCGGGAATTCGACCGTAAAAGCGGCACCGCCCTGCGGGTTATTGTCGGCGGTCACCTGTCCGCCGTGTTCTCGGGCGATCCAGCGCGCAATCGCCAGACCGAGGCCGGTCCCTTCGCCGGAGCGTGCGGCATCGGATTGATAGAAGCGTTCGAAGACCCGTTCCAGATCTTCCTTGGGAATCCCCGGCCCGTCATCAACGACGACAAGGCGCGCCAATCGCTGACCGTTGTCCAGCCGCAACTGAATCCGCCCACCGGCGTGCGTGTGCTTAAAGGCGTTGTCGATCAGGATCCAGAGCAGTTGCTTGATCGCGTCGGCGTTGCCGTAAACTGGCGACGGCACGCCGTCGAGCAACTCGATGCGTCGTGAGGGTTCCAGGGTCTGGGCCTGCCGCGAAACCTCCTGGATGATGGGTAGCAGATCGATAGGCGCCTTTTCGAGGTGATAGCCGGCGTCGGCGCGGGCAAGAGTCAGCAAGTCTTGCACCATCCGGCTCATGCGCTCACTCTCACTAGCGATGTCATTCAACGCCGCCACCCGGTCGTCCGACTTGATGTCGTCTCGCTTGAGCAACAGCCCGACGTTGCCGCGAATCGTGGTCAGCGGTGTCCGGAGCTCGTGCGACGCGTCGGCCACGAAGCGCCGTTGCGCCACGAGGGCTGCCTGCAGTCTGTGGTAGGCGTCTTCAAGTTGGCGGAGCATCTGGTTGAAACTTTGCTGGAGCCGCCCGACCTCGTCGTCCGGCTCGGTTTCCGGTAGTCGACGGCTGAGGTCCTGGGTGCGGCCGATATCCTCGGCGGTCGTGGCCATGGCGTCGAGTGGCCTAAGGGCTCTACCGGCGACCAACCAGCTGGCCGCCGCCGCACCGACGAGGCTCAGCAGCCCTCCCGCGAGCAGCAAGAGGCGAAGCCCAGCGAGTTGGCCCTCGACTCCCGAGAGGGTTTGAGCAACCAGCACGTAGCCACTGGCGCTGGGGACGCTCCAGGCTCGGACGTACGCTCGGAGCGGCGGCCCATCTTGTACCTGCACATCAATCCACTGGCCACGATCCGTCGCCGACTTCCCGACACTATCCGGCAGAATCGGGACATTGTCATTGATCGTGCCCGTCGACAGCGGCTGACCGACCAGCGGCACGATTTCAACAAACGGCGCCGAGCCATTTTTTAGGTCAACGAGCGGGAACGAAGGGCCCCCGAGACGGAACGGCCGTCCGGACTCAAGGAGTCTCCAGACGTAATCTCCCTGTTGCTTCAGGTTGTTGTCCTGTTGCGACACTAAGCTGCGGCTGACGATCACATACACCAGCACGCTGAAGATCAGCACCGTGAGCGCAACGACCGCCGCCCCGAACAGCGCGATCCGCGCCCGGATAGGGAGTCGGTGGCGGAACGCTGTTCGCTGGTCGGCCCAGCTGGAAAGGCGACCGACGGAGCTACGAATCGGTGCGAGGCGAGCTGCTATCGATGAGCGAGCGCTGACGGAGTGGTTCATTCCTCCTTCAGGATGTACCCAACGCCCCGCACGGTTTGCAGCAAACGGGGCCGACCGCTTTGCTCGAGCTTCTGCCGAACATAGCCAACGTAAACGTCCACCACGTTGCTGCTGGCGCCGAAATCAAAGCCCCAGACGGCATCCAGCAGCTGCTCGCGACGAAGCACCTGCCCGGGATTGCGCATGAAGTGCTGGAGCAAGTCGAACTCCTTCGCCGTGGTCGGGATCAACTCCTCGGCGCGGCGGACCTCGCGAGTGGCCAGGTCCATCACGACGTCGGCATAGCGCAGGGTCCGGCGGGCCCGCGGTGCGCGGCGGCGAAGCAGGGCCCGAACCCGCGCTAGCAGCTCCTCATAGGCAAACGGCTTGACCAGGTAGTCGTCGGCGCCGCTATCCAGGCCCTTGACCCGGTCGGCCGTACCGTCCTTTGCGGTGAGCAGCAGGATCGGGACGTCGCCTTCGGCGCGGAGGCGCCGCGTGACCTCGAGGCCGTCGATGCCTGGCATCATGATGTCGAGGATGGCGAGGTCAGGCATGCGCTCACGTGCACGCGTCAGCGCAATTTGGCCGTCGGGCGCGACCTCGACCTGATAACCCTCGTAGATCAAGGCGCGACGCAGGGCGGCCGCGATCTTGGCATCGTCATCCACGACCAGGACGTGGGGCTGCTCGGCCATGCTCGCCACCATCTAAGCACGCTCCCATGAGAATAATCTAAGAACGAAGTATCAAGCTACGGACGTTAGTGGCCGGCGAGGATCGTCACGAACATGGTGATCGCGGCAACCGCCATGAAGACGGTGGCGATCCCGGTGAGTGCCAGGCTGATCCTGCCACTGACGTATCGCTTCATCACGGCGGCGTCCGCGCCGAGCAGAACGATCAGGAGCAGTAGGGGCGGCGCCAGCACGCCGTTGATGACCGCCGCAATGAAAAGCGCGCGGATCGGGTCGAGGTGAACGAAGTTCATCACCACTCCCGCCACCGTGGCCAGCGTCAGGATCACATAGAAGGTTGGTCGATTCTGTGGCTTGCTGGCCAGGCTGCCTCCGAACCCGAAGAACTCTTTGATGGCGTAGGTTGCCGATCCGGTAAGGATCGGAATGGCGAGCAGGCCGGCGCCGATCAGGCCAACGGAGAAGACGACGAAGGCAAACGGTCCAGCCAGCGGGGCGAGCGCGGCAGCGGCCTGATCCGCCGTCTGCACATCCGTCTTTCCGTGCGCGTGCAGCACGGCGGCCGACGTAAGAATGATGAAGTACATGACGAGGTTCGAAAACGCCATCCCGATGAGGACATCCGTCCTGGCGGCACGGAGCTCGGAGCGCCGCAGCCCGCGACGGCCGGACCTAGGGTTGGTGGCGCCGCCCGCCGCCAGCTCGTCAACCTCAGAGGATGCCTGCCAGAAGAAAAGGTATGGGGAGATGGTGGTGCCGAGGACCGCCACCAGGGCCATGACGAAATCCTTGGAGAACTCGACGTGCGGGATGAAGGTCGCCTTGACCACCTCGAGCAGCGGAGGATGGGCGAAGAACGCCGTAATCACGTAGGCGAAGAGCGCCAGCGTCAACCACTTGAAAATCTTGAAGATGGTGGCGTAGCTGGCGAAGACCTGCAGGACGATGATCAGCAGCGCGACCGGAACGACAAGCCACAGGGCGTGCAGGGCACCGCGGGATAGGAGCGACCCGGCCGCCGCCACGGCTCCGAGGTCGGCCCCTACGTTGAACGTGTTCGCGGCCAGCAGTCCGAGGATCGCGATGCCGACCAGCCAGCGGGGGAATTTGCGCCGCAGGCTGGCGCCCAAGCCGACCCCGGTTTGGAGCGCGATTCGCGCGCACAGCTCCTGCACCGCGCTCATTAGCGGAAAGGTGAAGAGCGCCAGCCAGAGGAGACCGTAGCCGAACTGGCTCCCGACCTGGGAATAGGTCCCAATGCCGCTGGGGTCGTCATCGCTGGCGCCGGTTATCAGCCCGGGGCCGAGCAGTTGCAGAAAGCCGAGGAATCCCCTGCGTTTCGCCCCGTCAAGGGTCGTCCGGCCGGCAGGGGGACTGCCACCGGGGGCCAGATCCGACCTCTTTGCCCCCTCCGAGGCGTCGCTCGGCCGGGCTCCCGGTTTGACCACCGAAAGGATCGGGTCCGGGGTGGGTTGGCTCAGATCAGGCTCGGGCATGGGAAGTTATAGTACTACTATAACTAAGCACGGGCATAGGCACGTGCGGGGCATACTGAGCTCCGGCATAACCTGGCGACCGGCGGCGCGTTGTAACAACGAGCTGCAGGGTCTGGTCAGCCCAGCACGTCACTGATAGGATGAAACCGAAATGTCACAGGGAGTAATCAAAATTGCGCTGGCGATGGCATTCGCGGCACTTTTGCCGTCGTGTTTTGGCGCCCAGGTGAATACGGCGCGGCCGGGAGGGTCGGTGGTGCTGGCCTATAACTTTCCGCGGCCAACCCCGACCGGGACGCCCGAGCCGAAGCCGTCGCTGACCGTTGGCACGGTCGCGACCGGACAGGGCGCGGTGCAGGTCCGTGGCTTCCACGAGCCGGGCGACTGGGCGCATCGCAACTATTGCGGCGCCGGCGCGACCCAGGTCCTGCTATCGGCGTGGATGTCGGAGGTCCCCGACATCGAAACGGTGGCGAAGGCCTCAAACCTGAACCCCAACAAGGGTGAGTTCGGCGCCGATGCGACCAGGGCGATCAACCAGTACGTCAATCCGGTCGCCGTCCCCGCGTTCGGGCAGCCGCGCTACAAGGCGGAGCACATCACCACACTCGATGAGGTCAAGGCGCGGATCGCGCAGGACATCGTCGACCAGCAGGCGATCATGACCTTCGGCCACGGAGTCCCGGTGATGGTCCAGACCATGACCAAGACCATGCCGGGTTGGAACCACTGGAACGCGACCCACATGATCACGATCTTTGCCTTCGACTTCAGCCACAACGACCCGGCCCTCGACACCGTCACCTATGCGGAGACGCCCTCACCGCTGGCCGGCTACCGCGGTCCGGACTTCCAGACCATCTCGGTCGCGGCGCTCTGGGTCGCGATGCAAGCCTACATCCGGGAGTTCCCGGCCGACCCGATGAACGTCATCAGCTAGGGCGAACCCGGGCGCTCCGCATAATGGGTCCATGGCCCAGGCCCACGACCGCCTTAGCGATGCCGTCTCGATGGAGGCGCTGGTCCGCCACCAGCTGATCCTGCTGGGGGAGGATCCCGCGCGCGAGGGCCTTCGCGACACACCCGAGCGGGTCAAGGAGAGCCTCGAGTTCCTCACCCGTGGCTACCGCATGACGGTCGATGACGTCTTCGGCGATGCGACCTTCGCCGAGGCCTACAAGGACATGGTCGTCGTCAAGGACATCGAGATGTACTCGCTCTGCGAGCATCACCTGCTGCCGTTTTTCGGCCGGGTGCACATCGGCTACATCCCCAAGGGCCGGCTGGTCGGCCTCAGTAAGCTACCGCGCCTGGTCGAGCTGTACAGCCGGCGCCTCCAGGTGCAGGAGCGGATGACCCGGCAGATCGCGGAGTGCCTGCAGAAATACCTTGAACCCGTCGGCGTCGGCGTCGTCATCGAGGCCGATCACCTCTGCATGAAGATGCGCGGTGTCGAAAAGCAGAACAGCCGCGTCTTCACGAGTTGCGTGCTGGGCATCTTCCAGACCGATCCCAAGACTCGGGCCGAGTTCATGGGCCTGATCAAGGGCGTCCCCACCTCTTAGGGGCTCGTGGCTGGATGTCCGTGAGCGCCCAGCTCATGGTCGGGACATCGGGGTTCGCCTATTCCTCGTGGCGCGGTAGTTTCTATCCGCGGCGCCTCAAGCCCGCGGAGATGCTGGGCTTTTACGCGCAACGGCTGGAGACGGTCGAGGTGAACACCACCTTCTATCGGACGCAGCCGGAGGAGGTGGTCGCCGGCTGGGTCCGAGCCGTCCCTGCCGACTTCCGGTTCGCGGTCAAGGCACACCGCCGCATCACCCACAACCGCCGCATGCCCAACCTCGAGGAAGCGATCCGGGTGCTGGCGCTCGAGGCCAATGGCTTCGGCGACCAGCTGGGTCCGGTGCTCTTCCAGCTGCCGCCCACGGCCCCCTTTGACGCGGGCCGCATCGAGCGGATCGCGGCGTTGCTGCCGAGCCATTGGCGGGTCGCCTACCAGTTTCGCCATCGGTCGTGGCACACGCCGCAGGTCGCCGACGCACTGGAGCGGATGGGGGCGGCGCTCGTGCACGGCGACGGCGAGGCTGAGCCGGGCCTGCTCGGCCGGGGCGCCTTCATCTATCTCCGGCTGCGCCGGGAGACGTACTCGCGGCAGCGGCTGACCAGCTGGGCGCGGCGGATTACCGGCTACCTCGAAGGCGGCCGCGATGTCTTCGTCTACTTCAAGCACGAGAAGCTGGGGCCGCTCTACGCCCAGCACCTGGCGGACCAGGTGCGAACATCTTTTCGTCCCCTCGTCCAAACGGCGCTATAATTTCGTCGCAATGGCCCGGTCTATGTGGCGGGGCGCAATCAGCTTCGGGATGGTGGCGATCCCGGTCCGTATGTACCTCGCCACCGAGGCGCACAGCGCCGTTTCATTCCGGCAGCTCTGCCCCCACTGCCAGCTCCCGATCAAGCAGCAGCGGCACTGCCCGACCGACGATCACGTCGTCGCTTTCAACGACGTGCTCAAGGGCTACGAGGTCAGTAAGAACCAGTTCGTCCTCATCGACGAGGAGGACCTCGACAAGCTGCCGCTGAAGACCACACGGACGATCGACATCGTGGAGTTCGTCGAGCGGAACGAGGTGCCGCTGGGGTTGTACATCAAATCCGCCTACTACCTGGAGCCCGAAGAGGTCGGGGTCAAGCCGTTCTACCTGTTGAAGCGGGCGCTCGAGGACACCAACAAGGTGGCCGTCGCGAAGATCGCGCTCCGCGACCGCGAGCACCTGTCCTTGATCCAGGTGGAAGGTAATACGCTCCTCTGCAACACCCTCAACTGGCCCGATGAGATTCGATCGACCGACGAGTTGAATCTGCCGCAGAACGTGAAGATCAGCGACAAAGAAGTGAGCATGGCGACGTCGCTGATCGACAACCTGACCGACACCTTCAAACCGGAGCGCTACACCGATGACTATAAGGCGGCCTTCCAGCAGATCGTCGATCAGAAGATGAAGGGCCTGAAGATCACGGCGCCCGCGGCGACGCAGGAGCCGAAGGTCATGGACCTGATGGCGGCGCTGCGCGCATCGGTCGAGGCGACCAAGCAGGGAAAGAAGAAGCCTGCGGAGAAACCCGCCGCCTCGCGCGCGGCGAAGGTCAAGGTGGCCGCCAAAACGTCGGCCGCTCGCCCGGCAGCAAAACGGCGCACGGCCTAGCCACGCGTAGTACCCTCCCCTAAAGTGCCGCCCCGTTCGCGAACGGTTGAGCTCGACCTGCCATTCGAGGCAGCAGTCCCGGACCGGCTGCGGCCGATGCTGCCGATGCCGGCGGCGGAGCCCTTTGATTCGGCCGAGTATGCGTTCGAAGTCGCGTGGCAAGGCATTCGGGCTCTCGCGCGCGTCGATCGAGGTCAGGTCCGGCTGTGGGGCCGCGACCTACGCGACCTCACCGGTCGTTATCCCGAAGTCCAGGCGCTGGCGGCCATCGCACCTGCCGAGACCATCGTCGACGGTGAGCTGATCGTTGCGGATAGCGAGGGCCGTCCCGACAGCGTGGCCTTGGAGAAGCGCCAGCAGGCCGCCAACCCGGAGGCTGTCGCGCGCGCCGTCGGCGCGCAACCCGTGACCTATGTCGTGTACGACCTTCTGTACCTGGCCGGCCGATCCCTGCTCAAGCAGCCGCTGGTGCGGCGGCGCCCGCGCCTGAGCGAGGCGATCCGCTCTTCGGCGCGTATCTACGTGGTGGAAGCGGTCGCCGAGGATGGCCTCGCCTTGTTCGATGCGGCGCAGGAGAGAGGGCTCGAGGGCATCGTGGCCAAGCGATACGACAGCCCGTACCGTCCCGGGCAGCGCCACCCCGATTGGCTCGCGATCGAGGCGGTCCGCCGACAGGACTTTGCCGTGATCGGCTTCATCCCGCAGGCGGGCGATCGCCTTCTCGAGGCGCTGATCATCGCTACCTACGACGGTCGCGGATATCAGCCGGCAGGACGCGTCGTGGGCGGCTTTGATGCCGGCACGGCGAAGCGCTTGCGCAAGGCGCTCGACGCCTTCCCTACCGCACCGGCCCCAACCGATCCCCGCTGGGTCGATGACGGGATCTGCTGGGTGGAGCCCCGCATCGTGGTCGCGATACGGTACAGCGAGTGGGATCGAAGCGGACAGGTCCGATTTCCAATCTTCAGCGGGCTGCGTCCGGAGGTGTCGCCCCAGGAATGCGTGCGCGCCGCGATGGTCGAGCCGCGACAGACCGTCGGGCCGCGCCTCGTCGACATTCAGCTGCCTCGGCTCCCCATCTAAAGTAGGAGCGTGTCGATCCCGGAGCGGGTCGCGGTGCGCCTGCGCGTCAACGGCGAGGAGACGACGCTTCTGGTCCCGCCTTACAAAACGCTGCTCGAGGTCCTCCGGGAGGATATGGGACTGACGGGCACCAAGCATGGCTGCGAGCTCGGCGAGTGCTCGACCTGCGGGGTGCTCGTCGATGGCAGACCATTTCTCTCCTGCCTCAGCATGCCGCTCGACCTCGAGGGTCGGGAGATCACCACGGTCGAGGGGATGTCGGCCGATGGTCGCTCGCATCCCCTGCAGGTGGCCTTCGCCGAGTTGGGTGCCGCCCAGTGTGGCTACTGCACGCCCGCCATGTTGCTGACCGCCAAAGCGCTGCTCGACCGTGATCCGCACCCGAACCGCGATGCCATCAAGGAGGCGCTCGCCGGCGTCCTGTGTCGCTGCACCGGCTACCTCAAGATCTTCGAGGCGGTCGAGCTGGCAGCCTCGCGCGCCGGGATCGCGGCACGATGACGGAGTCAACGGAAGAGCTGACGATCGTCGGCAAGTCGCTCATCAAGCCCGACGCCTTTTCCAAGGTCAGCGGTCAAACGAAGTTCGCCGACGACCTGGCATTGCCGCGAATGATCTATGGGCGCATCCTGCGCAGCCCGCACCCGCATGCCCGCATCGTGCACCTGGACACTTCGCGCGCCCGAGCCCATCCGGGCGTGCTGGCGGTGCTAACCGGGGAGGACCTGCCGATCAAATTCGGCATCCTGCCTGTCAGCCAGGACGAGGAGGCCCTGGCAAGAGAAAAGGTGCGCTACGTTGGCGATCCCATCGCCGCTGTCGCTGCCACCGATGAGTGGATCGCCGACGAGGCGCTCGATCTGATCGACATCCAGTTCGAAGTGCTTCCCGCGGTGATGTCGATCGAGCAGGCGATCGTCGCCGACGGCGAACCGATCCACGGAAAGAGCAACGTGCACAAGACCGTGGCGCTGGAGTTCGGCGACACCGATGAGGCGCTGCGCGCGGCGGCCCACCTGCGTGAGGACACGGTGTTCTTCGAGGGCAACACCCATCTTCCGATGGAGCAACACGCCGCACTGGCCCAGGTCGCGGCCGATGGCAAGCTCACGCTCTGGACCTCGTCGCAAACGCCGCACTACGTTCACCGCGCGCTGGGCAAGGTCCTCGAGATGCCGATGAGCCGCATCCGCGTGATCGCCACGCCCAATGGCGGAGGCTTCGGCGGCAAGAGCGACGTCTTTTCCCATGAGCTGGTGGCGGCGAAGCTGGCGCTCGTCACCGGGCGCCCAGTCAAGATCACGCTGACCCGCGAGGAGGTCTTCTACGCGCACCGGGGGCGCCATCCGGTGCTGATGAAGGTCAGGACCGGGTTCACAAAGGACGGTCGCATCACCGCCATGCAGTTCCAGAGTTTTCTCGACGGCGGCGGCTACGGCAGCTACGGCGTCGCCAGTACCTATTACACGGGCGCGCTGCAGGCGACCACGTACGCCATCCCGCGATATCGATTCGAGGGAGTCCGATTCTTCACCAACAAGCCGCCCTGCGGCCCTAAGCGCGGCCACGGCACGCCGCAACCGCGCTTTGCCCTGGAGACTCATCTCGACAAGGTCGCCGAAGAGCTCGGCATTGACCCGGTCGAGCTGCGCCGGCGCAACCTGCCGAAGCCCGACTCGCGCACGGTGAACTGGCTGCGGATCACGAGTTGCGGCCTGGAGGCGTGCATTAATAAGGTTGTCGAGGGCTCCGGCTTCCTGCAGCGGAGGACCTCGATGCCTAAAGGACACGGCCTGGGCTTCGCCGTCAGCTCTTACCTCAGCGGCGCCGGCACCGCCATCTATTGGAACGACATGCCGCACTCCGAGGTCCAGCTCAAGCTCGACCGCAACGGTGGAGTTTCTTTGCTCTGCGGTGCGATCGACATCGGCCAGGGCTCCGACCACATTCTGGCTGCGATCGTGGCCGAGGTGCTCGGCGTGTCTCTCGAGGACATCCAGCTCACGACCGCCGATACGGACCTGACGCCGATCGACCTCGGGAGTTACTCGTC
>DATBYU010000055.1:0-13191 GCA_036513555.1 Candidatus Dormiibacterota bacterium | reverse complement strand
CAGGACGCGATACCGCACCCACCCATTGTCCCGCACTGTCGCGTTCCCGGGCGCAGTCCTGCGGTTCAGAAGGTGAAGCTGACGCGCACCTCGGTGCCCTTGCCGGGCTCGGAGCGGATCTCCAGCGTGCCCTTCTCGAGCTGGGCGCGCTCGCGCATGGAGATCAGGCCGAGGTTCTTGCCCTCCTCGAGACGCGACTCGACGGCGGCCACGTCCATGCCCACGCCGTCGTCGCGGACCACCGCGATCAAGCCATCCTCGACAAAGTGGATGAGCACCTCGACGTTGCGCGAGGCGGCGTGTTTGCGAACGTTGCTGAGAGCCTCCTGGACGATGCGGAAGATGGTCGGCTCGAAGGAACCGGGGAGCCGGATGTCCTCCCCCATCACCCTGAGCTGGGCGTTGACGGCGGCCTTCTCGCCGAACTCCTTGATGAGCTTGCGCAGGGTGGGCACGAGACCGAGATCGTCGAGAGACATGGGGCGGAGATCGAAGATGAGGCGCCGTGTGTCCTCGAGGACGGCGCGCACCCCGTCCTTGAAATCGGCGAGCTCGCGGACCACGAGCTGGGGGTCGCGCTCGATGAGACGCTCGAGAATCTCGGCCTGGAGCACAAGGTTGGCCATCGACTGGGCGGGCCCGTCGTGCATGTCGCGGGCGATGCGCATCCGCTCCTCCTCGATGATCTGGAACACCTGGCGTGATGCGTCTCGGAACTGCTTGTCACCGTCGGCCGCAACCGGGCGATTACCATTGTCGCCGTACATCCGCTGCAAGTCGGCCAGGATCTGGCTGGCGGACCGCAGGAACTGCCCCTGGTCCTTCAGCTCAGCGCGACGGGCGGCGAGCGTCTCGTACTCGAACTGCACCCGCTCCACGCTCAACTGCGTCTCGCGGATGTTGGCGAATGTCTCCTGCACCTCGGTGGGAGAAAACTGCTTGAGGTTGTTGAGCAGGTGCTTCTCGACCACCCGCGATTCCTCGGCCTGCTCTCGGACCTGCTCGAGGGACGCCTCGAGGTCGCGCGATTTGGTCTCGGCGGTCTCCAGCTCCGCCTCGACGACCTGCAGGCGTGCCGTGACCGACTGGTGAATCAACACGAATGGATCGAAGGTCTCATCCGTGGCCTGGATCGCACTCATATAAGACAACTAGGACTACGGAAAACAGCGTCGCTTTCTGGCGGGAGCCCCGTTTGGCGGCCCCATGATAGCAGGAAAATCGACGAATTCACGCTGATTCTCGTAGCAGATGAGCAAACGGGCGTCCTTCGTCTTTGGACGGGCGCTTCCGCTGGGCGTCTTCGGCTTCCTGGTGGCGATCCAGTCGGAGCTGGCCCTCTCCGGCATCGCCCATGCGCTGCACGGTGACCTGAACCGGGCGGAAGCGATGTATCTGCTCAACCGCGTCCTGACCGTCGCCTTCTTCGGCTTCCTGGTCGCCATCTATGCCATCCGCAGCCGGGCGATCGCCCAGGACCACAACCCGGTGGCCATCGCCGCGGCCATGATCGGGAGCTTCGTCCTCTACGGGCTTTTTTTGATTCCTGACCAGGGTCGCTCAACCGACGTCTGGGTGCTGGCCGCCAGCGATATGTGCCTCGCCTGCGGCATGATCTGGGCGCTGTACTCGCTGACCTACCTCGGCAAACGATTCAGCATCATCCCCGAGGCACGCGGGCTGGTGACGAGCGGTCCCTACCGGCTGGTCCGCCACCCGATTTACCTGGGCGAGATCGTCGCCGGTTTCGGACTGGTGCTGCCCACCTTGTTCACCCTGCACATCCTGGTCTTCGCCGTGTTCCTCGCCGCGCAGGTCGTCCGCACCCACTTCGAGGAGCGGATCCTCCGTACCACCTACCCGCAGTACGAGGCCTATGCTCGGCACGCCCGCCGGCTCATTCCGTTCATCGTGTAGATTGGCAACCCTGGCCCGCTCCGCCGCCCCCCTTGCGCCCGAGCCAGGCCCTCTTAACCGGGCCGTGCGCTGGCTCGACCTTCCGCACTTCTTCACGATCGCCATCTTCCTGACGATGCTGATCGCCGCCATCCAGCCGGTCACCGATCCCGATTTCTGGTGGCATCTGCCGACCGGCAACTGGATCCTCAGCCACCACGACGTGCCCCGGCACGGACTCTATGCCTTCACCGTCCTCGACCATCGGTGGATCACCCACGAGTGGCTCAGCGAGGTCATCGTGGCGCTGCTCTACGCCTTAGGTCGCCTGCCGCTGGTCAGCCTGGTCTTCGGGGCCGTGACCGCGGCGGGCTTTCTGCTCGTCTACCTTGCGATCGATCGGCGCGTGAACTTTGTGATCGCCGGGCTGACGCTCGCCCTCGGCGTGGCGGCCGCGAATCCGATCTGGGGGCCGCGGATCCAGATGGTCACCTTTGCGCTGAGTGCGCTGACCTATCTCTGGGTGAAGCGCTTTTGCGAGGGACGAAGCCGCGCGCTCTACCTGCTCCCGGTGGTCATGCTGGTCTGGGTCAACCTCCACGGCGGCTTCGTGCTCGGCTACGCGATCCTGGGGCTCGCCCTGCTGGTGGAAGCCGTCCGATACGTCATCCGGCGTCCGGGGGCCATGGCGCTGGCGCGCCTGCGGGCGATGGCCGCCGTCCTCGCCGCCTCGATCGCGGTCGCCATCCTGAACCCCAACGGCTGGGACATCTACCTCTATCCCTTCCAGACCGGTGGCAGCCCGGAGCAGCAGCGACTGATCGTCGAGTGGTTCTCGCCGAACTTCCAGATGTCCCAGATGTGGGCCTTCGAGGCGATGATCTTCCTCATCGTTGTCGGGCTGGCGCTGTCGCGGCGGATCGAGCCGCGCCAGTTGCTGCTGCTGCTGGTCGGTCTCGGTCTCGCCCTGCACTCGGTCCGCAATCTTTCCTTCTTCATGCTGGTCGCCGTTCCGGCGCTGGCGGACTACGCCCAGCAAGCGTGGGAGCGCCTCTCCCTCCAGTGGCCAAGGCGCGTGCCAAAGACCACCCCGGTCACCTTTGCCGCGAACGTCGTGATGATCGTTGCGATCCTGGCAATCGTGGCGGTCGCCAGCCTGCCCAGCCTGCTGCAGCGCGTCGACGGCAAGCTGGTGGCGCGGGACTTCCCCATCAAGGCCGCGGACTTCCTGGTGCAACATCCGCCGCCCGGACACATGCTGAACGTCTACGGCTGGGGTGGCTACCTGATCTTCCGTCTCGACGCGCAAACCCCCACGCAGCCGGTCTTCATCTTCGGCGACGCCGCTCTCGACGGCGATCAGTTACTGCGCGACTACGACCACCTGCAGTCGCTCGGCACCGATCAGGCGCAGCTCTTCGAGCGCTACCAGATCAACTGGGTGATCTTCCATTCGAACGATCCGATCATCACCGAACTCCGGCAGATCCCCAATGCACCGGGTAAGCCCGGCTGGTTTGAGCTCGGCACCTTCGACAAGGCGACCTTGATGATGCGCGACACGCCCGACAACCGAGCCTACGCGGCCCAGGCCGGGAGATGACGCGCGGCGCGGCGCGCCGCCGCTTCCGCCAGCGGCTGCTGGTGGTCTTCCTGCTGGCGATGCTCCTTCCGTATGGCCGCCAGCTCCTGACGTCGTCAACGGTCGGGCAGGACTTCCGCGCCTTCTTCGCCGCCGCCACCGTCGTCGCGCATCACGGTGACCCGTACAACTGGCCGTCGCTCGCCGCCGTCGAGTACCAGCTCTACGATGCGCCGCAGGGGCTCGTCCCCGGCAACCCAGCCTATTACGAATTCCTGGCCTTCCCCGAAGGGCCGTGGCTGGCGTATGCGCTGGCGCCGGTCACCAGCCTGCCCTGGCCGGTCGCCTATGGTCTCTTCGCGATACTCCTCGGTCTCATTCTTCTCGCGGCGTCGTTTGCGACCTTCAGCCTCCTGGGCTGGTCCCGACGCCGCGCCGCGCTGGGGGCGGGATGCACGCTTCTCTGCGCGGTCGGCTTCATCAATCTTTTCATGGGCCAGGTCTCGGTCATCGTGTTCGGCGCCTTGATTGCGGCCTGGGTGCTTGCTCGCAACGGACGGCCTTTCTTGGCCGGTGCCGTGTTGGTGCTGGTCTGGGTCAAGCCGAACATCGGCCTGCCGCTGCCGCTGGTTCTCGCCTTGTTGGAACCGGCGGTCGCTCGCCGTCTAATCTCGGGCTTCGTCGTCGCCTCGGCCGGCGCGTTCGGGCTGATGGCGGCCATCATGGGCCTGCATTTTCTCGAGTGGCCGCTCCAGGTCCCGCGGATGTGGCAGGCGGTGCAGGGTCTTCAGCCTGACATCGCTTCGGTCGAAAGCTTTTTCTACCCGGGGCTTAGCGGCTGGGTCAAGACGGTGGCGCTGCTGATCACCTTGCTCGCGGCGGTGGCCTACGGGGCCTGGGCGCTTCGTCGCGCCCCCGACGCCCACACTCGCGGCCTGACGCTGCTGATCATCTGGCTATTTGCCCTGCCGTTCGTGCAGTCCTACGACCTCGTGCTCTTGCTCCCGGCTGTCGCCGTGCTCCTCGGACCGCGGCTTGACGGCTGGGATGACCCGCTCGTCGAGCTCACCGTCTGGGGCTTTGCCGTGATCCCCCTCCTCTATTTCCTGGGTGCGCGGCTCGGCTACTTCAACGGTTTTACGGTGATCCCGTTCTCGCTGCTGGTGATCGCCTGGCACCGGCGGATGCTGCGCCAACCGGCGGTGCCCGCCCAGGTCAGGGCCGCGTGAACCCTCAAACCTGGTACGGGGTCCGGCGCCTCTACGAGGTGCGTTTCCGCGAGCGGGTGCTGCTCATGCTGGTGGTGGTTGCCGCCGGCTACTACCTCACATGGTCGGTCGTGCAATGGGTCACGCTCACCCCCGCGGCGCTTCGCTTCGACTTCGTCAACTACTTCGGAGGCGCTCAGGCGGCGGCGCACGGGACCGATATCTATGCGGACTTCAAACGGTCCTGGGGAAGCGAGGCCTGGGTCGTCGCCTACATCTATCCACCATTCTTTGCGCTGGTGCTGGCACCGGTGACCTCGCTCGGGCTGCTGGCGGCGGCGCGTATCTGGCTGCTGGTCGTACACGCGGCGTTCCTGGTCGCGCTGGCGCTGATCCTTCGGATCTATCCCGAGCTCTCGCGCAGCGGTCGTCGGCTGTTCCTCCTCGCCGGCTTCACCTTCATGCCGGTCTACCTCAACCTCAAGTTCCAGCAGGTGGCGACCGTGTGGCTGCTGCTGATTACGGCCGCCCTGTGGGCCGCACTGCGACGCCGGGCCGGACTCGCCGGCGCCTTCATCGCGATCGCAGCCTCACTCAAGGTCACGCCCATCTTCCTGATCCCGCTGTTCGCCCGGTTGGGCCGCTGGCGCGTCGCAATGCTGGGCGGCGTGATGCTGGTCGTCGTCACCGTGGTCAGCTTGCTGGCTGCCCCCGCCAGCTGGCAATTCTTCACCGTCGTGCTGCCCCGCATCGGCCTGGGGACGGCGAACTGGGACAACGGATCGATCGATGGGTTGGTGAGTCGCATCGTCGAGCTGGCTCCGGGTCTCTTCGGTAGCGCAACCCAGACGGTGGCGAAGGTGGTAATCGCGGCCGCGGCGGTGATCGTCATCGGTGTAACGCTCTGGGTCGCCCGGGATATCGGGGATCAGGCATGGCGGCTCCGGCTGAGTGTCGCCGCCCTGGTCACCTCACTGCTGATCGTGAGCAGTGTGACCTGGCAGCATCACCTGGTTACCCTGCTGCTTCCGATCGCGACCGCGATCGCCTGGATCACCGTCCGTCGGCCGGGCGCTCGTTATGGATGGGGGTTGGCAGCCGCTTACGCGATGTGCTGGGTCGACCGGCGCGCCTTCCCCTTGCCGGCTGACCTGCAGGTGCACACGCCCGGGCAAGCGGCGCTGGTGCTCGCCGGCACCTCGGTCAAGTTGGCGGGCCTGCTGCTTCTCTGGCTGCTGCTCCTACGGATGCTGCGTGCCGAGCAACGGATCGCGGTGCGCGTGCCAGAGCACCCCGTCACCGGCACGATGGCACAGCCCGCAGCCTGACCGCGTTCAGGCCGCGATCGCGCTCGGACGGCGGCGCGCACGCTGGAGATAGGCGTGGCCGTACCAGACGAGGCAACCGAGGAGGACTACCGGCGCGAGGCTGACCAGCGGACTACCGAGGTCGAGCACGAGGGCGACCGCGACCGCGAGCCAGGCGGGTGCCGGACTTGGGATCGCCCCCATCCGGTGAAGGACGAAGCTGAGCCATGCCGGCACGGCCAGCAGAACGGTGTCATACGGCAGCGCATGCGGCGAAAAGAGCACGGCGACCACGGTCGCCAGGACCCCGAGCGCGATCGCGTGAGTGCGATCGCGCCGGAAGGTCGCCACCGCCAGCGCGGCCAGGGCGAGCGCCCAGAGGCTGAAGCCCAGGAGCGTGGGTAGGCGACCGGGTAGAAACGGGGATATGGTTCCGATCAGGCTCTCGTTGTACCGGGCCACGCCCTGCCCCGCCTCGAGCGCGCTAAAGACCATGGCGGACAGCCCATTCACCCCGCCCGCCAGCAACGGACTCAATCCCACCGTCACTGCGGCGAGCAGCGCAGCCGCCAGGGTGCGCCACTGCCGTTGAGCGGCGATGAGGACGAGATAGGCGGGCAGGTACTGGGGCTTGAGCCCCAGCAGCAGCGCGCCGGCCGCCGCCAGCCACCATCGATCGTGCCTTAAGGCGCCAATAAGGAGCACCGCACCAAGCAAGAGCAGCCCACTCGATTGGCCCTCACCGAAGAGCGCCCAGGTGGGTGGGAACGCGAGCAACGCCACGATGGCGAGGGGAAGCGAGCGCCGGCCGAGGGGTAACCAGCGCGCCAGCAGCAGCATGGCGCTGACGAGCAGGCACACCGTGACGAGCTGCCAAACGCGGAAGGCCAGCTCGAGGGACAGAAACGTGAGCGGGACCCAGGGAAGCGCGAGCGCCAGTGGCGCATCGAAGGGCAGGCGGGGATCGATGGTCTCATCCGAGAGACGCAGCATCAGCGGCCCGAGCTGGTCGCGCTGATAGATCGCATCGGGGTGGCCCTGACGGATCAGCAGCGCCGCCGAATAGTTGATGGTGAAGTCCGCACTCCGCCGCGCGCGACTCGATTGATGGCCGACCACAACCACGCCGGCAATGAGGAAGGCGGCGACCGCGGCGATCGTCCATCGCTGCCAGCGCGCGCTCATCGGCGCAGACACTAGCGCACCACCTTGAAGAGGGCAGCGGATCCCTGGCTGTCGACCAGGAGGAGCGGTGCGTCGCTGCCCACGCGATCGCGAAATTCCGGGCTCGTCGTCAGCACGTAGTCGATGTTGTTGACCCGCAGGAATTCCGCGCGCTCAGCCGCGCTCCAGCTGCTAAAGAACGCGAGCACGTCCGCCGACTTGCGCGGCGCATCGATCGTCATGTCCGGATGGCCGTCGAAGGCACGCGCGTCGGTCTGCGCGGGGACGAAGATGCCATCGAGATAGGTCGTGAGCACGAGATCGTGCCGCGAGACCTGCGGCGCCAGCCTGCTCAGGAGAGCAGCTTCATCGCGGCTCTCATACTCGGCAAACGGGTCGAGCCGAAAGGCCGCGATCCAGTACGGCTGGGCCAGGCTGAAGAGGCCGAAGAGGCTCGAGGCCGCGACCGTGACCGTCAGGACTCGACGGCGCCACTGCCGTCGCCGCACCAGCCGGAGAAGTGCCAGCAGGCCCGGGGCGGCGCAGAGGCCAAACGGCACCGAGCTGGCCATGAAACTGCGACCGAGCGTTCCGCTAATGCCCGGCGCGAACATGAAGACCGTCATCCCCACGATCCAGAGCGCGGGGAGCAGCAGGTCGCCGCGCAGCCGCCGGCGCCAGAGGGCGACGGCAATCAGGCTGGTGGCGACCAGGTGCGACAGGACGAGGAAGCCGAACGGATCGCCGACGTCGAGCGCCGGCCGGATGACGCGCAACGCGGCCGGCGCTGTTTGCCAAACCCACAGCAGGTAACCCAGGTAGGGCAGCTGGACCAGGGCCGACACCGCGGCAAACCGAAGGGCTTGGCGGTGTCGCCGGACGAGCGACCACGAGCCGATGGAGGCGACCGTCAGCAGCGCCAATTGCGGATAGATCAGCTGTAGCCCGACGACGGCGAGCACGCCGCTCGCCGGCAGCCACGGTGCGGCGCGACGGCGCAGCCGCAGAGCAACGACCATCGTCCAGCACATCAACGCCAGCGCCCAGGGCAGGTGCGGCGCCATCGAGATCAGGTCGGCGACGCTGCTCCCCGGCGAGGCGATCTCGGTTGCGTGCGTGGTCCACGGACCAAGATGAAGGTCGCGCGGCAGTAGCACGCCGACGCCGCCACCCAGCGCGCAGAGAACGAAGCCCCAGCGGCGCATCAGTCGTGGACGGAACAACTCGACCGTGAGCAACCACACGGCGCCGAGCAGCGCGGCCGCGGCGGCCACGCGCGCGACGTGATAGAGCCATGGACCTCCTGCCCAACCGAGGAGGTGGGCCGGCCACAGATACCAGGGATACAAGAGGATCCCGGGCACCGACTCCGAGGTAAAGGCGGGGTGGAAGAGCCAGGCGCCGTGCCAGCCGTCGCGCCACATCGCCTGGTAGACGAACGCATCGCGAGCAATGACGACGTAGCCGCTGAAGACGCCGGCCGCTGGGGACGCGAGCGCAGCTACCAGGATCGGCGGCACGGTCATGAGGGACAGGACGGTGATCACGAACGCGGGCCAGCGCCAGCGGACAGGACGTGGGCGCGGCTCCAGCTCCCTCGATCGCGGCTCCGGACGCCGTTGGGCGAGCGCCATCAGGCGGCGAGCCGTACGGCCCGCTCGGCTGGCGCCGGATCGAGGCGCCGGTCGCCCAGGGGCCGGATGCAGAGAAGGAGCGTGATGACGACGGCCACGTAGTTGTCGTTGAAGAAGCGCGCGAAGAAGGTGAACGCCAGCAGGCACAGGGCGTAGCCCGCCATCCAGCGACCGATCGACGGGCGGTGCAGAAAGGCGCGACCCGTGATCCACACCGCGGGCACGACGGCGAGCAACTGAAAGAGGCCGAAGGGCAGGCTGTCGCTGCGGTGGGCGACGAGGTGGGCCTCGTAGAGAAATTCAGAGAACCCGAAGCCCGCGATCGGATAGGCGTCGCCAACGCCGCCGGTCGTATACAGCACCACGTCCGTCCAGAAGGCCGTCGGGTTCGCGATCAAGAACGGGAGGATGGTGGCGACGGGCGCGAGCGCGAGCGCCCCCAGGCTGAGCGCGACGTCGCGCCGCTGCGGTCGGCCATGCCATCGGATGGCGAGCACCAGCAGCAGGAAGGGAACGGCCAGCACTGCGAAGGGCTTGAGGGCGACGGCGATCCCGAGGGCGAGCGAGGCCGCGATCAGATGACCGCGCGACAGCAGCAAAAGGCAGACGACGACGACCGCCAGGAACTCGATGTCGGTGCGGCCTGCCCACAGATAGAGGGTGATCAGGGGACTGACAAAGACGGCGGTGATGACCATGAAGCGGCGTTCGGGCGCAATCGGCAACGCCAAGACCGCGAGCAGGCCCAGTAGCGTGAAGCCGATCAGCACCATGCGGTAGTCAAAGGGCAGGCCGAGCGCGCGGGTCATGACGCGGAAAGGCACGCCGATGAGAACGGTCAAGGGGAAGTAGGCCAGGTGGTGCAGCGCCGGGTTGGCGCCCGGCGTGAGGTCCCAGGGAAGCCTGGCCATCGCCGTGTTGGACCAGTCGACCCCATAGATGGCTTGTCCATTGAGCAGCCGGTCGATGGCCAACTCGATTTGGAGCAGTCCGTCGTGCTCCATCGTCAGGCCGATCCGCGGCCGCTCGATCACGGCGACCAACGTCGGGCCGACCGCGGTCAGTGCCCCAAGCAGCCCGACAGCGCCGAGCTTGAGCCGCCAGCGCCCCTCGACCACGACCAGCAGCCCGAGCAACGCCAGGACACACGCGGTGCTGACCGCGGCGAGCCAGGTGCCGACGTGCGCACGGAGCGTCCAGAGCAGCAAAACCTGGAGCCCCCCGAGCACGGCCAGGTAGGCAAACGGGTTGGTCAACCGGGCGGCGACCCGGGTCAGCGAGGCCCTTGGTCTGCCGGCCGGCGGCAGATCGCCAGCCATGACGACGGTGTAACGCCGAGTGTGAGGAACCCCTTCTCCCGGCCGTTATAGGTGGGCAGTGTCGACCCCTCGCTCCACGGTCCGGGCCACCCCGGGCTCGTCCTCCATTGGCCGGATTCGGCCCGCCTTCGTCGCACAGGCCGCGCTGGTGGGGGCGTCGGTCGTCATCTATGGCCTCGTCCTCAGCCAGGGCGGCCTGAACCACCAGGACTTCGGCGTGTACCTTAACGCGGCCCGCGCCATCCTGCATGGCCAGCCCCTCTACTCCGCGTTTCTCCATCATCCCTTCCCCGACGCGACGCTCCGCCCCGCCTACATCTACCCGCCCAGCTTTGCACTGCTCGTCGCGCCGCTCGGCTTGCTCCCGGACGGCGTGGCCGCCGCCGTCTGGATGACAATCGAGCAGGCGTCCCTCGCCGTCGCCGTCGTCGTCGTGCTGCGCTGGCTGCGGCCGACTGCCTGGGCGGCCGCGGTGCTGCTCGTTGCGACCCTTACCTTCTATCCGCTGTGGGTCGACGTGGTGCAGGGTCAGGCGAACCTGCTGGTGCTGCTGCTGGTCACGGTCGGGATCGTCGGAATCCTTAAGGGCCGACCGGCAGCCGGCGCCGCCATCGGTGTGGCCGCAGCGCTGAAGTTGACGCCGCTCATCCTGGTCATCTGGCTCCTGCTCGATCGCCGCTTTCGCGCCGCTGCCTTCGTGCTCGGCGGACTTACGATCGTGACTGCCGCCGGCGCGCTGCTCCGATTCCAGGATACGGTCGCGTACTTCGGGCAGGTGTTGCCGGCGCTCGCGTCGGGTACGGCCTTCTATGCCAACCAGTCGCTCACCGGCGTGCTCGACCGGACGCTGAGCTCCAACGCGTACACCCAACCCTGGATCGCAGTGCCGTGGGTGTCGGTGCTGCTCATCGCCGCCGCCGCCATCTTGACCCTGTGGTGGTGGTGGCAAACGCGACGGCAGACGCCACAGGCGCGCGCCGTCGCATTCATCCCCCTGATTCCTTTGCTCTCCTCGGTGACCTGGACGCATCACCTGGTGATCGTGCTGCCTGTGATCTGGTTGAGCGTGATCGCGCTCGCGCAGCGCGACTGGCCACCGTTGCCGACCGTCGCCCTCTCCGGGGTCCTCTTGCTCTTCAGCTTTTTTTCGCGGTGGCCCGCGGGACCGGCATTCGGGCAGGCGGGTTTCCGCTCGGCCCAAACGATGGATCCCGTGGTCTTCCTCGCCGCCAATGCGCTCTTCTTTGCAACGCTGATCCTCTTCCTTAGCGCGCCATGGCTGCTGCGCTCCCGCTAACCCAGCCCGCGCCGGCGCCCGCGCCCCGGGCGCGGCGCTTTCGATTCGCGCTGATTTTCGCGACCGCGATCGCGGCCGTCTCCCTTCTCCCCTACCTGCTCGCCTACCTCTGGGCGCCGGCGGGTCATCATTTCGCCGGCTTCTTCTTCATCGCCGACGACGCCACCACCTACCTGGCCAAGATGCGTCAGGGCGCGGATGGGTCGTGGCTTTGGAACGACCCCTACACCAGCGAGCCGCACGGCGGCGTCTTCCTCTTTGGCTTCTACCTGCTCTTCGGCCACCTGGCGGCGCTGCTGCATCTGCCGCTGATCGCCACCTATCACCTGGCACGGATCACCGGCGCGATCGCCCTCGTGCTCGCCGTCGAGCGCCTCTGCCGCCGGCTGCTGCCGCCCCAACAACGAAGCCTCGGGCTGGTCCTCGTCGTCCTCGGCTCCGGCGCCGGGTTCCTGGCGCAGGCCGCCGGCAACCCCGCGATTTTGGGCAGCCGCGTGGAGGCGCTCGATCTGCACCTTCCCGAGCTGAGCGGCTGGTACTCGATTCTGGCGATCCCCCATTTCGCCTGGGCCACGGCCCTGATCGTCATCGCACTGCTGGGCTTGCTAAAGATCACAGAGGCGCCCGGCTGGCGGCCGCTGGCACTGACGTCGCTGTCGCTGATTGCGCTCACCGCCATTCACCCGCAGATGATCCCGGTGCTCGCCGTCATCTGGGTTGCCTGCCGGGCCCTGTTGCTGCTCTGGCGACAGCGCCCATCGTGGCGGGCGCTCGCCGCCGAGGCGGCGGCGTTTGCCACGACCCTGCCGCTCCTCGCTTACAACGCCTGGATCCTCTTCCGCGATCCGACGATTGCGGAATGGGCGCGCCAATGGCGGCACCAGGCTCCCGGGCCGGTGAGCCTCGCCCTGAGTCTCGGGTTGCCGCTGCTGGCCGCCATCGTTGGCATGACGATCGCCTGGCGGCGCCGCGACCAGGGACTCGCGCTGCTGCTGGTCTGGCCCCCGTTGGTGGCGGTGCTGCTCTACCTGCCGAACGTCGCGAATATCCAGCGCCGGCTGCTGGATGCGCTCTTCGTTCCGATTGGCATCCTGGCGGCGGTCGGGCTGGGAAGCCTCACCGGTCGTCTGCGCCGGGCTCGAGCGCGCCGCATCCAGGCGGTGCTGATGACCGTCTGCTGTATGTCCTCCGCCATCGTGCTGGCGATCGCCCTTCGATTCGCGTCAGGAGCGTTCGCGGAAGCCTATATCAACGATGACGCCTGGCAGGCGATGCAATGGCTGTCGGCCCACCATCAGGCCGGTGACCGGGCGCTCTCTGCCCCAGCGGCGGGCCAGCTACTCCCGGCCTGGGCCGGTATCCCGGTTTACGTCGGCCACTACAGCGAGACCCTCGACTACTTCCAGAAGATCCGAAACGTCTCGGCCATCCTCAGTCCGGACGAGCCCGACGGCGCCCTGCAAAATTTTCTTGGTACCAATCGTCTGACCCTGCTCTACTGGGGGCCCGATGAGGCGGCGACGGGCTTCCACCCGGATGACCATGGCTATCTGCATCCGGTCTACCGACATGGCGCGGTCGCGATCTACCGGGTGACCGGGAGCTAGGCGACCGTGGCCATGCGCCAGCCTGCGTTAACCGCCTCGCGCCTGCCGGCCCGTTGGCGAACGCCTTCGCCAGCCGTGATCGTTCAGGCGATGGCGGTCAGCCTATTTTTTGCGCTGGCCACGGTGCGCTTCATGGTCGCGCCGCTCGACCGCTACGACGAAGGTGTCACCTTGACC
>DATBYU010000054.1:0-7415 GCA_036513555.1 Candidatus Dormiibacterota bacterium | reverse complement strand
TCGACGGCGGCTACCACGCGATGGGCGGCGAGGTCCCGACCGAACCGCCGGGCTAGGGCATGTAGCGCAGGCCGAGGCTCAGCAGCTTCTGGACCGAGGCGTCGAGCTGGGTTCGGGGATAGGTGCCGCTGAGCACCGCCGCGTGGACGGCGTCGTAGGTGGCGTCGGCGACCGCGATGTCGTGAGACACGAGCACCATATCGCCGCCATTGGCGAGAAATCGTACGGCGGCGCTTGGCGGTGGAAATTCGGGGGTCAGCGCTCCCATCTGCAGGTCGTCCGAAATGATGACGCCCGGGTAGCCAAGCTCGGTTCGCAGCATCTCAATGACGGTCGACGGCACATCGGAATGACCGATCATCACGAAGTCGACGTGGGCGGCAATCGCCGCCTGAAAGGGAATCCAATCACGAGTGCGCAACATTTCGGCCGATTCGAGATGCTTGGCCGCGGCATAGATGCCGGCGGCATGGATGCCCGCAATAGCGGCGCTCACGTCCTGCGCCACTGTTTGCGGATTCTGGCCGTAGCTCCGCTCCCTCATAACCAGATCGACGCCGTCCCAGACGTCCGCGACGGGGGCGAAGTTGATGTCGAAGCCGAGCGCTTTCAGGCCCTGCGACATACTGGTCATCGCCGACTGAACCGACGCGGGGCCCTGCGAACCGACCTGGCGCGCACCCGCCGTGCAGGGCACGCGCGTCTCCTGGAAGCAGACGGTTCCGCCCTCCTGGTTGGTCGCCGTTAGCACCGGATGGGCCATCACGCCGCGTACCGATTGGATCAACTGGCGGATCGCTGCCGGGTCCTGGCCATTCTGGTTGATCGGAACGACGATCAAGCCGCCGAACTGGTGCTGGCGCCAGTCCGCGAGGATCGCGGGTGTGAGCGAGCCCTTGAAGCCAACCATCATCACTGCACCGATCTCCTGTCGCAGCGTCATCCCGCCTGGGCCCAGGGCCGCCTCCTCAGCGGAATTCGCAGAAGGAATTAGCTCTGGCGTGGGGGTCGGCGGTGGCGCGGAATGAGCGGTCGCCGACGGTCCGACGGCTGCGACCGGCGGGCCACACCCGGCGACGCACAGGGCGACGCTCAGACAGAGGAGACGGCGCATGGCAGGCGGCAGTGTACTACGAGGTCGCCCGTTTCGCTCGCATCAGCCGGAGGCGCCGCAGCCGTTCGTAGGCTTCCTCGCGCGCCGCATCCAGTCGCGCCGCGTAGTCCTTGTCGCTTTCCCCTTTGCGCTGCGGCAAGCGCGGGGGCGGCTTGGGGTTTCTCAGCGCCTCCGAGGTCCGGATGTAGCCGGTCCTTGGCAGGGAGAAGACGGATCGTGGCTGGCGCCGGCGCTTCACCTTCACGGGCACAGGCTACAGCGTAACCCCGGGCCGAATTAGCTACTACGCCGACGATCTTCAGGAGCGCTGGTTACGTCCCCTTTCCGGCGCTCCTTCTTTTCCCCCCGGCGGGCCGGCTACTGGCCCTTAGTCGTAACCACCCTGGCGCCCCCGCCGAGCACGCACGGCACCCCGTCGACCAGGGTGTCGGCGTAGGTCAGGTTGTAGGGGTTGTAGCTCCGGAAGCCGCAGGTCGGCCAGCCGAGGACTTGCGAGCGGACGTTTTCGGTCCCGGGCAGGAAGTAGTTGGCGCCGACCTGGTGGACGCCGGCCGGTTTCGCGTACCACTGGTCCGGCGTGCTGGCCAGCGCCTGCTGCATGAACTTGTGCCAGATCGGCGCGGCGCCGACGATACCGGTCGAGTTGTGACTGAGCGGCGTGTTGTCGGGGTTGCCAATCCACACCGCCGTCGCTAGGGTCGGCGTAAAGCCAAGCGTCCAGTTGTCCTTGAAGAGCTGGGTGGTGCCGGTTTTGGCGGCCACCTGGCGGCCGGGCAGGGTGAGATCGCCGTGACAACCGAACTCAAGGCAGCGGTTCTTGTCGTCGGACATGATGGCGGCGATGATGAAGGCGACCTCCGGGCTGACCGCCTGGAACGTGTTCTTTGACGGGTCATAGTTGAAGACATCACGGCCGCTCGCGTCCTTGATCGACACGATCGGCGCCGGCATGTGGCGCGTCCCCATGTCGGCGAGCGTGGCAGCGCCGGTCGCCATATCCACCGGCGTTACTTCGTAACCGCCAAGGGTCAGGCTCAGCGAATAGTTGTCGTCCGGCATGTTCAGATGGGTGACGCCCATACGGCGGGCCATGTCGAGCACGTTCGGGATCCCGACTCGGAGCTCGGTCTTGATCGCCGGAATGTTCATGGAGTTGCCCATCGCCATCTTCAGCGGGAGGACACCGTGGTACCTGAGGTCATAGTTGAGCGGGATGTAGGGCTCGAAGCCGCTGGTGCCGCCCCAGGTCGGAAAGACCAGCGGGGCGTCCAGGATGGGCGTGATCATGTTGAACTTCCGGCTCGCGATGGCTGCCGTGTAGGTGTAGATCTTGAAGGTGGACCCGGGCTGGCGCGGCGTGTTCGCCATGTTGATCCAGCCACCCGGCCGGTTGTAGTTGTCGCCGCCGACCATCGCCAGGATCTCACCGGTCTTCGGATCCATGCTCACCAGGGCGGCGTCGTGGAAGTTGTAGTAGTTGCCCTTCTGCGCAATCTGGTCGTGGACCACCTGCTCGGCGATGTGCTGAAGATTGAGGTCGAGCGAGGTGTAGACGCGGTAGCCGCGCCGATCACCGGGCAGAATGTTGTACTGCGTCCGCAGCGTCTGCAACACGTAGTCGACGAAGTAGGGGGCTTCGAAGTGATTGATGGGCGGATGGATATCCAGCTTGAGCGCGTATGCCGCGTCTGCTTCCTTCTGGGTGATGTAGTGGTTGTCGACCATGGCCGTCAGGACGTCGTGCTGCCGTTTCTTCGCCGCCGCCAGGTTGACGAGCGGGTTGTACTGGGTCGGCGCTTGCGGCAAGCCGGCGAGCATGCTTGCCTGGGCCAGGTTGAGGTCGTGGGCGTTCGTCTGGAAGTAGCTTCGCGCGGCCGCCTCGATGCCATAGGTCTGACTGCCGTAGAAAATCGTGTTGAGGTACATCTCGAGGATCTGGCTCTTGCTGTAGCGACGATTCAACTCGAGGGCGAGTGCCGCTTCTTTGGCTTTGCGTTGCAGCGAGTTGTCCGGGTGTGGCCCGATGAAGAGCTGCTTGACGAGCTGCTGACTGATGGTGCTGCCGCCCTGCTTGATGCCGTGATGGGAGTAGTCGGCCAGCGCGGCGCGGATCACGGCGCCGAGGTCGACACCGTTATTGGAGTAGAAGGTGTGGTCTTCGATGGCGATCGTGGCGTTGATCACGTTCGGCGAGATGTAGCTGAGGGGCACGACGATGCGATGGTCTCCCTGGTCGCCGACGTCCGCGAGCAGGTTGCCGTTCCGATCGTAGATCAGCATGTCCTGGGGCAGCCCGCTGGAGGAGAGCCCGGTGACGGCCGGCAGATCGCCGACTGTCTGGGCGGCCAGCGCCGGGATGGTCACCAGCGGCAGGGTGATGATCACGAGGAAGCCGACGATCAGGTTGCGCTGCAGTGCGCGACGACGGCGCCGGTGCCACTCCTGCAGGTGGTAGTTGGCGTGCCGATAGCGGCGACGGCGGCCGTAGTGGGGCGTCATGGGTTCGCCAACAGGCCGTAGAAGCCGGCCGCGACCAGCCAGCCCAGTCCGAGGAAGAGCACGCTCCAGGCTGCCGCGCCGGCCAGCCAGATCGCGATCGACCGCGCGATCCTGCGGCGTCTACGCCGCTCGACCCGATGCCCGTGGGCGACGGCTGATCGATGTGCCCCCGCGATCGCCATGCTGCCTTCCCTGCCCTGACGTAGTCCTTTATTAGTCTCTGCGTTACAAGAATGTCACTCAGGGTTGGGCGTGTCAAGTCACAAGTTAAGTGATAGTGCGGGAGTAAGTCGATGCTAAGAAACGCCCCCACCGGGACCCTCCCCCGCAAGGGGGGAGGCAGTCTTCAGCTGCCCATCGCGGCGCGGTCGACCAGGAGCTGGAGCTCGCCGTTGGCCGGCGCCACATGACTGGCCGGCAGCGCCGGATCGCGCTGCAGCACCCGGGCCAGGGCGTCCCTTTTCGAGGCTCCCTGCACGATGACGAGCACGGCCCGGGCCGCGTTGATCACCGGTAAGGTCAGGGTCAGCCGCTCCGGCGGAGGCTTGGGCGCGTTGTGCACGCGCGCGACGAGCGCCTGTGCCTCCTCCAGCGCGGAGCTTCCGGGGAAGAGCGAAGCGGTGTGCCCGTCCTCCCCCAGCCCCAGGTGAATGATGTCGAAGCGGGGCCACCCGCGATCGTCGGCGGGAATCCGACGGAGGGCCGCGGTCGGATCGCCGACCAGGGGAAACACCTGCTCGGGTGGGATCGGGACGTGGTCGAGCAGCGCCGTCTTCGCCATCGCGTAGTTGCTGGCCGGGTCGTCGAGTGGGACCTGCCGCTCATCGGACCAGTAAACGAAGACCGACCGCCACGGCAGCGCATCGCGATACGGTGGCTGCGCCAGGCGGACGTAGCAGCCGCGCGGTGTCTCGCCACCGGCCAGCGCCCAGTAACACGCGCCCCGCTGGGCGACCGCGGCTTGCAGGTGGTCAGCCGTCCAGCGGGCTGCGACCTCGGCGAGCTCGGCCGGTCCTGGAACCACAATCGGGGTGATCGCCTCGACCACTTTCGGTTACCGGAGTGCGGCGTCGAGCGCCTGCTCGAACAGCACGTCGTGACCCGGGAGGGTCAGCTCGATGCCCAGCAATTCCTCAGTGGGTCGCGACTCGAGGCGAACGGTTCGGGGGGAAAGGTCCTGATCGCCGAGCCGGATCTGAGTCAAGAGCCGGTTGCCGCGAAGCCGCTTGAGGCTGAAGCGCGCGAGGCCCTCATCGCCGCCGGTGTAGATCAGGAAACGGCAGACGCCGTGCTCGTGCGAATCATCCGGTCGAAATTCGAGGGGCACGTCGATCCCGGCCGTCGCCATCCGGCTGCGAACCCATCCGCCGAGTAACCGCGCCTGCGCGGTCGAGCCGTCGCTGCCGTGAAAGATCGAGACACCGTGGATGTGAGCAAGGCGGGCAAGCATGCCGGGCATGTCGAAGAACTGCGCCGCCGTGTGCCGCCAGGCGATCAGCCGTGCCCAGTTGAGGTCGCCGATGGACGCCCGCGCCTTCTTCCGGCGAGCCACACCCAGGAGGCGGGTCAGGTCCGTATCATCGAAGCCCTCGTCGGTATCGACGATGAGACGATCGGCGAGCTCGCAGAGGTCGTCGAAGAGCGGGTTATCGAATTCGGGCCGGCCGGGCCACCAGAGGATCACCGGAAGATCGGGGATCAGGAGCGGGGCCGCCAGGCTGGCCAGGTGCCGGGCAGGCTCGCCGTGCGCATGCAGGACCACGCGCTCGGTGCTGACCCGGTGGCCGGTTTCGGTGCGCTCCTGGGCGGACACCTGCGCCTCGAGCTTGTCCGCCTCGCGCGTGTGCTGCGCGAGCAGGATCAAGGTGCGCGAGGGATTCGTGATGGAGAGACGGTCGAGCACGGTGGAAATCGCGCCCAGCTCCGGCTCATTGCCCACGACCGCGATCAGGTTGCAGACGCTGGCGCGCGCTTCGGCGGCGGCGTGCTGCGCCGCCTCGCTACCGGCGCCGTCGTGCAGGCCCCAGCGGACCTGGTCGAGCTCCTCCTGGATCGCGTGCACGTCCACAAATGTGCGCGTGGTGAGTTCGCCGTGGTTCTTGATCATGGCCGCCGCCAGCGCCGACCATCCTGCTCGATCAACGCATCCGCTTCGGGCGGCCCCCAGGTGCCGGCAGCATAGTTGGGAAACGCCGGCGGCGGCTGCGACGCCCAGCCTGCCTCGATCCGGTCGACCAGGCCCCAGGCACGCTCCACCTCGTCCTCGCGAGCAAAGAGCGTCGCGTCGCCCAGCATGCAATCGAGCACGAGGCGTTCATAGGCGTCCGGAGACTCGACCATGAAGGACGAGCCATAGAAGAAGTCCATGTTGACGGTGCGCAGCCGCATCACCGGCCCCGGAATCTTGGCCGCGATCTTCAATGAGGCCCCCTCGTGCGGCTGGATGCGCATCACCAGCCAGTTCGGCGTCAGCTCCTCGACGGCCGTCTTGGCAAACGGCAGGTGCGGCGGGTTCTTGAATTGGATCGCGATCTCGGAGGCTCGGCTCGGCAACCGCTTGCCGGTGCGCAGGTAGAACGGCGTGTCGGCCCAGCGCCAGTTGTCGATTTTCAGGCGGACGGCGACGAAGGTCTCGGTGTTCGACGTCGGCGAGACGTTCATCTCTTGCCGGTAGCCCGGCACCTCCTGGCCGCCGACCCAGCCGGGGCCGTACTGGCCGCGGACGACGTCTTTCGCGACATCGATCGGGTGGATCGACTTGAGCACCTTGACCTTTTCATCGCGCACGCTATCGGCATCGAAGTTCGGCGGCGCCTCCATCGCGGCGATGCTGAGCAGCTGCATCAGGTGGTTCTGGAATATGTCACGCAAGGCCCCCGAGGTCTCGTAGTACTTGCCACGTCGTTCGATGCCGATGTCCTCCGCCACCGTGATCTGCACGTGGTCGACATAGCGGCGGTTCCAGATCGGCTCGAAGATCCCATTGGCAAAGCGGAACACGAGGACGTTTTGCACGGTCTCTTTGCCGAGGTAGTGATCGATGCGGAAGATCTGCTGCTCGGTGAACACAGAGTGGATTGCCTGGTTCAGCGCCTGGGCGCTCTTCAGGTCATTCCCGAACGGCTTCTCGACCACAACGCGCTTCCATCCCTCGCCGGCCTTGGCGATGCCCGAGGATCCAAGCCGATCGATGATGACGGAGAAGAACTGGGGCGCGGTCGCCAGGTAGAAGACCCGGTTGCCGTTGGTGCCCCGCTCGCGATCCAGGCGGTCGAGCTCGGCTCCGAGCCGGGCATACCCGTCCCCGTCGTCGTCGAACGGCATCCGCACGTAGGAGATCCCCTCGGCGAGGCTCTGCCAGACGGCGCGGTCGACCGGTTGGGTCCGCGAGAACTTCTGCACGGCGTCGGCCAGGCGCGCTTTGAAGTCGTCCTCGGAGATGGCGGTATCGGCGACACCGATCACGCTGAAGCCGGACGGCAGATATCGATTGAGGGCGAGGTTATAGAGCGCGGGCACGAGCTTTCGCGCGGTCAGGTCGCCCGAGGCGCCGAAGATCACCATGGCCGCCGGGTCCGGCGTGCGGGGCAGGATCAACCCGTCCCGCAGGATATTCTGGGTCAGCGGGGCGGTGACGGCCTGGGCCACGGCGTTACTCGGCTTTGACCGGATGCCCGCCGAACTCATTGCGCAGCGCCGCGATCACTTTGTCGCTGAACGAGTCGTCCTGGCGGGAGCGGAATCGCATGAACAAGCTCATCGCCAATGCCGGGGCCGGCACTGCATGATCGATCGCGTCCTG
>DATBYU010000053.1:0-5331 GCA_036513555.1 Candidatus Dormiibacterota bacterium | reverse complement strand
GGCTCGAGCCCGGCATCCACTACATGCTGCCGATCCGGCACCCATCGGTTATCTCCCTGGCCCAGTGACGGTCGCCGCGACAACGCCGACCCGCCAAGGGCGGTTGCTCCGATGGATCTGGCCCCTCGGACTCCTCCTGATCGCCTGGCTGATCGCGCCGCTGCGTGCCGGCGCCACGTATCCCGGGATGCCCTGCACCGCCCAGGCGGACACCGTGTTCAGCCTGGCCTCCTACACCCTCTTCTTCATTCCGACCGCCGCCGTCCTGCTGATCCTCAGCCGCCGGCTGATCCCGGCAGCGATCCGGCGTGGGCTACGCGCCTGGACCGCGGGCCTCATCGCCGTGGGTATCGCGGTCGCGATCGTGTTCCTGGCCTTTGCCGGCATCTCGGCGGATCGCCGGCCATCGCGGACGGCCGAACACGTAATCGCCTGCCCCGCGCTGGGGGCGGGACTGCAAGCGCTGCACTGCTGGCAGGATGGCAGCACCATCGAGGTGAATGTCTTTGGACAGAGGCCGCTCGACATGGCCGGCATCCAGAAAATGGCCTCGGCGCTCGCCGCTACCAAACAGGACGCCGCGTTGTACGAGGCCTTCGCCCTGGATACCACGGATCCGAGCGTCGCGGCGTACTCCAACGCCCGCCTCTTCGTCCTGCAGAGCCCCGGGCTCACGGACTTTGCCGACCTTTGTCTCACCGAACGGCAGGCGAAGCTGCGTGAGGTGCAGACCCATCGGGTCGGCTTTTACCGCTACAGCGCTCAGCAATCGCCCCCGGTCGACGCCTTTTTCCTCCGTGACACCGGCAGCGGCGGCGAGGTCGGCTACGAGGTGATCGACTTCCTCCATGGTCAGGCGACGTTGCCCTTCGTACGCCCCGCCGACCTGCAACCGGCCGAGTCCGCGTATCTCGACCGCGTCACGAGTGCCGCGGCGACCTTGAACCAGGACCTCGATCGCGAGACACAGTCGCCCTCACCACCCGGTTCACTGGCCGCGATGCGCCGGGATTTCACACGCCTCACGGCGGATCTGATCGATGTCCCGGCGCGGCTTGTCCTCTACCGCGACACGCGCGTCAAGCGCTTCCTCGAGAATTACGATCTGATCCTCTCGGCTGAGGAGAGCGCGGCGCAGGGGAACAGCAGCCAGGCGATCCACTCGAGCGCCTACCAGGACCATCGCCGGCAGTACTACCAGGAAGCCCGGGTCGCGCGGCTGATTGGGTACCTCTACCTACAGGAGCCCGGCCTGGCCTTTACCGATGACCAGCTTTCGCCCGTGAACTGGGCGGTCTTTTAGGCCGCCAGCGGCATCGCCGGCGCCCGCGCTTCGTCGCGCAGGATGCCCTTGATGGTCTCGATCCAGCTCGAGTCACCGTGATCGGCCCGCCACAACCAGTACTCGCTGCCCCAGAACAAGACGGTGCTGAATCCGACGTCCTTGAGGTTCTCGAAGATGGCAGACATCGCCTTCGGGCTGGTGCTCTTAGGGTCCGCATAGTTGAGGTTCGACGACTCCCACGGTTCCGCCTGGGCTTCGGTAATCCAGGCCTGCTTGCCCTGTTTATGGGCCAGGTCCAGGACCCGCGCCAGCCGATCCGGCCAATCGCTATCGGCGTGGCTCATGTGATCGCTGCCCAGAAACTGGTAGCCGATGGCAGTGTAGACGTCGAGGCCCAGCACGTCACCCCGACCCAGGACAGAGAGCCCATCGCGTTCGGCACTGTCGGCATTGAAACCCAGCCATTGGCGAAAGTCGAACCCCTGGCGGGCGGAGGCCTGATCGAAGACGAGGTTGAAATGACTGAAGGCATTGACGATCACCGGGCGGTGGTGCCCGTCCAGCTGGCGGACGCTGGCGATCTCGTCGCGGAGGAACTCGGCATCGATCCAGAGCCGTTGCGGTCCCGCGCGGTTGAAGGGCTCGTTCTCGACCTGCCAGGCGACCAACACCGGATTATCCCGATAGCGAAGGACCGTATCCCCGACGAACGAGAGGGCCGCAGCCCGGAAGGTGCTGTCCGATGCCACGTCCTGGCCCTGGCGGAGACCGTTGATCGGCATCACAGACGGCGGGATGAAGAACTCCGGCCAGCCGAGCGCTTTCATCCCGACAGTGAGGGCGATCGGTTGATTCGACTTGCGGGCCTCACTCATCAGCCAGTCGAGCTGGGCATAACCTTCGCGGTCGACCTGATCCCAGTAGGTGCTGAGGCGGATCACCCGGAAATGGAACGCTTCCAAGCGCTTGAAGGCCGCCTGGTAGTCGAGCCCCAGGTAGGCGGCGCGCAGCGGACTGAAACTGATGCCGACCTGAACCGGGGCCGGGATGCCGTGCGCCTTTACCGTTGCGGGCATGAAGAGGTGGAGCGGCGCCACCGCCAGGAAGGGGACCAGCAAGGCGATGGCCAGCACCTGCACCCGCCGTCGCACTGCCAGCGATCGGATCCTGGGTAGGGTCATGGCTGAACCGGCCGGCGCGCGCCCAAGCCGTTGCTGGTGTCACGGCCGTCTAAGAGATTTCTTGCGCGTGCCGATCGATGTAAAAATCTCGCGACGGTTCACGTACGATGGGCCGATGACGATGGCGCACGTGGAAAGCCTTGCGGCAAAACTCCGAAGTGGCCGCATCTTGCTCGGCGGCCACCGCGGAAACGCAGATGAATGCCCCGAGAACACGCTGGCGTCTTTTCGATCGGCCATCGAGCTTGGTGTCGACGTGATCGAGCTCGACGTGCATCGGTCCGAGGATGGCGGCTTGCCGGTGATCCATGATCACCTGCTCGACCGGACCACCAACGGCAGCGGGCTGGTCCGCGATCACACGATGGCCGAGCTCAAGCGTTTCGACGCCGGAAGCTGGAAAGACCCGCGCTTTTTGGGTGAGCGGATTCCCTCGCTCGACGAGGTGCTGGCCCTGGCCAAGGGACGCGTGGGCGTCGCGATCGAAATCAAGAACCTGCCGCTGCCCTACCCGGGCATCGAGGACGCGATCGTGAAAACCGTGACAGAGACCGGGATGATCCACGACGTCGTGGTGATCTCCTTCGACCACCGCTCGATCAAACGAATCGCCGACCTCGAGCCGCAGATCCTGACCGGCGTGCTCGAGGCATCGCGCCCGGTCGACATCCTGCGCGTCATGGACGATGCGGAGGCCGATGTCTTCTGTCCGCACTGGGCGTCGATCGAACCCGAGACCGCGCAGGAACTGCACGACGCTGGCAAACTGATCGGCGTCTGGACCGTCGACGATGCCGTTTCGCTGGCCTGGTCGAAGGCCCTGCCGGCGAACGCGATCTACACCAACAAGCCGCGCACCATCCGGCCCTAGCTCAATGCAGCTCGAGCGAGATTGGCCACTGTTCGGGCTTTGGATCCAAACCCCGCGCCTGACCCTCCGCTACCCGACCGACGCAGACCTTGGCGAGCTGAACGCGCTCGCCAACCTGGGCATCCACGATCCGAGCCTGATGCCATTCGATACTCCATGGACGGACGAGCCGCCGGAGATCCGGCCGCAACATTCGCTCCAGTTCTATTGGGGAACGCGGGCCAACTGGAAGCCGACCAACTGGCACTTGACGATGATGGTCAAGGAGGGCGATGCGGTCGTCGGGGTGCAAGGGATGCTCGCGACCGATTTTGCGGTCAAGCGCCAGGTCGGCACCGGGTCATGGGTCGGACAGGGTTACCAGGGCCGAGGCGTCGGCAAGGAGATGCGCGCCGCCATCCTGCACCTGGCCTTCGCGGGACTCGGCGCGGAGCGCGCGACCAGCGGCGCCTTTGAGAACAATGTCGCATCGCTGGCGGTCTCGCGCGCCCTCGGCTACGTGGAGAACGGGGACGACATCGGCGCCCCGCGTGGCACGCCCGTGCGCCAGATAAGACTGCTCCTCACCCGTGAGACCTGGGAGAAGAACCGTCGCAACGACATCCAGATCCACGGCTTGGAGCCGTGCCTGCCCATGTTCGGCGTCGACAAGAAAAACGCCTGACGCTTATTTGAAGGCGCTGAGCCCGGTGATCTCCTCGCCGATGGCAAGCATGTGGATCTCGCTCGTCCCTTCATACGTCAGGACCGTCTCGAGGTTGTTCATGTGCCGCATCACCGGGTACTCGAGGCTGATCCCGTTTGCGCCGAGGATAGTGCGCGCCTCGCGCGCGATCTGGAGGGCCTCGCGCACGTTGTTCAGCTTGGCCATCGAGATCTGGGTCGCCGTCGCGGTGCCCTTATCCTTCAAGCGTCCGAGTTGCAAAGCCAGCAGCTGGCCCTTCGTGATCTCCGTCAGCATATTGACCAATTTCTCCTGCGTTAGCTGGTAGCCGGCGATCGGCCGATCGAATTGGACGCGGGCCTTCGCGTACTCGAGGGCGCTGCGGTAGCAGGCGATGGCGGCGCCCAGCACGCCCCACACGATTCCATAGCGGGCCTCGTTGAGGCACGACAGCGGCGCCTTGAGACCCTGGGCGCCGGGCAGTTCGTTGCGAGCCGGAACGCGGACGTCGTCGAGGATCAACTCCGAGGTTACCGAGGCGCGCATCGAGAGCTTGTGATGAATCTCGCGCGCCTGGAAACCCTTCGTGCCCGTCTCGACCAGGAAGCCGCGAATGCCCTCTTCGGTTCGGGCCCATACGATCGCCAGGTGGGCGACGTTGCCGTTCGTGATCCAGCGCTTGGTGCCGTTGATCACCCAGTCGCCGCCGTCGCGGCGGGCTCGTGTCGCCATGCCGGCAGGGTTCGAGCCAAACTCCGGCTCGGTCAGGCCAAAACACCCGATCACCTCACCTCTGGCCATGAACGGCAGCCAGCGCTGCTTCTGTTCATCGGAGCCATAGCGATGAATCGGAAACATGCAGAGTGATCCCTGCACGGAAGCGAAACTGCGCAGCCCACTGTCGCCGCGCTCCAGTTCCTGACAGGCGAGTCCGTACATGACGTTGCTCATGCCGGCCGCGCCGTAGCCCTGCAGGTGCATGCCAAAGACACCCAGCCGGGCGAGCTCGGGCACCACCTCCATGGGGAAGGACCCTCGCTCGTAATGGTCGGCCACGATGGGGAGGAAACGGTCGTCGACGAAACGGCTCACAGTCGACCGGACGAGTCGCTCCTCCTCCGTCAGGAGATCATCGATGCGATAGAAGTCGACCGTCTCAGCCAACGCGAGCTCATTCTACGGTCGCCTAATGGACGCCACCTATCATTGGAGGAGCGTGCATGGAAAACCCGCTCTCCCTGTGGCACTTCTACCTTCGAAACAAGCGCAAGGTGCTCCCAGTCATCGGCATCCTGGCGCTGGCGATCCTGGGCGTCGTCGTTACCGACTC
>DATBYU010000052.1:0-9787 GCA_036513555.1 Candidatus Dormiibacterota bacterium | reverse complement strand
GCCTTCGTGATCGCGATGTTATGGCTTACTTTCTGGGGGCGGCGGGGGCTGCGTCGCCCCGACCCGAGCCTCGAACCCCGGTTTCCCTCCCCACGTTCTTGACTAATTGGATCGAAACAGTCAACATTAGCCACTAACTCGGTCAAGCGCCGTCGGGATGGCAATGGAACGTGATCAGGAGGTTCTCATGAGCGCGACAGACGATGCGGTTCGAAACAACGAGGCGTACGCCGCTGGATTCGACAAAGGTGAGCTTCCTCTCCCACCGGCGAAAAAGTTGACCGTCGTCGCCTGCATGGATGCACGACTCCACGTCTCGAAGATCCTTGGCCTCAACGAGGGGGACGCGCACGTCATCCGCAACGCCGGCGGCGCCGTGACCGACGACGCCATCCGGTCGCTCGCCATCTCGCAACGCCTGCTCGGCACGGAAGAGGTCATCTTGATCCACCATACGGACTGCGGAATGCTGACCTTCACCGACGATGCGGTGAAGGCACAGATCCAGAAGGACACCGGCATTCGTCCCTCATTTGCCCTCGAGGCGTTTTCCAACCTCGAAGACGACGTCCGGCAGTCAATCGCTCGAATCAAGGCCAGCCCGTTCGTTCCCAAGAAGGATCGGGTGCGCGGATTCGTCTACGACGTCAAGACCGGGCGGTTGAACGAAGTCCAGGAGCGGGTGGCAGCGGGCGTCGCCTCGTAGCCCGTCGTTCAGGCGGGTGGTTTGCGTTCGCGCTGCTGACGGAAGAGCGCGGCGATCTCGTTCACGGTCGTCGCGTCCTCCGGCCGCTTGTCCCCGCCCCTGAAGGAAACCACCCGAGGAAACCGCAGCGCAAACCCGGGCTCGTCGCCGGCCATGCCGGCGGTATGTCTCGGGCTGGGCGTGATTTCGTCCGCCATCACCTCGACGACCACTTCGGGTTCGAGCCATACATCGGGCGTAAGGATTGAATCCACCCGCGCCGGCCGGTGATCCACCTGCAGCTTGTCGGCGCGCTCGTGGATCTGGCGCCATTCGGCGTCGGACAGGCCGGTCCCCAGCTTGGTAATGGTGGCGAAGCGGTCATGTTCGGCGTCGTAGACGCCGGCGAGCAGCGCGCCGACGCCGAACTCGGCCCGCTTGCCTTTCCCAAAGTAGTAGCCAAGCAGGACGAGGTCGACCGTGTCGTTGAGCTCACCGCTCGTGTGGCGCTTCAGCTTCACCCAATTGAAGTTGCGCGCACCCGCCTGGTATTTCGAGTCCGGTCGCTTGACCACGACGCCTTCGAGGCCCTGGCTGATATTGTCCAGCAGCGTTTTGGTGAGGACCTCGACCGAGTCGGTCTTGATGATTGGCGCCGGCAGCAGCACGGCGGATCCGGCGATCACCTCGTCGACCAGGGCGAGTCGCTCCTCGTAGGGCAGCTCGGTGAGGTCGCGGCCGTTACGGTAAAGGATGTCGAAGACGAAAGCGACCAGCGGCAGCTCCCGGGCGGCCTGCTCGATACCATGCTGCCGCCGCCGGCTCGCGGTCAGTTGGAACGGAAGGTATTCCTCTAATTCCTTGCTGTACGCGATCGCCTCGCCGTCCAGGATCAGCGTCTTGTCCTTCAGCGTCTGAGCCGCCGCGGTGAGCTCGGAGAACATCAGCGTGTAGTCCTCGAGGTTGCGCGAAAACACGCGTACCGTCGAGCCGTTCTTATGGATCTGCACCCGGATGCCGTCGTACTTCGGTTGGACGGCGACGAGTCCAAGACGCTTGATAACGGCCTCAGGGTTGGGGAGACGCTCCGCGAGCTGGCTGCGGATCGGCCGCCCGACCGTCACCTTCAAGGCGTTGACCTCGCCTTCCCCGCCAGACCAGAATGTCTTCGCAATCAAACCGAGGTCGGACACGCGGTTGTAGGCGCCCTCGAGCACCGGTCGCAGCGACTTATCACCTTTCTTCGCAAACGACAGCCCGTCGAGGACGGTCGGATCGCCGATGCCAAGGCGCAAGCGACCGAGGGCAATCCGTACCAGGTGCTTCGCTGAGACGGGATCGACCTGCTTCAACAGGGCGGCGAACTGCGACCGCTTCTTTTCGACCGATCCAGCGCCACTCGCAAGCGCGATCTCCATCAGCCTCGCGTGAACCTCGCTGACGGGCAGCGCCGCGTTCAACCCGTGCGTCGAGAGCGTCGCCGCCACCATCCCCAGGTCACCGAGCCGGCCGAAGAGTTTGGTCACCTCATCCGCGGGCTTGTCGAAGGCCTGGGCGATGGCCGCGATGACCAGCTTCTCGCCGAGACCGATCTCGACGGGCTCGAAGAAGGGGACCAGCCGGCCCTGGATCAGGTATGTCAGGGGCTGGATCTCGTCGGCCGAGCTCTTCGTATAGAGCTCCGCGAGCGTTTTCACGAGCTCGTTCCTGCTCGAGGTCGACTCCAGCCGGTCGAGATAGCCGCTTAGTTCGGCGAAGGTCACAACTGCTCTTCGAGACGGTCAATGAACGCACGCTGCGCCGGCAACAGCTTGCGACGTGCCGAATCGACGTCGAACCATCCGGCCCGATCGACCTCGGGAAACTGCTGCATTCTGCCCGAGCGCGGTGGCCACTCGATCTCGAACGTATTGCTCGTGATTCGCGTGACGTCGAGGTCGCCGGGCAAAGCCCACGCGTGGACGACCTTGCCTTTAGTCTGCCGCACCTCGCCTAGGGGAGTTGCCTCTCCAGTGGGCGCCGCAGTCCCGAGCTCTTCGTGAAATTCGCGCCGTGCCACGTCCATGCCCGCTTCATTGTCGGCGAACTCACCTTTCGGTATCGACCAAACACCCTCGTCGCGTTTCTGCCAGAAGGGTCCGCCGGGGTGAACCAGGAGCACCTCACGTTTCCCATCCCGCTGCCGGTAGAGAAGCAGGCCGGCGCTCTGAACGCTCAGTGCCCGCCGCCGTCCCCAAACGTCTTCTCGCCGGCGCGGATTGGGACCTTGAGCCAGTTCTCCGGAGGCGGCAGAGGACAGCTCCAGGATGGGTCGTATGCGCAGTTGGGGTTGTAGGCGTAGTTGAAGTCGATCGTGACGTGGTCTCCATGGGCGTGCACCTCCAAATAGCGGCCCGCCCCGTAGGTCTCTTTCCCTGAGGTTGCATCTCGGAACGGGACGAAGAGCTCGTCCGAGTCGTCGGATGCGTACAGGACCAATTGCGCAGGCTGATCGTCAACATGGAAGCGCACCAGACCGAAGCGCCGGTAGATCTGTTCCTCGCCTCCGGAGGTCGACATGGGCACTTCACCGGGCTCCACATTAGGATCGATACTCCCGTGAATGACGAGTTTTGGGTTCTCGTCAAAATAGTCCAGCCCGCCGAAGGCATGGCGTTGTTCGGGCGTTAGCGGCGAGTTCGGGTCCTGGGCAAACACGTGGTTCTTCTCTTCACGGAACCGCTCCAGCTCAGCGTCCTTCATTCTCACGACCATACGCCATCACCGCGCGGACCAGCCGGTCGATATACGCATTCGTCAATGGCTCACCGCTCATGAGCAGGCGGTAGTAGATCGGGCCGAGGAGCAGCTCGATGGCGATCTCCATATCAAGGTCGGGACGCAATTCGCCACGCTCGATTCCGCGCAGCAGCAGGCCCCTGATGGCCGCGATCCGGCGCGCCAGCACCTGTTCCCGGTACCCCCGCGCCAGCTCGCGATCGACGGCCAACTCCGAAATGAGGCCCCGCAGGATGCGCCCATACAGTCTCGAGTTGGCGTTCTTGATCAGCTGCCCGAGGTAGGCGCTGAGCGCCGTCTGGCTATTGCCGAGGTGGCGCGCCGGGGGCTCGTCGCGGATGACCTCGAGCAATGCCGCCAGCGCCAGGTCCTCCTTCGACCGCCACCGCCGGTAGATCGTCGTCTTGGCGATGCCCGATCGTTCCGCCACGCCCTCGACCGTGAGCCCATGCACGCCGCCTTGCGCCAGGATCTCGCGAGTCGCCTTGAGGATGGCATGGCCGGTCGCCGACCTCCTGGGCCGCCCCGGCCCCGCCTGGCGGTTTTCATGGAATAGCCGCGCCGCTTTCATGATTCCTAATTATGAAACGTTGCGTATCGTTTCAGCATCGTCAACTCGGTGTTCGGACAAAGGAGGTAAGCAGACATGAATACTGTTTGGAAGCGGTGGCAGGACTACGGCACGATCATTCTCGGCGTCGCTCTCTTCGTCACGCCTTTCGCCTTCGGTGATACCTCGCAGGGGACGGCGGCAACGACGGCCTACATTCTGGGGGTTCTATTGGTTCTCGGTGGCCTGCTGGCCGCGGCTATGCGCGAAGCAAACCCGACGGAGTGGATTCCGGTGATTCTCGGAGTGGTCACCTTCATCTCCCCCTTCGTGTTTGGTTTCACGGCCGTGACCGCCGTCGCGTGGGCCGCCTATATCGTCGGGGTGCTGGCGGTCGTCAACGCCGGCAGCCTGCTGCTGAACATCACCGGCAGCCGTCGTCCGAATCTCGCCTAACGCAACCTGGAGGCGGAGGCTCCCTCCTCCGCCTCCTCGTCACCAAAATCGAGGTGCGTGACATGCAAACCACAGTGACGACAGGGTCGATGCTTCCAAAGAAAATTCTGGTCGGGCTGGACGGCTCGACCGGCTCCGCCCGGGCGCTCGCCTGGGCGATTGAGGTGGCGAAGGCGCTCCAGGCCGAGATCGTCGCGGTGCACGTGGCCGAGCTGCTTACCCCTTCGGCCTTGGGCCTCGGCCTGGCTCCGATTGATCTCCCCGTTGACTGGGTGGATGACTTAAGGAGCCGTTTTGAGAACGAGTGGTCGGCTCCCCTCAAGCAATCTGGTGTCCGGTATCGGACCGTCTTCGAGACCGGGGCTCCCGCGCCGACGCTGATCGCGATGGCACGCGAGCAGCACCCCGATCTGATCGTGACCGGAAGCCGCGGCCTGGGCGGATTCGGCGAGCTCCTCCTGGGGAGCGTGAGCCATCAGCTCGTCCTGCACGCGCAGCTGCCAGTCGTCGTGATTCCGCCGGAACATAAGAAGGTTGGGCTGACCGCCCAAACCTCGAGCGAGCTCGCCAGCGTCGCTGCGCCTTAGTCCAACTACACTTACCCGGAGGCGCCTGAACGATGTACCAGCCCGCGTTGTGGCACGACTACTTCGCGGTGGTCGGTACCGGGGCGGCGGCGCTGACCGGGCTGGTGTTCGTCGCGATGACGCTGCACCTCGACGACATTACGAGGAATCCCGTCCATCGACATCGCGCGCGCACGATTTTGACCGGGTTGACCGCCGTATTCATCCGCTGCTCACTGGTGCTTATGGGCGGCCAGAACGGACAGGCGATCGCGATCGAGATCATCGGCGTCCTCGTGATCGTCGAGGTGATCCTTTACAACAGCATCCGGCAGGCCATTCGCAATGCGGACAACGGCGTTCTGTGGCGGACCATTGGCAGCTTCGCCTGCCTCGTCCTGGAGCAAATCGGTGCCGTAATCCTCTTCACCGGCAATGCCGCCGGCCTCTACGTCGTCGGCCTTGGGATGATGTCATCCTTCATCTTCATGGTGACCGGTGCCTGGCTCCTCCTGGTTGGGGTCGGCGCGACGGAAGCCGCCCGGGCTGAGTCAGCTAGCTGACCCAGCGGACTAGTCTGACTCGAGCTTACGAGCGGACGATGCGGTACCTGACGTGCGTGACGGCCGGCGAGGCGATCACCTTGACGGGTTGAAGCGTCGGATTTCCGACGTTCTCCAGCAGGCGCTCGCCGGCCTTAAGGACGATCGGAACGATGTGCAGGTAGAGCTCGTCCAGTAGGCCTGCCGCGATGAACTGCTGGATAGCGTGTGCGCCGCCGGCGATGACGATGTCCTTGTCGGCCGCCGCCTGCCGGGCCTGCTCGAGCGCCGTGCGGACCCCCGCTGTGACGAAGTTGAAGGTGGTGCCACCCTGCATCGGCAGCGGGTCGCGAGCATGGTGGGTAAGGACAAACACGGGGACGTGGTACGGCGGGTCGGCGCCCCACCAGCCCTTCCACGACGGGTCCCATGCACCTTCGCCCCCGCCAAACATCTTGCGCCCCATGATGTAGGCGCCGACATTCTGGACGACCTCTTCAAGTACCTCCGAATCGACGGAGCGCTCGCCACCCGTCAGTCCGTGTAGTTCCCGCCAGCTGGCGGTGGCGACTGCCCATTCGTGCAGGCGCATCCCGCCTTCGCCGAGGGGGTTTTCCAGGCTCTGGTTGGGCCCGGCGACGAAGCCGTCGAGTGAGATCGAAATCTGGCCGGTGACTTTGCTCATGCCCTTAGGACGTCCGATGGACGCGAGAATCATCGCCCATACCTATATCTATACGATGGATCGATCGCCTTGAAGACAAGGTCGGCGAGTCGGAATCGCGCGCTGGCGGCCTTGAAGGCCGCGGATCGAAAGCTGGCGCGCCTCATCGATGCGACGGAGCCGATCGATACCAAAGCCTGGCGCCGGGCGCGACCGCTCGGCGATCCCTTCAGTGTGCTCGTCTACTCGATTATCGGTCAGCAGATCTCCGGGTACGCCGCTCGGGCCATCGCGGGACGGCTCCAGGAGCGCTTCGACGGGCGGATGCCTTCTCCGGCTGAGCTGCTCACCCTCGATGCCGCCGACTTCAGGGCCATCGGGTTCTCCGGCAGGAAGGTCGAGTACGTCCGCTCGCTGGCCGAGCACATCATCTCCGGCGAGCTCCAGGTCGATCACCTCGACAAACTGTCGGACGATCAGGTTCGCGAGCAGATTACGGCCAGCCGCGGCCTGGGGCGCTGGACCGCGGACATGTTTCTGCTGATCAACCTTGAGCGGCCCGACATCCTGCCCATCGGCGATCTTGGCATTCGGTCCGCCGTTCAGCGCCTTTACCGGCTCGACCACGTGCCGAGTCCCCGCGAGGTCGAAGCCATCGGCGAGAAATGGCGGCCCAACCGCAGCCTGGCGAGCCTGTATCTTTGGGCATCAAGCCGGGCGACGCCCAAGCCGGCGAAGCGCACGCCAAGCGTGGCCGCACGATAGAGTTTTGACATGGCCAATGACAATGGCGCCCCCATTCCGATGACCGCGTTCGGCTATGAGTCCCTCAAGGCCGAGCTGGCCGAGCTGCGTGCACGCCGTCCCGCCCTCGTCGAGGAGGTTGCCGCCGCCCGCTCCCAGGGGGACTTGAGCGAGAACTTCGCCTATCACGACGCCCGCCAGCACCTGGGCATGCTCGACGGCCGCGTTCAGACCATCGAAGCCACCCTGGCGCGAGTGCAGGTCATCAAGGAGAGCGGCACCAAAGGCGTCGCGCGGATCGGCTCGACGGTGGTCGTGCGTGACGAATTCGGCGAGTCAACCTATCAGATCGTGGGCCCCTCCGAAGGGAATATGGCCCGCGGCCTGATGTCGACCGCGTCCCCGCTGGGGAGCGCCCTGCTCGATCATCAGGCCGGGGACACGGTGACGTTCAAGACCCCCGGAGGGGAGCGGCAGGCAACGGTCGTCAGCGTGAGCTAGCCCGCCCGGCGCCCACTATCGTGGGGCTACCATCTATTGTCACAGAGCGAGCGAAATAGCCGCAGTTTGAGAATCTGGAACAGTCATATAGTGGACCCGAACTCTGACGTAACAGGTGTCGTTCGAGAACAAGCCAGTAGTGGACGGCTCGATTATTCTCGCCGGGTTACGCTGCATCGGAGTTCCACGACTAGAGTCGATATGGTGCCGTTCTATATCCCTCACAAATCGGCACCCACCGAACTTGCTGTCAAGATCATGACGTACAAGCTGAAGCGTGGGTCGACGGGTGCAGAGGAGTTGGTTGAACAGAAGTCCGTCACCCTTGATTCCACTTCTCTTGAGCTTTTGGTGGAAGGAGTGAAAGTCCATCAACTGGTCGCGGCACGGCCGTCGGGTGGCAGCTATATCTTGATCAAGAGTCCAGAAAACACAGCGGAGATTGGAGACATGGAACCGGCGGCGGCGGCCGGATCGCTACTCCGTGTGCTAAGCCGTCCGGACATCGCTAAGCACATTTCGACCCATCTCCTTGACGACACTTTGGCCGACGCCCTGCGAGCCGCACTACGCCTACAAGAAGTCCGCCACGCAATAGACGAACTGCGATCGCACCTTGAGCAGAATTTGAGTGATGAAGCTTTGTACCAGGAATGGTGCCGCCGCCATAGCTGGGCCTTTGGTATCGCACATGTTGAAGCCGACTCGGTCAGGCACATCGCCGTCGGCGATACCGTTGACCTGCTGGTTCCGAGCCTCCTGTCCGGTTACCGGGACATTGTCGAACTGAAGCGACCGGACATGAACGTTCTCTTGTTTGACGCTCAGCATCGCAACTATTATTTCAGTCCAGAAACCTCCAAAGCCATTGGGCAAGTCCATCGCTACTTGGACGTGGCGTCGGAGCAGTTGCACTCGGGGTTACATGATCATCCGCAAGTCGTTGCATACCATCCCAGAGCGACTGTCGTTATTGGCCGCTCAGGCGACTGGCCCCAGACAACCTTGAAGGCGCTGCATGGGTTGAACTCGCGATTGCACGGCATCACGGTCATGACGTTCGACCAGCTTCTGGCCCAGGCGGAGCAGTTTCTGACGATATTGACCGATCGAGCCAAGTGATGGAAGTCTGGGAAGGCCACAAAATAGATGACCAGCGAACCGCGTCGCTCCTCGCACAATCCGTACTTGAGCTTGCGGGTGGCTACCGGGAAATCGGCCTTGTGGTCACCGTCAAGGCCTACCCAGCCATTAGCCAGCGGCATGGCGAGGCAGTTTGCGTCGCAGGGATACGCACGGACACACCAACACCCCGGTGGGCACGTCTCTGGCCGATCCAATTCCGCAGCCTCCCGATTTACCGCCGATTTGCCAAATACCAGGAGATAACTCTGTTATCAAAACCGGGTCATGACGGCCGGCCAGAGACGTGGACTCCTGACATCGACACCATCAAGTTGGGACGACGACTTTCCACAAAGAACGAATGGGCCGCGAGACGCGCCATGGTCGAGCCCTTGCTTGCTGAGTCGATGTGCGAGGTTCAAGTGCGGCACGCGTTAGACGGGACGTCGCTCGCCGTAATCAGACCTGGAGAGGTGCTTGACCTTGTCACAGAGCCTGAGTCGGACGAATGGGACCGCAAACAGCAATCGATCCTCGATCAGATGAACATTTTTGTCGAGCCCAAATCGAAACTTGAGAAGATTCCTTATGCGTTTAAGCTCCGGTATCGCTGTCAACCCACCGACTGCCCCGGCCACACGCAGTCAATAGTTGACTGGGAGATCGGCAGAGCCTATCAACGATGGACGGCATACCCACCTCATCGCCGCGTGGAAAGGATCAGACAGAAGTGGCTCCAGGAGTTATGCGGCCCGGATAGGGACGCCCTACTCTTCGTCGGCAACATGCGCGCTCACCCTAAGAACTTTCTTGTTTTGGGAATCTTCTGGCCGCCCAAGCGTTCGTGTGACCAACTCACACTCAAGCTAGGGTCGTAACGGACACCCCGGGATTCAGTTCCCTAACTGACTCAACAATTACTTGGCGGTGGCATCTTTTCGAGTCCCGTTCCGCGCACATTACCGCGACGCGGTGGGTCACTGCCGCTTTGGTTAGTGCCTGGAGGGCGCCCCTGCCGTCGGACTCAAGCACTTTCTGAAAGATTGATCGAGCGGCTGGGCTACCACTGCGGAGTGGCTCTTGGTTCTCGACCGGATTCCCGAGCTGTGGTTCGTGACGGTATTCGATTCCTACCGCGTGCAGTGTCCTGGCCAATGCGGACCCGGAAAACCCCGG
>DATBYU010000051.1:0-7457 GCA_036513555.1 Candidatus Dormiibacterota bacterium | reverse complement strand
CCCAGCAGTTGATCGGTCTCGCGCAGCTGGCTGCGCGGCGTCGGGGCCGTGCGCCGTTGCCAGGCCCAGAAGCGATGCTGTGCGATTTCCAGAACGGTCCGTTCGATCATGACCTAAGCAGCCATGATAATCCCGGTATGGAGGAAAAGGTCGACAGCCAGGAAGTGTACGGCGGCAAACTCTTCCAGGTGTACCGCGACCGGGTGCGATTGCCCAATGGGCATCTCACCACACGGGAGATCGTTCGACACCCGGGCGCGGTTGCGATCATCCCGCGCCACGCGGACGGCCGCATCGTCCTGGTTCGCCAGTTTCGCTACGTCACCGGCCGCGAGCTATGGGAGATTCCGGCCGGTACCCTCGACAAACCGGGCGAGGAGGTCCGGGCGGCGGCTCGGCGGGAGCTCGCCGAAGAGGCGGGCCTCAAGGCTGAACGATGGACCACCCTGGGGAGTGCTTACCTGATGCCGGGCTACTGCGATGAGCGTATGACGTTCTTCCTCGCCGAGGACCTGTCAGCGACCGAGGCGCATGCCGAGCTCGACGAATCTTTCCAGGTCAATCCCTTCGATACACACGACCTGCAGGTGCTGCGTTCCAGCGGCGAGCTGCAAGATGCGAAAACGCTGCTAGGCTTGGCGTGGGCCGGCGTGCCACTATGGGCCGAGCCGCGCGCTCGCTGACCTACTCTTCTTCTTCGCCGCCCCCCCTGGACTTCTGATAAGCGGCGATTACCGGCTGCGCCGCGTGAGCAGGCACCTCTTCGTAGTGCGAGAACTTCATGGTGTACCTTCCTCGCCCCTGGGTGATCGACCGGAGATCGATCGGGAACCGGTACATCGAGGAGAGGGGGACTTGCGCGCGCACCTTCTCCGTGTGGTCACCGGAGGGCTCCATGCCTGCGATTTTGCCGCGCTTCCCGTTGAGGTCACTGATGACGTCGCCCATGTTGCGCTCCGGGACGAACACTTCAACGTCCATGATCGGCTCCAGCAGGACCGGCCTGGCATCCATCACCGCCTGGCGCATCGCCATGGCCCCCGCCAGCTTGAACGCGATGTCCTTGCCGTCCACCTGGTGCGTTGATCCATCGAGCAGGCGGACCTTGATGTCGACCAGGGGGTTGCCGCTCAGTACCCCCTGCTCCATCGTTTCGCGCACGCCCCTCTCGACCGAGGGTCGGAAGTTCTGCGGGATGCTTCCGCCGAAGATCTTGTCTTCCCAGACGAACCCCGTCCCGCGCGGGACTGGGGCAATGTCGATAACGCAGTGCCCGTAGAGTCCGGCGCCGCCCGACTGCTTCTTGTACTTCTTCTCCGCCTTGGCGCTGCTCGTGATGGTCTCCTGGTAGGGCACTCGAGGAACCGTCAGCATGCCCTCGACGCCGTACTTGCGTTTCATCTTCTCCAGCACGACCTCGAGATGGACATCACCCATGCCGTGCACGATCGACTCTTTCGTGATCGGCTCGTGTTCCAGCGTGAGGGTCGGGTCTTCATCGACGAGCTTGACGAGCGCCGCGTTGACCTTTTCCTCGTCGGCCTTGTTCTTGGCGCTGACGGCGGCGCTGTAGGTCTGTTCCGGATATTGGATCGGTGGGAGCCGCAGGGGATGATCCCGGCTGGCGAGGGTGTCGCCGGTGGCCGCCGCTTGCAGCTTGCTGATCCCGGCAATGTCGCCCGCCACGACTTCGGTCGCCGGCTCGAGCGTCTTCCCCTTCGGATATCCAATCGTGCCCGGCCGCTCCGGCTGGTCTCTGGATGCGTTCAGGAGCGGAGTTCCGGGGGTCAGTGTCCCCGACACGACCTTGACATAGCTGATCCGGCCCACGAATGGATCGGCGGTGGTCTTGAAGACGAGCGCGGCCAGCGGCCGGGCCGGGTCGGCGGTCATCGTTTCGGGCTGGTCGTTGCGCGGATTGACCGCCTCCACGGGGTGGGCTTGCTTGGGCGAAGGCAGTAGCGCGACGATGCCATCGAGCAGGCTCCCAATGCCGATCGACTTGCCGGCTGCGGCGCATAAGACCGGAACGATCGTGCCGGCCGCCACGCCTTTGGCGAGTGCCGCCGTGACCTCGGCATCGCTCAGCTCGCCGCTTTCCAAGTACTTCTCGAGCAGCGCATCGTCGGTCTCCGCCGCCGCTTCAACAAGCGGTGACCGGCGCGACTCGACCTCGGCGGCCAGGTCGCTGGGAAGCGGGACCTCTCTCGCGTGACCTTGCTGATCGAACTCATAGGCTTTGCGCGTCAACAGGTCGACGATGCCCTTGAAGCCGGCCTCATGGCCGATCGGCGCCTGAATCGAGACCGGGCGCGGACTGAACTCCTTGAACCCGTCGACCGTCCGCCAGTAATCGGCATTCTCCTTGTCCATCTTGTTGACTACGACCAGCGTCGGCAGATTTCGGTCGCGCAGCTGGTGCCACCCCAGCTCCGTCCCGACCACGACGCCGGTGCTCGCCCCCACCACCAGCAGGGCGCCCTCGGCCGCCCGTAGGGCCCCGACGACCTCGCCGGCGAAGTCCTGGAAGCCAGGCGCATCGAGCAGATTGATCTTGTGGTCGTGCCAGGTCAGGTGCGCGACGGCGGTGCCGATTGAGATCTTTCGCTTGACCTCTTCGGGCTCGAAGTCGAAGGTGGTGTTGCCCGCGTCCGATCGCCCCAGCCGATCGACCGCGCCGCCGGCGTAGAGCATCGCCTCGGCCAAGCTCGTTTTGCCGTCGTGGCTATGGCCGAGTAAGGCGACGTTACGGATCCTTTCCGGGTCGATTCGCCCCATCGCTTCTCCCTCCAGAGAGAGTCTAAATTGTTCCCTCCCCTAGCCGATAGGCCCTAGGGGGATGATGTCCACCGCTGTTCCCGCCGCCACCTCGCTCGTCCCGAGCGGCACGACGACCAGGCAATTGGCATCAGCCATCGAGCGGAGCACGTGCGAGCCCTGGTCTCCTGTCAGGCGAACGACGATCCGAGCGCCGTCATGCCGTGCGATGCCGCGAAAGTACTGTTCGAGGTGCGGGGGGGTTTGCAGCGGCTCTTCCGTGATCGCCGTCAGTCGTGGTCGTTCGAGGTCCGTACGTCCCTGCAATTTGAGCAGGGCCGGCCGTACGAAGAGCTCGAAGGCCACCAGGGTCGACACCGGGTTGCCCGGCAACCCGATCAGCGGCACCCCGCCGACGGTAGCGAACATCAGCGGCTTGCCGGGGCGCAGGGCCACCTGCCAGAACGTGACCGCATCACGCTCTTCGAGTAAGCCCCGGACGAGGTCGTAGCCTCCCATCGACACGCCGCCGCTCGTCACCACGAGGTCCGTCTCGCCGGCCGCGGCTAATCGCTCGATTAGGTCGCCGCGCTCGTCGCGCGCCACTCCAGCATCGACCACGATCCCGCCCGCTTCCTGGACGGCGACGAACAGGGTGTAGCGGTTGGTGTTGGTGATCTGGCCGGGCCCCAGCGCCTCTCCCGGCTCGCGAAGCTCGTCGCCAGTGGTCAAGAGCAGCACTCGTGGCCGGCGGATGCATCGCACCGCGACGCGACCGGCCGAGGCCAGCACGCCGATCAAGCCCGGTGTGATGACGCGTTGCGCCGACGCCAGCAGGTCGCCGCGGCGAAGATCGCTGCCGGCGCCGCGCAGACTCGTGCCGGAGGCAACGGGGACGCGCACCTCGACCGTGCCATCGCGCTCGGTGGTGTCCTCGACCCGCACCACGGCGTCCGATCCCTCGGGGATCATGGCGCCGGTCATGATGCGCAGCGCCGTCTGTGGCTGCACCGCCGCGGGTGGGGCGGCGCCGGCGCGGATTTCGCCGAGGACTCGCAGCCGCACGGGCCGTGCCGCCGACGCCTGGGCGACATCGCGCGCCTGGACGGCAAAGCCGTCCATCGCCGAATTGGCAAAGGGCGGTACGTCCCGCTCGGAGCGAACGTCCTCGGCCAGCACGCGGCCACGGGCCTCGGTCAGGGCGACTACTTCAGTGTCGAGCGCGGCGATCCGATCTAGGATCCGCTCGCGCGCCTGGGCGACCGTCAGTAACGGTCGCGGTTCACTCTTACCGATCGTTCCAGTGGCTGTTTTCGAACTCGGGTCCGCCACCTTCGCCGTCGGTCACGACGTTCTGGTGGAATCGGGCGGCGACCATCTGGTACGCCATGGCACGCGGAATGCCGAGCTTGGTGAGAGCCTTGACCTCATCGGCCATGACCTTGTCGCGCGCGCCTTCGATGGCGGCGATCACGTCGTCAATCGCGGTGCGGGCCTTGGCCGCGCCGCTCGCGCCGTTCTCGGCGGCGACCTCCGAGGGTACCTCCGCCTGAGGTTCCTTGGCGGCCTTCGCCTTCCCGTCCTTTGTCTCTTTGGGCATGGAATCCTTCACCTTACCAACTGGAATCGCGATCAGGCGGACACGCTCAAGCTGGCCGCCCCGCGCTTAGCCTTTACCCGTTCCATCGCGAACAGAAACGTTTCTTTGGCGAGCGCGGTGATCGGCGCGGCCAAGAACATGCCGATCAATCCGAATAGCGAGGCGCCGAGTAGGGTGCTGAAGATCAACAGAAGCGGATGAACCCGTGTAAACCGCCCTAGAATCCAGGGCGCAAAGACGTGGCTGTCGACCTGCTGTGCCACCAGCGCAAAGATGCCGACGAAGATCGGGAGAGGGTTGCCCGGGCCACCCTGGGCAAGCGCCAGCACGACCGCCAGCGTCCCCCAGATCAACGGGCCGAAGAACGGCACGGCCTCGAGGAAAAAGGCGACCACCCCGACCAGCAGCGCCATCCTGAGCCCGATGACCCAGAGACCGATAGTCGCGACGATCCCGATGAATACGCTCGTCAAGAGCTGGCCGCGTACGTATTCCAGCATCGTCCGATTCAGCCGCTGCATCAGCTCCCGCGCGTCATCCTGACGGGCCGACGGGAGAAACCCTCTCGCTTCCCGGACGAGCCGCGGCCCATCGAGCAGCATGTAAAAGGTGAGCAGGGGGACCGCGATCAGCTCCAGGAGCTTGGGAAAGAGCGCGACTGAGCCCTGCACCATATTGCCCACGGTTTCTCCGATTCCGGCGACCACGTCGCGCACCTCCTGATCGAGCTGCCGTTCTACGTCGGGAGGGAAGACGCCGGTCCCATAGATCGTGTCTCGCCACGACTGGAAGGTGGCGGCGAGCCGGCGTGCCAGTGCAGGCTCCTGTCCTCCGGTCGAGAACATAGCCCTGCCGAGTCGATTGGCTTCGCCGGCCACCACTGGCGCCAGCACCAGGATGGCCACGACCAGGACGCCCATGAACGCAGCGAGCGCGAGAAAGGTTGCAATCACGCGCGGGGTTCCCCGACGCCCACGGGCCGAGCGACTCATGGCGTTTACGAGCGGTAGCAGGAGGTAGGTGAGAAAGAGTGCCAGCACGAACGGAAGGATGACCTGGCGCGCCACGTAGACAACTGCCAGCGCCAGGATGATCGCGACCGCCAGCCAGACGGCACCCGGAATGCGGCCTCGGAATCGGCGTGGCTCGCCCACCACGGCGCTCATAGGCCGATTGTAGGGAGCGTCCTCGAATTGCAGACCCATGTAGGCAGTGCTACGTTCAGCAACGTGAATCGAGCAGGTCGCTTGCATCGGCTCCTGGTCATCCTGTCGATGGCGACCGCTCGCCCGGGGATCCGGGCGCTCGACCTTGCCGAAATTCTGAAGGTCAGCGAACGGACCGTCTTCCGCGACCTGGCCGAGCTGCAGCGGCTGGGGTTCCCGGTCACCTTCGGCAATGGTTACCCGGCCCAGCAGGAGCTCTTCAAGCGGCGCCGGCGGCAGGAGATGGCCCAGATCCTGGCCGACCTTGTCGATCAGCAGTTGGAGGTGGTGCGACGCAAATTGCCGCCCGACGAAGCCGACCGGGTCGTGACGGAGGCGATCCAGTACCTTCCGATGGAGGCCGCCGAGGCTGTCACTCGCGCCCTCGCCAAAGCCGCCCGGCGCTAGCCTTACAATGGCCGCACCGGTCGGCTAGCTCAGCTGGTTAGAGCGCTTGGTTCACATCCAAGAGGTCGAGGGTTCGAGTCCCCCGCCGACCACCATCCGTCAGGTGCCCAACAAGACACTCACGATTGAGCAGGTTCTTAGCCTGCTCGCCGAAACGCCGCTGCGGATCGCCGCGCTGACCGCCAGCCTGGCGCCAGCTCAATTGCGTAGCGCTCCCGCCCGCGACGAGTGGTCCGCCAACGATGTGCTTGCTCATCTCCGTGCGTGCGCCGACATCTGGGGCAACTGCATGGTGACGATGATCGCCGAGGACCGACCAACGCTGCGGGCGGTCAATCCTCGGAGCTGGATCGACAAGACGAATTATCTCGACCTGGAATTCCGGCCATCGTTGCGCGCCTTTGCCAGGCAGCGTGCCGATTTACTGGCAGTCCTCGACCCGTTGCCGCGCAAAGGCTGGTCACGCGTGGCGACGGTCACGGGGGCGGGAGCGGTCCTCGAGCGGACGGTCCTGTTTTATGGGTGGTGGCTGGCTGGCCATGAGCGGCCACACGTCAAGCAGGTCAGCCGCATCGTCAACACAATGCGCGGGTAACAGCCCCTCCAGTCAGCGGCGGAAGCCGATGAGCTCGGCCAGGATCAGAACGGTCATTGCAAACGGGATCAGCGAGCTCACCGTAATCAGTGCCGTTTGCCGGGAGAGGTTCGGATGCTCGCGTGACATCCGCTGACGGTATTCCTTGTTGAACAGCCTTCCGATTCCTGCGCCCATCTCACGGCGGCTCCAGGATCTAAGTCCAAATCCCACGATCCACAACGAGTTCATGGCGATACCCCCCGCAAGGATTGCCCCGAGCGCATTGCCCAGGCGCAGGTAGCCGGCTGCAATGAGGACTGCGGCGAAGAAAACGACAAGAAATTCGATGGTGCTGAAGCGGGTTCCATTGAGCTGGTTGTGGTCCTTGATTGCCTGGATCATCGATCCAGATTGTCGCCCCGACCGTGCCTCAGGCTCAACCGCACGTGATATGGCTGAAGTTTCATAATCATATATCGAGGGTATAAAATGGCCACGGGTTTCCCTCCGCAAGCGGTCGCCTTTGGGCGGCCGCTTTTTTAGTCGGGCTCCCAGGCCGCGAGTTTGTTAGACTACGAACGCTTTCCTGCTCCGCTGCCGCCGCGAGGCCATAGTCGGAGCAAATCCATAGGAAAGGAGGTAGCGTTTGTCAGCCTACGAGCTCATGTACATCGTCAAGCCGGAGCTTGATGACCAGCAGGTCCAGCAGGAGATCGAAAAGGTCGGCCAGCTGATCCAGACGAACGGGGGCCAGGTAAAGAAGGTCACTCCCTGGGGTAAGCGGCGCCTTGCGTACACGGTCAACGATCAGCGGGAAGGGCACTACGTCGTCGAAGAGTTCGACCTCGACCGCGCCAAAGTTCAGGAGGTCGAGCGCGTCCTGAAGATCTCAGACAGCGTCTTCCGTCAT
>DATBYU010000050.1:0-3899 GCA_036513555.1 Candidatus Dormiibacterota bacterium | reverse complement strand
GTGGCGTCATCCATCACTTTCGGCAGCGGGATGGTGTCCGACTGCATCACGATGGAGATTGCGGTGAACTGGGCAGGATTGACTTTATGATAGGTCGGCGGATTGGGCATCGTCTTCGGCAAAAGCCCGCTTGCCGCATTGATGGCGGTCTGCACATCCTGAGCAGCGCCATCGATATTCCGGTTGAGGTCGAATTGCAGCGTCAGGTTCGACGTGCCGAGCGTGCTCGTGGACGTCATCTGCGCAACGCCCGGGATGTTGGCGAACTGCTGCTCGAGGGGACTCGCAACCGTGGCCGCCATGGTTTCGGCATCGGCACCTGGCAGGGTCGCCTGAACAGCGATGGTCGGAAAATCGACCTGCGGCAGCGAGGATACCGGTAACAGCAGATAGGCGACGGCGCCCACCAGAATTACGCCGAGGGTCAGCAGCGCAGTGGCAACGGGACGCTCGACGAATCGCTTCGAGATGTTCACAGGAGCTTACCTTCAATAGGCGGGATGTCGGATTTACTGTGCCGCGCTGGTCCGATCGGCGACCCTCTGGGGACCGGCATCGTTCGGCAAAATGGACACTTTCAGGCCCGGCTTCAGGCTGTATTGGCCATCTGTGACCACCGTCTCGCCTGCACTCAACCCGGAAGCGATGATGGTCGTGTCTCCGGCCACGCGCGCAACCGTGACCGGGCGTTGGGCCAAAGTCATGTCCGGCTGCACGAGGTAGACGTATGAACCGCTCGTCGACTGCTGCACGGCGCTGGACGGGACGGTGACGACGTCCGACAGCAGCAAGCTCTGGATCGACGCGTTGACGAATTGACCGGGCTTGAGCACGTGGTCGTTGTTCGGAAACGTCGCCTTGAGCTTGATGGTCGCGGTAGTCGGATCGATGTGATTATCAACGAGGCTCAAATCACCGGTGGCGAGCAGCCGAGCATTGTCGGGCGATCGCGCCGTTACCGGGACGATAGATGTCGGCCGGCCCACGGCCCAATGACCGATGGTTTCGGAGGGCACCGTGAAAACCACCGAAATCGGCTCGAGCTGATTGATGACCACCAGGCCGGGATCGGACGGAGTGATCATGTTGCCCGCATCGATCATCCGGATTCCGGCGATGCCGCTGATCGGCGAGGTGATCGTGGCAAAGTCGAACTGGGTCCTGGCGGTTTCGATCGCTGCCTGATCGGCCAGGATCGTGGCCTGCAATCCGGCGACCTGGAATTTTTGCGTGTCGAGAGACTGCCCCGTCGCAAAGCCCTTTTGCGCGAGGCTGGTGATGCGCTGGAGATCGGCGTTCGTGTTGTTGAGTTGCGCCTGGTCCTTGGCCAGGTTGGCCTCGGCCTGATGCAGCGGCGACAGGAATGGCCGGGGGTCGATGTGCGCCAGTTCGTCGCCGGCGTGGACAAGCTGCCCCTCCGTGAAGACGATGTCGCGGATCTGGCCGCTCACGCGCGGTTTGACAGTCACGCTGTTGAAGGGCTGAACCGTGCCGAGCCCGGTCACATAGATCGGTACGTTCCGGGTTTTGGCTTGTGCGGCCTTTACGCCGAGAATTGGAGCGGAGGCCGAAGGCGGTGGCGCGCCGGTGGCAGTCGCCTTGTTATGGACGGTGGCGTAAGCGCCATAGCCGGCGCCGCCAAGAAGCGCCAGGATCACGATGGTCCGCAACCGATGACGTTGTGGTCGCGGCAACGCGACGGCGGGGCTGCCTGCCTCGTCGCCAATGTCCTTTGCAAAAGATCGGTCGGTCATCGTTCTCCAATCCACCGGATGGTCTGATAGCGTCGCTCTCAGGCAAAGTAGGCCGGAGCAAGTCCAACCTGACGGATCGGGGGTAGAACGCGCGTCGCCCAAGGATGAAATCGGTTTTAATCAGCCCCCTGGTCCGGTTGTTCCGTGGTGTCGTCAGGCTCCCGGATCATGTAGCCGGCGCCTGGGACCGTTCGGATCAACGGATAAGAGAAACCCTCATCGATTTTTTTTCGCAGCCGGTGGATATGCATGTCGACGATGTTGCCACGTGCCTCGAAATCATAATCCCAGGCGGCTTCCAGCAGCATGGAGCGCGTAACGACCTGGCCGGCGTGGCGGACCAACTGTTCCAGCAGCAGGAATTCGCGACGTTGGAGCGGGACCGGCCGTCCCGCCCGTAATACGGTCCGGCTGACTGTGTCGAGTTCCAGGTCGCCAACCCGCAGCACCGCAAGGCGTCGCGAGCGATCGGCCCGGCGGCCAAGCGCCTCGAGGCGCGCCAGCAGTTCCACGAAGACATAGGGCTTGGTGAGATAGTCGTCGCACCCGGCGCGCATGCCCTCCACGCGATCGACCATGCTCGCGACGGCGCTCAGCATCAGCACCGGAATGCGGGGGTCATGCTCGCGCAGGCGCCGGACCAGGGTGAGGCCATCCATCGCCGGCAGCATGCGGTCGAGGACGAGTGCTTCGTAGATGCCTTCGAGCGCCATCGCCAGCGCGGTTTCGCCATCGGCGACGCGATCCACGATATGACCACTCTCGATGAGGCCCCGCACCAGGTAATTCGCGGTGCGATCATCGTCTTCGGCAACCAGGATCCGCACCCGCGTGCCTTTCTTAAACTGGATTTCATGTGTGGTAGATGGGCGCTTTGCTCTCTATATGGCAAACAGGCTCCAGGTCCTTTGGAGAAGAAGCATGGCCAGGGTGCTGGTAGTTGAAGATGATGTCCAGACCGCAGCGGAGATTGCGGCGGCACTGGGCGATTCCGGCTTCGACGTCGATTGCGCCCATACCGGCCGCGAGGGATTGCTCAAAGCGGGCGCGGACACGTATGAGGCCATCGTGCTGGACCGCATGCTGCCCGGCGGCGTGGACGGCCTTGCGGTTCTCTCGACGCTTCGCACGGTCGGGATCGAGGCGCCGGTTCTCATCCTCAGCGCCTTGTCTGCGGTGGACGAGCGGGTGCGAGGACTCCGCGCCGGTGGCGACGACTACCTGACCAAGCCCTTCGAATTTCTAGAGCTGACTGCCCGGATCGAGGTTCTGGTACGGCGCCAGGCGATCCCGCAGCGGGAGACGATGCTCCGGGTCGGCGACCTGGAGCTCGACCTGCTGAGCCGCGAAGTGCGCCGCGCCGGTCGGCCCGTCGAGCTGTTGCCGCGAGAGTACCATCTGCTCGAGTATCTCATGCGGCAACCGAAACAGGTTGTGACGCGGACGATGCTGTTCGAAGAGGTCTGGGGATATCATTACGACGAGCGCACGAACGTCATCGACGTGCATATTGGCAAGCTCCGCCGGAAGCTCGACGAAGGCGGGTTGCCGTCCCTGATCCATACCGTGCGCAGCTCCGGGTATGTTCTCCGTGCGGCTGAGTGATCTCCGGCGCACGACGAGCTTTCGGCTCGCGCTGCTGTTTCTTGCGCTGTTCGGAGCGGCGTCCCTGACGCTGTTCGGTTTCCTCTACTGGCAAACCGCCGGTTACTTGAAAAGCGGGACGGACGAATGGCTCGCCAGGGAGATCAGGAGCCTGGTCGCAGCAAGCCCCTCGCAGCTCATCGAACATCTGCAGGAGCACGCCGCGCACGATCCCGGGGCGAACCGTCCGTTCGCTTTGTTCGATGCCGCCGGGAACAAGGTCGAGGGCAATCTGGCAAACCTGCCGACATCCTCGCTGCCGTCGGACCGTCCCTTCGAGTTCAGCCTGAACCGAGGCGGCGAGGCGGTGCCGTTCCGGGGCCTGGCGCGCCGGCTGCCGTCGGGGGACATCGTCCTCGTCAGTCAGAATGTGTGGGAGATGCACGAATTCCGTGAACTGCTGCTCGGTGCCATGACTTGGGGCGGCCTGCTGGTTCTCATCATGGGGCTGGCGGGCGCGGCTGCGATCGGCGCCGGGTCGGTGCGCCGCATCGATGAGGT
>DATBYU010000049.1:0-37587 GCA_036513555.1 Candidatus Dormiibacterota bacterium | reverse complement strand
GGAGCGTACCCGATGTCTGCCGGGTCGATGAACGTCGGAACCAGGGACTTGGGCCGCCGCGGTGGGCTGAACACCGTGGTCGGGAAGGCGGCGCGAACCTCATCGATCCAGCGCTCCCACCCGGAGTAGTCCATGGTCGCTAGCATCGCGACATAGGCATCAAACCGAACCAGCAGAGCCGCCGGTTGGTCGTGATGTTTGATGATGAGCGTCGTGCCGCTTTCCTCCAGTGCCTTGAGAATCGGGTCGAGGTTGCGGGCGAGTTCGGGGGCAGAAATGACCTTGAGCACGATGCCATGGTAGACCGGCGCTTCACGATGGTCAAACGAGATTGATGAGAGTTTCATGATTTCGGCGATCGCAAAACGGGCGGCTATCGCCGTGATACTGATGACGGCCGCGGCCTGTCGGCAAGGGTCGGTCGCGCCGTCGGTCTCGCCCACGACATCACCGAGCCCGAAGGCGCCCGCCCTGGCCGCGTGTCCCGCAGCCTCAGCCGCGCCCGGTCCGCAGGTGCTGCTGCAAAAGCAGCCGGCCCCCGACGACCTTGCGTTCGGGAACGATGGCCGTCTGCTGTTCAGCGATATCACGACCGGCGCCGTCTCGGCGTTGAACGCGGACGGCTCCGTCGAGCGCATCGCCGGTGGGATGTCGGCGCCCGAAGGCATCGTCGTGCAATCCGACGGGCGCATCCTGGTCGGCGAGCAGGGACGCAACCGCGTGGTGGCGATCGATCCGCAAACGCACGCCGTCACCCAGTGGCATGCGTTTCCGAACCGGACCGGACGCGACGGTCTCGACGGCATCGGTCCGCTGCTTGCGACCGGCGACGTCATCGTCCCCGACAGTCCCAACGGCGTGGTGTGGCGCGTCAGCGCTGACGGCAAGACCGCGACGCAGATCGCGAGCGGCATGGTGCGTCCGGTCGGGGCCGCGGTCGATTCGAATGGGCGGATCTTCGTGGCCGACGAAGGCGGCGCGCTCTGGGTTCTCGCGCCCACCAAGGTTCGTTTCGCGACCCTGCCGACCCCCGACGACGTGCTCGTCGGTCGGGCCGGGCACATCTTTGTCAACACGCTCGCGGACAACGCCATCCACGAGCTCGATAGCCAGGGACATCAGGTAGGCGTCATCTCGGGCATCCAGCAACCCCAGGGCATCGCCCTGGACTTCGCCGACAACCTGTATTACACGGAGTTCAACACCGGCCGGATCGACCGGGTCGTCCGGACTTTCATTCTCGATGCGCCAACGGTGACGCGGACCACTCGTGGCACGTACATCATCTGTCCGGTGATCCGTCGTGCCGCAGGATTCAGCCAGGCGCTCGCGCTGTCGACGGGCTCGAGTCTGACGACGTCGATTCTCCAGCTCGTGCAGCCCGGGACCGATTCCTCAGGCGCGCTCGAAGTTAAGACAGCGGAGCGCGCGATCACGATCAACGTTGACACGACGGATGGAGGCGTGAATCTGACGCTCTCGCAAACCGTTCCCCTATCGCCGTGATCATTAGCGCTTCCTATACTTGCCTCGTATGCCGATGACGAAGGGCGGTCTCGAGGATGTCATCGCAGCGACCTCGACCATCTGCGACATCATCGGTCCGCTGGGCAAGCTGACCTACCGCGGCATCGACATCCATGATCTGGCCCGGAACTCCTCGTTCGAAGAGACCACCTATCTTCTGTGGTTCGGGTCCTTGCCGACGCGCCAGGCCCTGCTTGAGTTCAGCGCCCAGCTGGCGTCCCACCGCGCGCTGCCCACCCAGGTCCTGACCTTGATGAAGGACTTTCCGCGCGGCGCCACGCCGATGGATGCGCTGCGGACGGCGCTGTCCGCACTGGCCTTCTACGATCCGCAGGCGCACGACCCCTCCAGGGAGGCCAATGTTGAGAAGGCGATGCGGGTGACGGCGCAGACCGCAACCATCGTCGCCGCCTACGAACAGATCCGGCGTGGCCGCCGGCCAGTCGAGCCTGAGCCCGACGGAGGCCACGCTGAGAACTTTTTGCGGATGCTCTTCGGCGCCGAGCCTGATGCGCTCTTCGTCCGCGCCATGGACCTTGCCCTGATCCTCCACGCCGACCACGAACTGAACGCATCGACCTTTGCCGCCCGGGTGACGGCGGCGACCCTGGCCGACATGTACTCCGCCATGGTGTCCGCGATCGGCGCGCTCGCCGGTCCGCTGCACGGCGGCGCCAACGAGCAGGTCATGAAGATGCTGCAAAAGATCGGCGAGCCGTCGAGGGTCGAGGCGTACGTCACGGAGAAACTCCAGGCCCACCAGAAGATCTCCGGCTTCGGGCACCGGGTCTATAAAACCGAGGACCCCCGCGCGACGCATCTTCGCCAGATGTCCAAGGAGCTGGGTGAGCACATCGGCAACCTGCGCTGGTACGACATATCGCGTCGGCTCGAGGAGGCCGTGATGCAGCAGAAACGCCTCTATGCCAACGTGGACTTCTATTCGGCTTCCTGCTACTTCACGATGGGCATCCCAATCGACATGTTCACTCCGGTCTTCGCGGTCAGCCGGACCGCCGGCTGGGCGGCACACGTGCTCGAGCAGTACGCGGACAACCGGCTGATTCGGCCCCGCGCCGAGTACCTGGGCGAGAAGGACGTGCCCTACGTGCCGATCGATCGCCGGGTCAGAGCCGCCAGCTAGGGATTCCCCGGATCTCCGTTATATTTATGGCGCTCGTGGAGGCCATACCCGACAGAGGAGGTCGTTCGAACTCGTCCTACTGCTAAACGCCTCACTTCAGCCGCTGAATGTGATCAGTAAGCGGCGGCTGGTCGTCCTGCTGACCAAGCAGCGCGTCACCTTCATTGACGATGCTGCCCGGCAGGCGGTCGAGCAAGCAATGGCACGGCGTTGTTTTGGTGCGGATGTCGTCATCGTCCGGCTCCTCTCCAATATCCAGATCCCTCGGCGGATGCTGCGAGCCAACCGGCGGAACCTGCTCCTGCGGGACGACGGCATGTGTCAGTACTGCGGCAAGGGGATGCCCTCGTCACAGCTCTCCGTCGACCATGTGGTCCCCACATCGCGGGGCGGAGCGGCCAACAGCTGGGAGAACCAGGTGATCGCGTGCCGGCGCTGCAACGGGAGGAAGGGAAACCGGTTGCTCAGCGAGGCCGGCATGCGGCTCATCCGCCCGCCGCGGGCGTTGACCCAGGAATTCGCCCACCTGATCTTCCTGCGCTATCCCCAGCTCAAGCACGCCTACGACCGGCTGCTCTCGAGCGCCCGGGCCGCCGTCTAAGCAACGCGGCTATTTTCTCCCCGCTTTTTCACGCAGGAGCGGGGCCCCTTTGAAAGGATTCGCGAGCGCGACCGATTACCCCATGTGCCCTTTCGCCTGTTGGGCTTCGCCGGGGATCCAGACAAGGCCAGCAACCTTTGCGGAGGTACCTTCGCTCGGTATGCCGCGGCCGGCACCGAGGTGACCCTGGTCTGTGCCGCCGCCCGCGGATGGACTGGCGTCGACCGTGCGCCGGTCGCCCGACTGTTGGGCGCCGGCAACCTGGTCCTGCTCGATTACGGGGTGAGCGAGCTGACCGATGCCGGTCTCGAAGACGTCTTTAGGGATCTGATGCGAAGCCTGCGTCCGCATGTGGTGATCGCGGAGGGCTCCGATGCCGTGGTCAGGCAGGCAACCACGTCGGCGTTCTCCGCCGCCCGCCGCATGGCGGGCGGATCCGCCGCCTTGCCGGCCAAGCTCTATCTCCGTCCCTCTGGCGGCCCCGGGAGGGTGGCGGTGACCACCGCGATCACGGTCCCGGCGACGGCAGCGCCGGAGCTGTTCGTGCGGGTCTTTCCCGATCCATGGGTCACCGGGGTGCTGGAACGGGATCTCTTTGCCGGCCTGGTGGCCGATCCCGCCAGTTCTACCACCCTTGCCGAGCGCCTCGCCAGCTAGCCAGCAACGAGGCTTTCATGATAGTCTTACTGACATGTTACGTACAAACGCGTTCTAGGAGGAAGCCATGAATTTGATCGTCTTCTTGATCATTGGCGGCATCGCGGGGGCCCTGGCCGGGCGTGTCATGAGTGGCCACGGCTACGGAATTTTGATGGACGTCGTGGTTGGCGTCGTCGGCGCGTTCATTGGCGGCTGGGTGCTTTCGCTCCTGTTCGGCTCGACCGGCGGTGGTCTCTTCATTACCTTCATCGCCGCCTTCATCGGCGCCGTCATCCTTTTGTGGGTGATCCGCCTCGTCACCGGCAACCGCGCTCGCGTCTAGCAGAGTCTCCGGCATTCTTGGGCGGGCGCTCGTGGCGCCCGCTCTTCTGTTAGTCGGGCAAGATACCTCCTGATGCGCCGCCTGGGTCTGCTTGCCGCGATCGTCATCCTGGCACTGCTCGTGGCCGGCGGCTACACCACCACGGCTGGCGTCGCCGTCTACCAGGACCTCGACGGCGGCCGGCAGGCGCTGGTCGCTGCCCAGTCGGACATGAGCGCTGCCGCCCGCACGGGCGACCCGGCGCAGCTACAGGACGCTGCCGCCCAGCTCAAGGTCGCCGAGCGGCATTTCACCGACGCCCAGGCGCGCTCGAGGACCGACCCGGCGCTCCGCGTCGCGGGCGGCCTCCCCGTGGCGGGCCATCAGCTGGAGGCAAGCATCCACCTGGCGGCGATCGGCGCCGACCTGAGTCGGGCGGGGCAGGGGGCCGCCGCGGTCGCCGTCCAGGTGGCCGGGCTGAAGCAAAAATACGCCGGCCGGACGCTGACGGCGGACGACCTGCAAACCGCCCTGCAAGAGGCGCAGGTGATCGCCCGGACCTACAGCGCCTCGATCCAGGCTATCAGCCAGCAGCTACGCGCGGCCCATGCCGAGCGAACGCAGGTTGACACGACCCAACTGGTTGGGCCGTTGAAGGACGCCTTCGACGCGGTGGACCGGGCGCTTGCCGAGGCGGAGACATCCTTTCGCCGCTACCAGGACGTCCGGCAGGTGCTCTCAGACTTTCTGGGAGTGCAGCTCCCGGCCTAATCTCGTTCAGCACGTGCCAGGTGCGAGACCGTTTTGTAACGTTTACCGTCACAGAGCGGCCTGATAATTTCGGCAATGGCCGCCGCCCGCAATATCTCGCGCAAGGGCCGCCAGCGCTCCCAGGACCCTGCCGAGAGTCTGATCAATCTCAGCAATGAGCGACTCACCGGTTTGTTCCGTTGGACGCTGCTGATTTTCGCCGTCATCCTCAACAACCTCAATGCCGCACCGGGTTATGACGAGGGCCGGATCAACGGCATCCTCGCGGCCTGGGGCATCGTGTGTCTGACGACCCTGCTCCTGCTCTTCCTGCATAAACGCCCCGGGAGGGCGTTCAGCTATGCGACGACTGGCGTCGACATGCTGGTCGCCACCATGATCACGTATGCATCCGGCGGTTACACGAGCCCCTTCGCGGTGCTGTTCTTCCTGGTTATCACCGTCTCGGCGTTGCGCTTTGGTGCCGCCGGTTCGGTGCTCTGCGCCCTGCTGGTCGCGGTGCTGTACCTGACCGCCGGCGCCGTGGCGCCGCTGCAAAACGGGACCTACCTCGCTACGGTTTCCGACGAGCGCATCGTCATCCTGCAGCGTCTCTTCCTGTTCGTGGTCGTCGCCGTGGTCGGCTCGGTGATGGCGCAGGCGGTCTCGGCGCACCAGGAACTCGTCACGCGTCGGGACGTGGAAGCCAAGCTGATGACCGAAGTCAACATGGCGCTGGCCAACGCCATCGAGGCCAAGGACAGCTACACACGCGGCCACTCAGAACGACTCGCCAAGCTGGCCGGCGCCTGCGCCGAGCGCATGGGCCTCTCGCGTGACGAGGCTGCCGCGGTCCGTCTGGGCGCCATCCTCCATGACGTCGGCAAGATCGGGATCCCGGATCGGATTCTCCGGCAATCGATGGCGCTGACGGAAGACGAGATGGCGTGGATGCGTCGCCATCCACAGATCGGCGCCGATATCATCGGTCCGGTCGAGGGCCTGCATCATGTCGCGCCGCTGATCCGCCATCACCACGAGAAATTCGACGGCACCGGATATCCCAAGGGCCTCAAGGGCGAGGAGATCCCGCTCGGCTCGCGCATCATCGCTGTCGCCGATGCCTTTGAAGCCATGGTCGCCGACCGGATCTACCGTCCATCCCTGGGCCTGAATAAGGCGCTGGAGGAGATCAAGACCGGGCGCGGTAGCCACTTCGACCCACGGGTCGTCGACGCCTTCCTCGACCTGATCGCGACTGACACCGTGCATCTGCCGTTGCCGACCAAGGACCAGGGCCAGAAGCTGGTGCCCAATCGCCCCGACGAGCCCGTCCAGACCGCGGCATAACGCGTCGGCTCGGCCCACGTCCTCGCTGATCTACTAACGTTGGCTCCGTGGAAGTCGCGCCTGGCATTTTTCGGCTAGAGCTCCCCATGCCGTTCGAGCTAAAGCACGTGAATGTCTTTCTCTTGCGCGATGGTGATGGCTACACCCTGATCGACACGGGACTGCAGACCGACGAATCGCGGCAGGTCCTGAACCAGAAGCTGGCCGCAATGAAGGTCCGCGTCGAGCGGATCAATCGCATCCTGATCACCCACATCCACCCGGATCATTTTGGTCTCGCTGGTGAGCTGCGTGAACGTTCCGGCGCTGAGCTCGTCATCCATCGGTTGGAGGTCGCCCTGATGGAACCAAGGTACGCGCGAGCGGAAGACCTGGTTCACGACGTAGCGAAGTGGTTGAGCATGAATGGCGTCCCGGAAGCCGACGCCGAGTTCGTCAAAAGCGCGTCGATGGCGGCCCGCGAATTCGTATCGGTGGTCGAACCGGACACGCTGCTGGAAGGCGCCGAGCGTCTGCCAATTGAAGACAGCGAAATTGAAGTCATCTGGACGCCCGGGCATTCGCCGGGTCATTGCTGTTTCTACTGGCCGGCGCGTGGGGTGCTATTTTCCGGCGATCACCTGTTGCCGAAGATCAGTCCGAACATCGGCCTGCACCCGCAATCCGGCGCCGATCCCCTCGATGATTACGTGTCTTCGCTGGAGCGCATCCGCCGGCTCGAGGTCGAGACCGTGCTACCCGCTCACGGCGATCCCTTTTACGATCATCGGAGCCGGATCAAGGAGATCATCGAGCACCACGAGGCGCGCAAGGCGGCGCTGGTTCGCCTGACCGGCGATGGGGCGAAGTCTGGCTGGGAGCTGGCGGCCGGGCTGTTCCAGGGCATCATGCAGCGGAACGTTTTCCAGCAGCGGCTGGCGCTCCAGGAAACGCTGGCGCACTGTCAGTCGCTCGCCGTCGAGGGCCGGCTGCACAAGCTGGTGAGCCGCGAGCTGGTGACCTGGCGCGCCGCCTAAGTTCGGCGCCGTTCGATGTCGTCGATGAAATCCAGGACCAGGCGCACCACGGTGGCGAATTGCTCGGAGTGGACCTGGTGGCCGCCCTCGAGGAGCTGCAGCCGGGAATTCGGTAAGCCGCGTTGGAGCTCTTCGGCGCGGACCACGGGCACCATCCGGTCCTGGCGGCCGTGGAGAATCAGCACCGGTTGGCGGATTTCGCGAAGCCGGCCGCAGCCATGGTGCTGTTTGACCGCCTGGTCCTGGCGGACGATGGCATGGAGGGGCATCTTGCCGAAATGGCTCGCGTCTTCCTGGACCCAGTCGGGATGTTCGGCGATGAACCGCGCGTCGTAGAGATTGGCAAAGCGGCGCAACGGACCTTCGATCGCCAGCGCGGTACCGGTTCCGCCCGTGGGCGGGTGCTCGCCGCCGCAGTGGGTTGCTCCCAGGATCAGGCTGCGTACGGCAGCGGGCTGGTCGAGGGCGAGCTGCTGCAAAATCATCCCGCCCATCGAGAGTCCGAACCAGTGTGCCGAGATCTCGCCGGCATCGCGTAGCACCGCGAGCGCATCCTCCGCCATCAACCCCATGCTGTACGGCGTGTCCGGTTTGTCGGATGCGCCGGCACCGCGGTTGTCGAGTGCGATCACCTTGAGGCGCTCCGCGAACACTGGGATATAGCGCCACCAGGCGCCGTCGATGTCCGAGGTCTTGCCGCCGACCAGGACCAGCGGTGGCCCCGTTCCTTCGACGATGTAGTGCAGGCGTGTCCCGTCGTCCGCGGTGGCGATCATTGGCGCATTAGCATGAGGCTCGAGATGGCAGGGGCCTCACCACCCGGCAATAGTGCTGTGCCCGAGCCGGCCTGGCGTGCCCTTCGCGGCCTCGATCCGCAAGTCGAAGACCAGATCCTCACCCTGGCAACCTGCCTGGCGCTGGCCGAGCAACGGTTCCAGTTGCTCTTCGAAGACGTGTTGCCTCGCTTTGCCGAGACGCCGGATGACCTGAGCGGCGAAGCCGACGTCCTCGCCGACGCGCACCACGCCCTGACCTTGCTCCAGGAGAGCCTGCACGCAACCTCGCGCCGGATGCTCGACGTGCTCGACCGGGTCAGCCGCGAACTGGGCGAGTAGCGCTACAAACCCTGGCGGTCGAGGCGCTCCCACGGCGGGTGCTCGCTGCCCAGGTCGCGCTTGATGTCGGTGGCACGGTCGACGTTTTCCAGGCTGTCCTCGTCCGACCGAGGCAGCTGCACCTGCCACGGAGCCGGGTCATACCGCGAATGGTGAACCGGTGGGCGGAATCCCCAGGCACGACGCGGCATGACACCGGCCGTCTGGCGCAAGACGAGCGGCTCCGCCATGGGCGCGTCGTACTCGAGAGCGCCGGCGCCGGGACGCAACGCCATGACCAGTCCGGCGCCGACGATCGCTAGGGTCCAGGTGCCGAGGATGATCACCGCCCAATCGACGAGGCTCATCGATTCGCCATTGTAGGCCGGGGTGAAGCGCTTAGACTGAGAACAGACACCGCGAAGGAGGAGCAGATGGCTACGGCAACCGCGACATCACTGAGCAAGCTGGAATCGATCCTCGGCAACGACGCCACCAGCCTGCTGCGGCACGAGTGTAAGACCATCCCCAAGTCGCAGCTCCATCTACCGGGCCCCGACTTCATCACCCGGATCTTTGCGACCAGCGACCGCCCGACGCGGGTGCTGCGGAGCCTCGAATCGCTCTACGATCACGGCCGGCTGGCCGGCACCGGCTACCTGTCGATCCTGCCGGTCGACCAGGGAATCGAGCACTCCGCCGGCGCGTCATTCGCCGCCAACCCCGCCTACTTCGACGGCGAGAAGATCGTGGAACTCGCCATCGAGGGCGGCTGCAATGCCGTCGCCTCGACCTTCGGTGTTCTCGGCTCGGTCGCCCGCAAATACGCGCACAAGATCCCCTTCATCTGCAAGCTCAACCACAATGAGCTGCTGACCTACCCCAACCACTACGACCAGATTCGCTTCGGGACGGTCAAAGAGGCGTGGGAACTCGGGGCGGTCGCGCTCGGGGCAACGATCTACTTCGGCTCCCCCGAGGCGGACCGACAGATCCAGGAAATCTCAGCCGCGTTCCACGAGGCGCACCAGCTGGGAATGGCCACGGTGCTCTGGTGCTACCTGCGCAATCCCGCCTTCATCAAAGATGGGGTCAACTACGAAGTCGCAGCCGACCTTACGGGACAGGCAAATCACCTCGGGGTCACGATCGAGGCCGACATCATCAAGCAGAAACTGCCCGAGACCAATCGCGGATTCGAGGCGGTGAATTTCGGCAAGACGACCAAAGCGGTCTACGAGAAGCTGACCAGCGACCATCCAATCGACCTGACTCGATACCAGGTCGCCAATTGCTACATGGGCCGCAGCGGGCTGATCAATTCGGGCGGCGCGTCGTCCGGTGAGAGCGATCTCAAGGAAGCGGTCAAGACCGCCGTGATCAACAAGCGGGCGGGCGGCACGGGGCTGATCACCGGTCGCAAGGCTTTCATGCGACCGATGAGCGAGGGCATCCAGCTGCTAAACGCGGTGCAGGACGTCTACCTGATGGACGAGGTGACGGTCGCCTAACCGGCCGGCGGCGGCGATACAATCCGCCCATGGCAACCCCCCGTCTTCGGGCGACTGAATCGGGCCAGGTCTATAACATCGATCTGCCGGAATTGAAGGTGACTCGCGACGACGTCGACGGGATCTACGTGTTGCACGGTCGCGGCTACTTCCAGACGTTTACCAGCCGCGAGGAAGCCTTCGACCGTAAGAAGGAGATCGACTACAGCACGTTCCGGTAGCTGGTCATATCCCGGTCCAATCCGGAACTCATGGTGCGAACGGCTGCTGATCCACACCCCTTACGAGTGGCGTCTTTGGACAGCCGAATATGCCTTTGGAGATGACATCCTCGGGGGCCACGCCGCCGTCTAGAGTGACCACCTCGCCGACGGTCGCAATCATCTGCCCCTTCGCGTCGAAGATGCTGAGGGGGTTGCCGTGGGCGGAATAGCCCGGAGGCCACAAGAGCGCGGCGCGGTCTTCGCCGCTGCCCAACCAGAAACAGGCAGACCCGTCAGCGTTGGTTTGGCCACCGAGCAGACCTGTTCCTGCAGTCAGGGACCCGATACTTGGTGTCGACGCATACCACGTGGCGACCTTATAGCTCTTTGGAAACACCGCAGTGCCTAGGACGGCCAGCAGCACAATTGTTGAGGCTGCCATAACTGTTATCGCAACGGCTGACCAGCCCCACCGTAGCTGTTGAATTCGGGCTGGAATCTTCACGGCAGATATGACGCACGCGGGACGGCAACCCGACTCTGGTTGCTGGAAACTGTTCCTCGTCTCCGTTAAACGTCTAGATGAGCGGCCGGGGAGCGTTTGGTCAGTTAGCCGAACTCGTTCGGCGCAACGGATGGAAAAACATCACCGAGCGCGTCGCTATTCTGCTGGTGGTCGCTGGATTAGTCGTCGGGCTTCTATTGCTTACTGGCCAAAACGACGGCAAGGTCTTTTGCAATATCCTCCCAAATCCCGGCCAATAACTCACTACTGCGTAAGCAAAACCTGTTGAGCAGGGTTGTGCAGTTCGCTAGATCCAAGCCTGAGCCTTTCATCATCGTGTTGCTCGTCCTCGCTGTGGCTGCTGGAGCCGCCTTCATACTCGGCCCGCATATCGACAGTAGCTACAACAACATCATCCCGAGCGGGAGCGAGTAGCGACGCAGGGGGACGACAACCAGTGGGGCCGGTCGGCACCCTCGTGGCAGGCGGTCACGCGGTCAGCCGCCAGCTAATTTGTACTTGCCAGCGCCCTTTGCCTGTTGTGCAATCGTTTGAGATCGACTACAGCACGTTCCGGTAGCCTCGATCGCGTCACATTCGGAAAAGGAGGGGCAACGTGGGGAAAGAGAACGCCGAGGCCGGGGGCAAGCCGTGCATTTGCCATATCAAGAAGTCGGGGTGGCCATGGAAGGCCACGGGGGAAATCGTCGCCGGGCAGCGTGAGGAGAAATGCCGCATCTGCGGCGCGACGCACGTGGTGACCGCCTAAGGGTCGCCCATCCAGTCGGCGGCGTGGGGGAGCGGACGCGTGCCGCGGCTCGGCCGCAGGTGCAGGACGCGCTGCACGTCGCCCCGGCGATATAAGCGGGCTCGCTTGATCCCCTGGCGGTAACTCTTGAGAACGCCCCGGCTGACGTAGGCGTAGAGCGTCGCCGGCTTCACGCCGAGCAGCTCGCACGCCTCGGCGGCACTCAGGTAGGGCTCCCCCTGAATCTCGATCACGTTTGCCCATCAGCGTACTCGAACAGAACCTTTGCAGTCAATATGTTGCAATACAAATCAACATATGCTTAGAATAGATCGATGCTGGACCGGCCTCAACCAAACCTGCTCCGCGACGAGTTTCCGTACAGCCGGATTCCGCCCATGCGCTTCGCGGCGGATGCGGGGCCGCAGGCGCTGCCGGCGGACATCTGGATCACGGATACAACCTTCAGGGACGGCCAGCAGGCGCGCGCCCCCTACAGCGTCGAGCAGATCGTCAGCCTCTACGACCTGCTGCACCAGCTGGGCGGGCCGGTGATCCGGCAGACCGAATTCTTTGCCTACACGCCGGCCGACCGGGAAGCGATCGCGGCCTGCCAGCAACGGCCCGGACCTGAAGTGACGACCTGGATGCGCGCCTCACTGGACGATCTGAAAGCGGTCAAGACGACCGGCGTCAAGGAGACCGGCATCCTGGTCTCGGCCTCCGACTACCACATCTACCTCAAGATGAATCGGACGCGCCACCAGGCGGCGGACGATTACGGACGAGTGATCCGCGCCGTGATCGATGCGGGCCTGCGGCCGCGCTGCCACCTGGAGGACCTGACCCGTGCGGATCTCGACGGCTTCGTCGCGCCGCTGGTCGAATCCCTCCAGGAAATTGGGCGAGCGGCGAACGTCCCGGTGAAATTCCGCCTGTGCGACACGATGGGCTTCGGGTTGCCCTGGCCGGAGGCAGCGCTTCCGCGCGGCGTCCCTCGACTGGTGCAGTTCTTCACGCGAACGCTGGGCATTGCCCCGGGGCTCCTCGAGTGGCATGGGCACAATGACTTCCACCGCGGCGAGGTCAACACTGTCGCCGCCTGGCTCTATGGCTGCGCCGCGGCGAACGGGTCGCTCTTTGGCTTCGGCGAGCGCACCGGCAATCCGCCGCTGGAAGCGCTGGTCATCGACCACATCGGGTTGAGAGGGGAGACGACGGGTGTCGACACCACCGCGATCACGCGGGCGGCCGCCTACTTTCGGGATCAGTTGGGGACGCCGCTGCCCGCGAATTATCCGTTCGCCGGTGCGGGCTTCAACGTCACCAGCGCCGGGATCCACGCGGACGGGCTGCTGAAGAACGAAGAGATCTACAACATTTTCGATACCACGCGCATCCTCGACCGGCCGCTCGGCATCACGGTCAACGATCGGTCCGGGCTGGCCGGGGTTGCGTACTGGATCAACACGACGCTGGGCCGCAAGGGCGCCGCCCAGGTCCAAAAGGACGACCCGCGGGTGGTGGCCATTCACCGCGAGGTTGAGCGGCAATATGCGGCCGGCCGAACGACCGGGTTTTCGCCAGACGAGATGCAGGCCCTGGCCAAGTTGCAGTTCGGAAACGCCCTGGCAACGAGCGCGCGCAGCTAACAAGTTGACCTGATTGCCGGAGTTGATGCTGTGAGGCATCCCGGCGATGAACAACGAAGGCGACCTGACGCCGCCGCAACCCGACCTGACGCCTGGGGCCGCGCCCCAGTCACCGTCGACTGTTGCGCCGTCGCGCTCCTGGTTTGGGCGGTACGGGCTCATCGTGGGCGGAGCCGGCGGGGTGTTGGTAGTGGGCGCCGTTGCGGTCGCGGCCGCGCTGCTGCTCGCCCAGCCGAATCCCAGCATCGAGAAGATGGTGCCGGCGACGCATGACGTCCTGGTCATCGCCAACCTCAATCCATCGCTCGCGCAGAAAGTCAACTGGCTGCGAGCGGTCCACAGCTTCCCCGACACCAAGACGGATGCGGCGATCTCGGCCAAGCTCGATGAGGCCTTTAAGGCCGCCGGCCTTTCGTTCACCAATGACGTGCAGCCGTGGCTGGGTGGAGAAGTCGGGGTGAGCGGCAAGGTAAACATCGACAGCACCACCGACTCCCCCTTCGCCCTGTTCGCGACGTCACGCGATGACACCAAGGCGAAAGCCCTGCTCGCCAAGCTCCGGGGCGGCAGCTTCGGCAAGAAGTACACCTGGCGCGACGAGACCTACAACGGGATCAGCATCTCGTCCGGCACACCGACCGTGACATCCCAGAAGCCGGTCGCCTACAGCTTCGTCGACCACACGATCGTGGCCGCGAGCTCAGCGGCGATGATCCACGAGATCATCGATACCGATCAGGGTCGGGGCGCGCGGCTCGTTGATTCCGCCGACTTTAAGGCCACGATGAAATTGCTTCCCTCCGACCGGCTTGGCATGGGCTATATCGCGGGGAAGTCGCTGGTCGCGGGCGTCAAGAAACAAATGGCCAAGCCGTCGACGCTGGGCTTACCGGCGCTCAAGACCGCGGACGACCTCAACGCGCTGCAGGGAATCGGCGGCGCCGTCTCGGCAACGAGCACCGGGGTCGCCTTCGACGTCGCCGTGAAGCTGGACCAGAACAAACTCTCGGCGGCGACCCGTCAGTCCCTGGTCGCCACGGGGCACCCGGATGCCGTCCTGCGTTGGATTCCCAAATCAAGCGACGGCTTTGTCGCGATTGCCAACGTCGACAAGACCATCAACTCGTTGCTTGATCAATACAGCAGCGACCCGAGCGTAAAAGCTGGTTCCGACGCGGTTGGCCTCACCGGCCCGCAGGGCATCCTGCCGCACCTCACCGGCGACCTCGGCATCGAGGTCCAGCTGGGAAATAATTCCATCCCGAGCGGGGCGGTGCTGATCGGCACCAATGACGCGGCGGCCATGAACGCGTTCTTCGCGAGGCTTCTCGGCATAGCGGGCTCGCTGAGCGCCGGCGTCGGCAACACCCAGGGCGGCGTTCTAACCCCGAACCTGGGCCGAATCACGACCAGCACCTACCGCGGAGTCGTGATCACGTCCTGGAATTCCGCTGGCCTGAGCGGGGTCGTCCCGTCCTACGCGGTGCTCGACAAGATGGGGATCCTCGCCTCGAGCCTGGCCGAAGTCAAAGCCGTCATCGACGCCCACCTCGCCGGGACAAACATCACGGCCGACCCGACCTACCAGGCCGCAAGCGCCGCGTCGCTGGCGCAGCCGACGGGGATCGTGTACGTCAACATGGCACGGGTTGTCAGCGTCCTCGAAAAGCTGTCGACGACTTCAGCCATGGAGACAAAGGCAGCCGGCTACCTGGCGCCCCTGAAGGCTTTCATGCTTACGGCGACCAGTCAGACTGGCGCCGCCGTCGAGCGATTCTTCGTCGCGATCAAATAGGTCAGTTGCGCTGGCCAAGCAGCCAATTGGGATCCTTGCATGCCGGGCCGAGGCTCTGGTACCTTAGTGACTGACGTGTCAGTCAGTAGCAAAGCGGCCAGCGAGACGCCCCTGACGGAACGGCAATGGGTGCGCCGCGGCGAGTTGCTGGACGCCGCCCGCGGGGTCTTCGAGCGTGACGGCTACCACGGCACGACCGTTAGTGCGATCGTGCAGGCGGCCGGTCTCTCCCAGGGGGCGTTTTATCTCTACTTCCAGGATAAGAAGGCGGTCTTTGCCGCCCTCCAGGATGAGATGGCGACGCTCCTCCGCCGCCGGATCTACTGGGCCACCCGCGACGAGGCCGATGCCCGGCAGCGGCTCGAGTCCGGGCTGAAGGCGTATTTCGAGTACTACGAGGAGTACGCAGCCTGGAATCGCCGGCTGACGATCGAGGGGCTTGCCATCGACGACAGCTTCGAGCGCCGCCAGACCGACCTCGCGCAGACCCTCGCCTCGGCCTTTCGGCCGACACTGGATCAGCTCGGCGTGGGTGAGACCGAGCTGGCCGCGTTTGCCCTTCTCGGCATCGCGAGCCAGACCGCCTACTGGCAGCACTTTCAGCGCAGATACGAACCATCGATGAGCGCCGGTGCGCTTGCCCAGGCCTGCGCCAGCCTGTTTCTCAATGGCGCGCCATCCATCACGGCGCATTCACCACAAGGAGGCACACATGCCTGAAGCCAAGGAAGTATTCACCGAAATCCAGAACCGCATCAAGTCGCATCCGGAGAAGTCCGCGGGTCTCAATGCGACCTATCAGTTCGATCTCAGCGGCGAGTCGTGGACGCTGAAGATCGCCAACGGCGCCCCTGAGCTCATCCAGGGTCCGGCGCAAAGCCCGAACACCACCCTTATTGCCTCGACCGATGACTGGATGAACATCGCGACCGGCAAGCTGAACCCCGTGACGGCCTTCATGCAGCAGAAGTTGAAGGTCAAGGGCGACATGGGGCTGGCGATGAAGCTGCAGGGGCTGTTGCAGTAGTGACGGATTCGCGCTGGGTCGGCCGGAGCTACGAGACGGCGCCGTTCGAGGTCACCGAGCAATCCATCCGCGACTACATGGCGGCGGTCGGTGACCTGCGTGAGGACGACGAGCTGATCGCGCCACCGACCTTTGCCATGGTCTACGGGTTCGACGCGTACTGGCAGCTCTGGACCGACCAGGAGGTGGCGCTGGACGTGGCGCATCTCGTGCATGGTGAGCAGCGCTTCACTTTCCAGCGGCCGGTGCGGCCCGGTGATCGGATCCGCACCACGGGCCGGCTGACCGCGATCAACTCGCGCGGCGACATGGAACTGGTCACCTTCGAGCTGAAAGCCAGGGACGCGGAGGACCGTCCGGTTTCCGACGGCACGGCTCTCTTCATCATTCGAAAGCCATGAAGACGATGAGCACGCTCGACTTCGAGCACATCACTCCGGGGCAGGCGTTGCCGCCGCTCACCAAGCACGTGACGGTCGAACAGATCCGGCAGTACGCGGAAGCCTCCGGCGACCGCAACCCGATCCACCTGGATGAGACCTTCGCCCGGTCCGCCGGCCTCCCGGGCGTGATCGCCCATGGGATGCTCACGATGGCTTTTGCCAACCAGACGGTGACCGACTGGCTGGGCGACCGGTCGTTGCTCAAAAGCCTGCACGGTCGGTTCGCGGGAATGGTCCTGCCCGGCGATGACGTGACCTGCTCGGGGAGCGTGGCATCGAAGGACGATGCAACGCGACGTGTGGTGATCAACCTGGTCGTGACCAATCAGCGCGGAGAAAAAGTCTTCAACAAAGGTGTGGCAGAGGCCGAGTTCCCGCCACAAAGGAGCAGTAGCAATGCCGCTTGACTTCACTCTCACCCCGGAGCAAGAAGAGATCAAGGGGCTCGCCCACGAATTCGCCGAGAAGGAGATCCGGCCCGTGGCGGCCCACTATGACGAAACGGAAGAGTTCCCGTGGCCGGTGTTGAAGAAGGCCCATGAAGTCGGGCTCACGCCGGTGGCGTCGATGCCCGAGGCCTACGGCGGCGGCGGCCTCGACATGATCTCCAACATGCTGATCGCCGAGGAGCTGCACTGGGGTTGCGCCGGCATCGCGGTGGCGATCACGGGCACCGGCCTCGCTGCCGCGGCGATCCTGGCGATGGGCAACGAGGCGCAGAAGAAGAAGTGGATCGGCGAGTTCTGTAATGCCAAAAGTCCGGTGGTCGGCGCCATGGGGCTGACCGAGCCGGGGACAGGTTCCGATGCCATGGCCATCACCACCACGGCGAAGAAAGTCGACGGTGGCTACCTGATCAACGGCACCAAGCAGTTCATCACCAATGGCGGCATCGCCGACCTGCACGTCATCTTCGCCAACACGGATCCGAGCATCGGCGCAGCCGGCATCGCGGGCTTGGTCGTCGAGAAGGGCAACAAGGGCCTCAGCATGGGCCGCAAAGAAAAAAAGCTTGGCGTGCGCGCCTCGCACACCGCGCAGGTCATCCTCCAGGATTGCTTCGTGCCGACCGAGAACCGGCTGGGCGGCGAGCCCGGTGATCCCGATGCGGGGCCCGGCGCGCTTGGCGCCTTGCAGATGCTCGAGTACTCGCGGCCATCGGTCGCCGCAGGCTCGATCGGCATCGCCCGCGCCGCCTATGAGTACGCGCTCGACTACGCCCAGCAGCGCGTGGCCTTCGGCAAGCCGATCATCAAGCACGAGGGCATCGGCTTCAAGCTGGCCGAGATGGCGATCAACATCGACGCGGCGCGCCTGCTCACCTGGCGGGCGGGCTGGATGGCGCAGAACAACATGCTCTTCACGCGCGCCGAGGGCAGCATGGCGAAGGCCTTTTCGGCCGACATGGCCATGCAAGTCACCCTGGAAGCGGTCCAGGTCCTCGGCGGAAACGGCTATATCCGCGAGTATCCCGTTGAGAAGTGGATGCGCGACGCCAAGATCTATCAGATCTGGGAAGGGACGTCGGAGATCCAGCGGCTGGTGATCTCTCGAGCGATCTCCGGCGAGCGACGCCCGCTGACACGCGAACAACCGAAGCCCCAGATCCGGAAGGCGAGCTAGCGATGATCGACCTCAAGGGGAAGGTGGCCCTGGTTACGGGCGGGTCGCGCGGCCTCGGTCGGGCCGACTGCCTGGCGCTGGCGCGGGCCGGCGCCGACGTGGTCGTCACCGACATCCTGATCGAGAGCGATCCGGGGCTCGAAAAGGCCGCGGAGGCCTCGCAGAGCGCGCTCTCGCAGGTCATGGCCTCGCAGAAGGCGGTCTATTCGGAAAAGACGTCCAGCGAGATTCGGGACATGGGCCGGCGGTCCGTCGCCCTGAAGATGGACGTGACCGATCGCGAACAGGTCAAAGCCGTCGTCGAACAGGTGGTCAAAGACTTCGGCAGCCTCGACATCCTTGTGAACAATGCCGGAACGCTCGACCACATGGCGGCGGTCGAGAACCAGGTCGACGCGCTCTGGGATCGCGATCTGAGGGTCAACCTTACAGGCGCGTTCAATTGCTCGAAAGCCGTCTGGCCGCACATGAAGGAGCGCAACTGGGGGCGCATCATCATGATGTCGTCGATTGCCGGCGCCCTCGGCGGGTTCGGCCAGGCGAGCTACGCCACGACGAAAGCCGGCCTTGTCGGGCTGGCGCGGACGTTGGCACTCGAAGGCGCCCGCTACAACATCACGGTCAATGCCATCGTGCCGGGCATCATCGGCACCGAGGCATTCAAGATGGGCCGCCCCGACATGAACGAACGCATGATCAAGCGCGTGGCCCTGCGACGTCCGGGCGAACCGGAAGATATTGCAAATGCCATCACGTTCTTGTGTTCACCGGCGGCCGGCTACATCACCGGGGTCGCGTTGCCAGTGACCGGCGGCCTGGACCTCTTCACGTTCTGATGGACAGCCTGCTCGAGATTTCCACCAGCGACTTCGTGACTACGATCCGCATGAACCGGCCGCCGGTCAATGCTCTCGTGCCCGAGCTGCAGGAGCAGTTGATCGAGGCGCTCAATCGGGTCAAGGACCAGGATGCCACGCGTGTCGTGGTGTTGACCAGCGCCATCGACCGGTATTTCATGGCCGGCGCCGATATCAAGGCGATGGGCGGTGACGGTGGCTTCGATCGGGAGAATCCCGCGACGCTCGAGCGGGTCGCGCAGATGTCGCGCCGCAGCCAGGCCGCCTTCGGCGAAATCGAACACTTTCCGAAGCCGCTGATCGCCGCCATCAACGGGCATGCCCTCGGCGGTGGCTGCGAGTTGGCGCTCGCCTGCGATTACCGGCTGATGATCGATGACGGCCGATCGACCATCGGTCAGACGGAGACCAACCTCGGGTTGATCCCGGGCGCCGGCGGGACGCAGCGGCTGCCCCGGTTGGTCGGCCGCGCGCGTGCGACCGAAATGATCTTCGAGTCCAGCCGCCTCAAGGCGCCCGAAGCGGCTGCCATCGGGCTCATCAATGCGGCCCTACCCGTAGAGGGATTTCAGGCCGCGGTGCTCGAGCGCGCTCGACGGCTGGCCCAGGCGGCCCCCATCGCGATGCGGCTCGCCAAGGAAGCGCTGCTCGCGGGGCTCGAGCGGCCCCCGGGAAAGGGGTATGAAGTCGAAGCCGAAAACTTCGGTCGCGCGGCGATGACCGAGGACGCGATGATCGGCATTATGTCCTTCGTCAGCAAGCAGCAACCAGACTTCAAAGGCAAGTAGGCCAGTAAGCAGACGCACCTCCCAGCGTTCTAACGGGAAGGAACCTCGAATCACAGGAGGATTGTGCATGCTTCGATTCGTATTCGTTGCGGCTACGGCGGCCGTGCTGCTCGCCGCTGGTGCCCTGAGCGCGGCGGCCGGCAATCGGCACACCGGTCAGGCTGCATGGGTACATGGCCAGGCGATCACGAGCTTGACGTCCGGGGCCATGTTGCAGGTCAAGGCGCTCGACGACGAGGAATCGGCGCAGGCCGCCAGCATCGAGGCGGCGAAGGCCGCCGCGGCTCAGGCCGCTGCCGCGCAAGCTGCTGCAGCGCAAGCCGCTGCCGCGCAGACACCAGCGTCGGAGCAAGACGTCGAGGCCAACGATCAATCCGGTCCCGACACGGCCGACGAGCAGGACAACGAAAGCGAGAGCGGCGACTGAGCGCTTTGCCGTACGAACGGCGGCCCGTCGGGGCCGCCGTTTTTTGTTTCAGGGGACCGGCGCGTACTGCGTGACGCGGTCGCGGATGGCCCTGATCACGGCCTCGACGCGCTCAGCATCGGGGCCCGAGGCCCGCAGGATGAGTTCTCGCGTCTCCGTCTGCGGGTACGACCCCAGGGAGACATCCGGGTACTCCTGCTCGAGCGCTTGCATCACGTCGTGGAACATGCTTTCCGGCGCCATCCGGTAGTGCAGCTCACGCACGACGTCCGCCCGGGCGCCGGTCAGGTAGCGAAGCTCGACGTCTTCGTAGACGGCGCGGAGCTCGTGTGGCACCCCCGGTAGCGCGAACAGATAGCGTCCGTCGCCCAGGTCGAATGCCAGGCCCGGGGCCATGCCGGCGCCGTTGCGAATAAGCGTCGCGCCGACAGGCAGCGTCGCCATTCGTCGATTACCGGCATTCAGGGCCGCAGTGCCGCGGCGCGCGGCCATGTTCCGGATGAACATCAGGGTTTGCATTTGCGCTCCGACCTCGCGGCGGTAGGCCAGCGGCCGATCGAGCGCGCGTCCAAGCGCGATGTAGGTCCGGTCGTCGGGTGTCGGTCCAAGCCCGCCGCAAACAAAGATCCGTGACAGCTCCGGACGCTTGGTGTGCTCGTGAATCGCCGAGACGATGTCGGCATCGACGTCGCCCACGGTGGTGATCAGCCGGACCGGAAAGCCGCAGCGAAAGAGCCGCATCGCGAGCCAGTTCGAGTTGGTGTCGACCGTGAAGCCACGGAGGATCTCATTCCCGACCACGATGATGCTCGACTGCGGCACGCGCCCCCATAATGACAGGGAGTGCCCAGATCCGCTTACGAACGCAGCAAGGGCGTTGAGACCGTCACGTGGCGCGAGTTTCCCCTGGGAAAAGGCATCGCGCTCTCGATTCTCGATGAAACCGCGGCGATCGGACGGCAGGCCAAGGGGCAGGCGCTGCTCGATGTCCTCGATGAGGCCGCAGGCCTGCCGCCCTGCAAGCTGACGGTGGCCGATCGTCCGCAGCGACATCGAACGCGCGGCGGACGTCTCGAGCTGAAGACGTACGGCTACTACCGGATCGCCTGGGAGTCGATGCCGCGGCGGGGGACGATCCGGATTTACAACCTGACCGCGATCCGCCAGCAGGTGTTGGCGCCGAAGGTCTTCCTCGAGACGCTGCTGCACGAGTGGGTGCATCATTATGACTTCACCGGCTTGCAACTCGAACGCTCGCCGCACACGTCAGGTTTCTTCAACCGGATTCGAGACCTGGCCGAAACGCTCGGGGTCGGCTACGTGACGCCCCCCAAGCGCGAGTCGCCGGCCACCGAAGCCGCCGAAGACGTCGTCGTCACCGGTCCCGACCGTCTGCGGCCCGGCGGTGTACCACCGCCGAAATGGATCCGGGACCAGGTGCTGGCGTTGTTCGGCCGTCCAAGGACATAATCGGGCCGAGGCTCTACAATACGGCGGGCGTTTTTTGGTGCACCCACACTAAGGAAGGGAGGCGCTGACTCTGTTCGTCGCGGCCGCGATCACCATTGATGACTCGTCGTCGACGGCTGTCCTGGCATTGGTCAGCGTCGCGGCCCTGATCGCGCTCGCCTACGGCGGCTATCTGACGCGCTGGGTGCTGATGGCCAATCCGGGAAACGAAACCATGCAGCGGATCGCGCGCGCCATCCAGGAAGGCGCCGCCGCCTACCTCAACCGGCAGTACGGCGTCATCGCCGTTATTGGGGTCGTCCTCGCCCTGGTCATCACGTTTGCGATCAACTGGGAGACCGGCGTCCTCTACGTCGTCGGTGCCGGCTGCTCGGCCCTGGCCGGCTACGTGGGGATGAACGTCTCCGTGCGGGCGAACGTGCGGACCGCGCAGGCGGCCACCCGCGGACTGGACGCGGCGCTCCAACTAGCCTTTCGTGGCGGCGCGGTCACGGGCCTCTTCGTGGTCGGCCTCGGATTGCTGGGCGTCGCCGTTTCTTACTGGGTCTTTCAGAAACCCCAGTCACTCGTTGGCCTGGCATTCGGTGCCAGCCTGATCAGCGTCTTCGCCAGGCTCGGTGGGGGGATCTTCACCAAGGCGGCCGACGTCGGCGCCGACCTGGTCGGCAAAGTCGAAGCGGGTATTCCTGAAGACGATCCGCGCAACCCAGCGGTCATCGCGGACAACGTCGGAGACAACGTGGGCGACTGCGCCGGGATGGCGGCCGACCTGTTCGAGACCTACGCCGTCACGGCCATAGCCGCCATGCTGCTGGGCAGCCTGCTGTTCCCCGGAAAAGTCCAGTACGTGCTCTACCCGTTGATCCTCGGTGCCATCTCGATCATTGCCACCGTGATCGGCACCATGTTCGTGCGGCTCGGCCGGGGTACCTGGATCATGGGCGCTCTGTATCGAGGCCTGGCCATCAGTGCCGTGCTCGCGCTGGCGGGCTTTCTCGCGGTGACGGTCCTGATCGGCCTGAACTTCAATCTCTTCTGGGCTGCCGTCGTAGGCGTCGTCGTCACCATCGCGCTGGTAGCCATCACCGAGTTCTTCACCAGTGCCGACTTTCCGCCGGTGCGGCTGATTGCGCGGGCGTCGACGACCGGCGCCGCCACCAACATCATCGCCGGACAGGCGATCGGCATGATCAGCACGGCGCTTCCCGTGCTCGTCATTGGCGTCGGCATTCTTGTGTCGAATTTCCAGTTTGGTCTCTACGGGATCGCGATCGCCGCGATGTCGATGCTCTCCATGACCGGCATCATCGTCGCCATCGATGCCTATGGGCCGATTACGGACAATGCCGGGGGCATCGCCGAGATGGCGAAGCTGCCAGAGTCCGTGCGCAATATCACCGATCCGCTGGACGCCGTCGGCAACACGACGAAGGCCGTCACGAAGGGCTACGCGATCGGCTCCGCTGGGCTGGCCGCCCTCGTGCTGTTCTCGTCGTATACGACCGAAGTTGGGCGTGGCACGCGCCTGGCATTCGACCTGACCGACCCCCTGGTGATCGTCGGGCTCTTTTTCGGTGGCATCCTGCCGTTCCTGTTCGGTTCGCTGAGCATGCTGGCGGTCGGGAGGGCAGCCGGTCAAGTCGTCGTGGAAGTCCGGCGGCAGTTCCGCGAGATCAAGGGCCTGATGGAAGGCACCGCGCAGCCGGAGTACGGTCGCGCGGTCGATCTCGTCACGCGCGCGGCCCAGCGCGAAATGATCATCCCCGGGCTGATCCCAGTGGCCGCGCCGCTGCTGGTGGGCTTCACCCTGGGACCGAAGGCTCTCGGCGGCCTGTTGATCGGGAGCATCGTGACCGGCATCTTCCTGGCCATCCAGATGACGTCCGGCGGCGGCGCCTGGGATAACGCTAAGAAGTACATCGAGGACGGCCATTATGGGGGCAAGGGCACGGAGACCCATGCGGCCGCCGTGACCGGCGACACGGTAGGGGACCCCAACAAAGACACGGCGGGGCCTGCGATCAACCCGATGATCAAAGTCGTCAATATCATTGCCATCCTGATTGCCCCGATGGTCGCCACGCACTCCCTGATCAGCTAAGTTCAGTACTCTCCCGTCTGGGGGAGGGCAGGGTGGGGACTGTTACTCGCAACAATTCTTGAATAAACTTGATGCATGGACGAGTACATGCTCGAAATCAACGATTTGCGCCGGCGGATCGCCAAGCTCAAGTTCGAACGCGCCTCGGTCACGATCATCGAGGAACTGGAAGCGCAGCTGAGAATCCTCCGATCGATCTACGACTCGGCGACGGCGCTCTTCGCAGCGGGCGAGACGGACGGCCGGCTGCAGGCTAGCTTTCGCGACCGCCAGCTCGGCAACTGGACGTTCGAGAACGTCTATTTCTATGTCTACGAACAAGCGGTTGCCCTCGAGCCCGAAGGCCATGACCTCGCCACTTTGATCTGGCGCTACGATTACGCGGCCCCGCTCCTAGGCACGGTCGCGGCGAAATAAGACATCAGGGCCCGCATGCGGCCTGAGATCAAGCCTGAATTGGGGGGGTTGGCACAGCTCGCATCACCGGCGGCCGCCTGGCGCCGGCGTCTCTTGCTTCCCCTGGCGTTTACCGGGGGGCTCGCGAGCCTGGGTATCGAGTTTGCCGCGTCGCGGCTGCTGGCGCCCTTCTTCGGGCAGTCGCTCTTTATCTGGGGCACGCTGATCGGGCTGATCTTGATTTACCTGACGATTGGTTACTACGCGGGCGGGCGGCTCGCCGATCGGCGACCTGACTCGCGGCTTCTGTTTCAGATCACGGCGGCTGCGGCGCTGCTGACCGCCGCCATCCCGATCGTTTCGAAACCCATCCTTTCCCTGGCTCAGACTGGCTTCGCCCAGGTGTCCGTCGGCCTGGTGCTTGGCTCGCTGTTCTCGGTGATCGTTCTCTTTGCGGCGCCGGTCATTCTGCTCGGCATGGTGTCGCCGTTCGTCATCCGGCTGCGGATCCGGGAGCTGGAAACGGCCGGCAACGCGGCGGGCGCCGTCTATGCCCTGTCGACGCTGGGCAGCATCCTGGGAACGTTCATTCCGGTGTTTTGGCTGATCCCGACCTATGGGACGCGACCCACGATCTTTGTTCTTGCGTTTCTACTGGGCGCCATCTCGGCCGCCGGTTTGTACGAGCGTGGCCGGCGGCGGCTGTATTTACTGATCCCCGTAGTGATCGTCGCGTTGGCGCTGCTGTCGGGAGGCGCCATCCGCGCCGCCACCTACGGGACGCGCGTTTTCGAGACGGAGTCGGCTTATAACTACATTCAGGTCATCCACAGCGGCACCGAGACGCAGTTACTCCTCGATGAGGGCTCGGCGGTGCATTCAATCTACGATCCGACCAGCCTCTACACCCACGGCTACTGGGACGACGTCCTGTTGGCGCCCTACTTCGGATCCGGCCAGGTTCCGCGCCGCATCGCCCTGGTTGGGCTGGCCGGCGGGACGGTGGCTCGGCAATTTACGGCGATCGACGGGCCGATCCCAATCGACGGGGTCGAGCTCGACCCGAAGATCGTCGACGTCGGCCGGCGCTACTTCAACATGACGGAGCCCAACCTGCACGTCACCGTGGCCGATGGGCGCTACTGGATGGCGACCCAGGCCGGTCGCTATGACGTGATTCTGGTTGATGCGTACCGGCAGCCTTACATCCCGTTCTATTTGACAACCCGCGAATTCTTCGAAAGTGCCAAAGCCCACCTCCAGCCCGATGGCGTGCTGGCGATCAACGTTGGGCGCACGCCGACGGACAATCGGCTCGTCGACGCCCTGAGCGGCACGCTCAACGCCGTTTTCCCGAACGTCTTTACGATCGAGACCAACCAGCGGTTCACCAACACCGTGATCTACGCGACGTCCGCCCCGGCCACCGTGGACCGATTCGTGGCCCGGGCCCACGCAGAGACCAACCCGAAGCTGCAGCCGATCATTGCCGACGCGTTTGCGACCGGCAATATCCGGCGGGTCCCGGCGAACAGGATTGTCTTTACCGATGACCTGGCTCCGGTGGAGCGGCTGATCGACGACATCATCCTGAGTTACATTCGAAGCTCGGGGTAAACTGAATGGCGATGGCTGTTACGCAACTCTCGGAAGCGACGGTTCTCGAGGCACTCGCCCGGGTGCAGGATCCGGAGCTTCACCGCCCGATGATGGAGCTCAAGATGATCCAGGACGTGGCCGTCATCGACGCCGGGACGATCGGCATGCGGGTCGTCCTCACGACGCCGGCCTGTCCCCTGAAGAACAAGATTCACGATGACATCGACGCGGCGCTGGCCACGCTGCCGGGCTCGCCCAAGGCGGAGATCAAGTGGGACGCCCAGGTCTCGCGGACCGGTGGCGTGCCGCAGAAGCAGCAAGTGCAGGGGGTCAGAAATATTATCTCCGTGGGCGCCGGGAAAGGTGGCGTCGGCAAGTCGACCTGCGCCGTGAACATTGCGCTAGCGCTGTCGCAGCTCGGCGCGCGAGTCGGGGTGCTCGACGCCGACGTCTACGGTCCTAATGTGCCAATTCTTCTGGGGGCCGAACACGAGAAGCCCTACGCCGAGAACGAGAAGATCATCCCGATTCAGCGCTACGGCCTCAAGATTATTTCGATCGCATTCTTCATCGAGGCCGATAAGCCGGCCATCTGGCGCGGGCCGATGCTCTCGGGTGCCGTCAGGCAATTTCTTTTCGACGTCAACTGGGGCGAGCTCGACTATCTCGTTGTCGACCTACCGCCAGGTACCGGCGACGTGCAACTGACGATGTCGCAGAGCATCCCAATGACCGGCGCCGTCGTCGTGTCGACGCCCCAGGACGTCGCGACGGCCGATGTCGGCCGAGCCATCCAGATGTTCAACACATTGAAAGTCCCGAACCTCGGGCTGGTCGAGAACATGAGTTACTTCGTTTGTCCGCATTGCGGCCAACGCGAAGAGATCTTCGACCACGGCGGTGCGAAGGCCCTGGCGGAGCGCATGAACATTCCGTTCCTTGGTGAGATCCCGCTGGATCGGCGCATTCGCGAGGGCGGTGGCTCGGGCGTGCCGCTGATGGTCCACGAGCCGGATTCGCCGCTGGCCGCGGTCTATCGCGACGTCGCATCGCACCTGGCGGCTCAGGTCAGCATCCGAAATTTCAAGCAAGCCAGTGTTATTCCACTCAGGACGATCTAGGGCTATAGTTCGTAGTCGTTGAGCTCACGACGGCGCCTGGTTGCGGTCTGCGGTGAGTCAGACCCCCAGACGTCACTTGCGGATCTGGCCTTCGAGCTGGGCCGCGGCATTGCGGAACGTGACGCCGTCCTGATTTGCGGCGGGCTGACCGGCGTGATGGAGCACGCCGCGCGCGGCGCCCAAGCCGCCGGTGGTCTGACCATCGGGTTGCTTCCGGGTGACGACACGCAGGAGGCAAACCAGTACATCGACGTGGCGATCGCCACCGGACTCGCTCACGGCCGGAACGCCATCCTGGCTTTGACCGCCGATGGCGTCGTCGCCCTCGGCGGCGGCCTCGGCACGTTGTCCGAGATCGCGCTCGCGTTGCGCAACCGGCGACCGACCATCGGCATCAAGACGTGGCGTTTTGATCGCGAGCGACGAACAGAGCCTGAGCTGCCGGTCGCCGCGAGTCCGACAGAGGCGCTGGACTGGCTCTTCGCCCGGATGGATCGTCCATGAGCGCACCACACCAACTTGATGAACGCGCCCGCAATGGCTTCCGCCAGGCGTTTGGCTATCCGCCGGGCGCCGTCGCCGTCGCGCCCGGGCGGATGAATATCATCGGCGAGCACACGGACTATAACGAGGGTTTCGTGCTTCCGGCGGCGATCGATCGCCATGTGGCCGTTGCCCTTCGACTGCGGCGAGACGGTCGCGTTGCCTTGCGCAGCGATCGATACCAGGCAGCGATTGATCTCGATGCCTTGCCCTCCCGGCGCCAGGGCAACTGGGGGGATTATCTCGTCGGTGTCGCTCGTGAGATCGACAAGCATCACGGCGCCGGCCCCGGCTTCGATGTATTCGTCGCCTCGGACCTACCGGTGGGATCCGGCCTGAGCTCATCGGGTGCGCTCGAGGTCGCCGGCGCCGTTGCGATGCTGGCTGCCCGGGGCATCGAGATGCCCGCGCTGGAGATCGCCCGGCTCTGCCAGACGGCCGAGAACGTCTTCGTTGGCGCGAGGACCGGCATCATGGATCAATTCACGGCATTGAAAGCTCGCGGGGGCAACGCCATCCTGCTCGATTGCCGGTCGATGCAGGAAGAGCAGGTGCCGTTACCGGACGGACGGCTTGCTTGGCTGCTCGCGGATAGCCGCGTGCATCACGAGCTGGCCGCCTCGGCCTACAACCAGCGCCGGGCTGAGTGCGAAGCGGCTGCCAGAGCCATGGGGCTGTCGAGCCTTCGCGACGCCACGGAGCCGGACCTCGAGCGCATCGCCAACCCAATTGAGCGACACCGTGCACGCCACGTGGTCACCGAGAATGCGCGGGTCCTGCGGGCGGCCGATGCCCTTCGCCGGCGCGCGCCCCGCGGCCTCGGGCCGATTCTCTACGCATCTCATGAGAGCCTTCGACTCGATTTCGCGGTAAGCTGCCGGGAGCTTGACTGCCTCGTGGAGCTCGCCGCCGGGATGTCCCAGGTGATCGGCGCCCGGATGATGGGGGGTGGCTTCGGTGGCTGTGTGCTGGTGCTGTTGGAGGCGACCGGCACGGACGACGTCGAGCAGCATCTGGCAGAAGGCTACGCCGATGAATTCCACAAGTCCCCCGAGTTCTATCGGGTCCGGTCCGTCGACGGTGCGATGTCGGAGAGGACGCGCTGATGGCCCTGAATGACTGCCTATCATTGTTTCCAAGGCAAGCCCTGAATCGACAGGAGCTGACGACCGGCTGGCGGATGGCGATCGCGACCCTCGGCGAGGGTGAAGATCGCGGCTTCCCCCGGCTCGACTTCGACGACGACGCCTGGGCCCCGGCTCAGGTGCCCCGCCTGCACGGCGCCACCAGCGGCAACGAGGCGATCTGGTATCGACTCCGCTTTCCAAGACCGCGTCATCGACAACGAACCCTCCTGCGTTTTGAAGGCGCGTTCCTGGTCGCCAACGTCTGGCTGAACGGCCGCCTGCTCGGCAGCCATTACGGCTATTTCGCGCCGTTCAGCTTCGATATCTCGTCGTTCCTGCTGGAGGAAAACCTACTGGCCGTGTGCATCGAGGCCCCCGTCGAGACCGACCTCGCCGCGAAACGCCACCTGATGGGCCTCTTCAATGACTCAGACGCGAAGCCCTACCCGAGCCGGGAACTGGGGCGCCTGGGCGAGCAGTACGTCTGGCACGTCCCCATGGGCCTCTGGCAGCCCGTCTTGCTCGAGCAGGTGGGTCACGTGGTCGCCGAATGGATGCACTGCGAGCCTCGCGTTGAGCAGGGTGACCTCGCGCGTCTCACACTGCGCACGCGGTTGCGTAACCTGGATGGCCGGATCATGACCGGTGAGCTGCTCATCCGGGTCGCGCCGGATAATTTTTCGGGCGGCGCGCCCCTGGAAATGCGCCGCGCCTTCCGGCTCGATGGACATGCTATCCAGGACGTCGTCGTCGAGCTGGCCCTGCCGGATCCGCAACTCTGGTACCCGTGGGCGCATGGCGACCCCGCCCTCTACAAAGCCAATGTCGAGATCAGCGCCGATGAACGCAAGAGTTCCAGCCTGAGCGAGACCTTCGGCATCCGTGAGGTCCGGCTGCAGACCCGCGCCGAAGGCTGGACTTACTCGATAAACGGCAGGCCGATGTTCATGCGCGGCGCGAATTACTGCAGCGAATTTTTCCTGGACGCGGCCGCTGACGAGCTGTTGCGATCCGACGTCCAGTTGGCCCGACAGGCCAACATGGACATGCTGCGCCTCAATGCTCACCTCGAGCCCCCGGGCCTGTATGACGCGGCGGATCGTGCCGGAATCATGCTTTGGCAGGACATGCCCATGACGGGGTCATATATTCATCGTTCCGACGGCCGGTCGCTGGCCTTTTTCCGAGAAGCCGTTACGGCCCAGGCCGAAGAGATGGTGCATTTGCTCTTTAACCGCCCGAGCGTGATCAACTACGCCGTTCACGCCGACCCACCGTGGAGCCGCTCGCAGGCCTGGTTGGGCGAGCGTCACACGGAGCAACTGAACCTCGACGTCGATGAAGAGGCGGCCGGACTCTTACGAAGCCTCGATCCGTCACGTCCGGCGCTCGCGGGCGCGGGCGACCAGGACCTGCATTGCGGCCACGGCTGGTCCCACGGCCACTGGCGGGACCTGGGAGGGCTCAGCCCGGCGTTCGTTTCTGAAGTCGGCGCCCAGGCGCTCCCCAACGCCAACTCGCCGGTGTGGCGGCACCTGAATCGTGGCTGGCCCGTTGCCGACGACGACGAGAACTGGCGCTACGCCGGCTACCAACCCGCGGAATGGCTGCGTAGCGGCATCGGGCCGCCCTCGGCGCACCCCAGCCGCGATGGCTATGTCCGCGCCAGCCAGGAGTACCAGGCGCATCTACTTCGCTTTGCGATCGATCGCTTTCGCCGCCAGAAGTTCGCCCACTGTGGCGGCGTATTGCTCTTCCAACTGGTCGATAGTTTCCCGGCGATCACGGCGTCGATCGTGGACCAGGCCCGACGTCCCAAGCGCGCGTATCGCGTGGTCGCCGACGCGTTTGCGCCGCTGTACCTGACCGTTGATCTACCGGAGAACCAGGCGGCCGTCGACGGCCTGCTGCTCCGGCTGCCGCGCGGACGGCTCCAGCACTTGCGGATCGTCTGCATCAATGATGACCCCGCCCGCCACGGCCGGGCCCGCCTTCGCTGGCATATTCAGCGCGAGCGAGCGCATGATACGAGCCTTTGGCGCGAGGTTCGCGGCTGGTTCGCAAAGAGACGATTCCATGGCCAGGACTGGGTCACGATCCCGGATCAGCTCGATCCAGCGATCGCCGTGGCTGAGCCGGTCGTCCGGCTGCACGCCGACGGCGTCTACCGGGTCAGCGCAGAGCTCGAAGTATCCGGCCAGGTCATCGCCCAGATGGAGCAACGATTTCTCGTTGGCGACCCACCACGCCCGTCGGAGCGGCTCAGCGAAAGTCAGTCGGGCCGCCGGCCTCATCAGACAGTCGAGGCTCTGGCGGAAGCTCGACGCTAGCCGGAACCTGGTTGGTGCGGCAGATCTCGGCATAGAGTCTTGCGCTGGGCCGGACCCGGCGTTCCTGGGTCACTGGATCGCAGGCGATCAGGCCGAATTTGGCGCTATAGCCCTCCGCCCACTCAAAATTATCGAAGCAGGTCCAGTGCATGTAGCCACGGACGGGCGCGCCGGCCTGGATCGCCCGAAGCATCGCCGCGATGTGCGTCAGCAGAAATTCCGGTCGCAACGCATCATCACGGTCGGCAATGCCATTTTCAGTCACATAGATCGGCAGCTGCTCGCGGCGCAACGCCATTAACGTTCGGTACAGGCCCTCCGGATAGAGTTCCCAGGATAGGTCCGAGCGCAGGGCGGGCTCGGCGAGCACCCGCTGGCCGAAGAGTTCGGCGCCATATCGATGATTGAATTTCACGAGCTCCCGGGTGTAGTAATTCAGGCCAATAAAATCCTGGCTCTGCGGTGGACCACTCGGATTGCCGTTTTGCGTCAAGCCGTTTCGCGTCAATGGAAAAACCAGCCGTCCCTTTCGAAGCGAGCGCAATATGCTCTGATTGAAAACCGCGTTAAATGCCGCCGCCACGGCCCGGTCTTGCGGCGCGAACCAGCGGGCCGGGTCGAAGACCCGTAGATGATGCGCAAGCCCGACCTGCAGCTCGGAATGCCGGCGCTTGATCCGCTCGTAGGCGAGCCAGTGGCCCCGAAGCAGCGTCACCACGACGCGCAAGGCCGTCCCAAAGTCGCGTTTACCCGGCGGCCACTCACCGTGGATGTAACCCTGATAGGCGACGACCGTGGGCTCGTTGATCGTGATCCAGAACCTGGCCAGGCCGGCCAGCTCGTCCGTGACGCGCTCGGCGAACCGGGCGAAGTACTCAGCCGTTTGGGGTGCCTCCCAGCCGCCTGCCTGCGCGATCCAGGTCGGATTCGTGAAGTGATGTAGCGTCACCAACGGCTCCATGCCTCGGTCGCGCAGCGCCTGCAGAACATCCCGGTAATGCGCGATCGCCGTCGACGAGAACTCGCCGGGCGCGGGCTCGATACGAGACCACTCGAGAGACAGTCGGTGGGCGTTTTGGTGCAAAGACTTCAATAAGTCGAAGTCGGACGCAAAACGCCGGTAATGCTCGCAAGCCGGGTCTGAGCGATCGCCGTTCTTGATATGCCCGGGGACCTGCTCCCAAGCCCACCAGTCGTTGGCGTGATTGCCACCCTCGACCTGATGCGCTGCCGTGGCGCTGCCCCAGAAAAAGCTTCCCGGGAACCGGCCATCGTTCATGCCGGCTGCTGGGCGATGATCGTCAAGACAATCGCCAGAATAACCAGCGCGATAGTCAGGACCAGGACCGCGCCAATCGGCCCGATGACGGCGGCAACGGCGCGTTCCGTCGATATCGCATAGTGATCGCGCGTCGCAATCACGAGCAGCGCGTTCTGCCAGAGAAAGATCGCCACGGCCAGCAGACCGGCCAGCTGGCCGACGAACAGCTCGGCCCGGGCGTTGCCCTGCACCTTGAGCAGCGCGTCCACCAGGCCGACGGGAACGGCGACCAGTCCGACGAGCGCGGCGTAGCCCAGCAGTTTCACCAGGCCCGCGAAGTTGCCGCGACCCCCCAGCGCCCTCGCGAGTCCGTGGATCAAGCCGGCGGCTGCCATCCAGAGAAGAAGACTGACGCCAATGCCATAGACCGGGATCAGGAATCGATGCATGTAGACCCAACGCGCATAGATATCAGCGCCCTGCGCCGTGAGCGACGGCAGCGAGCCGAGATTAGCGGGCGGGCGAAACGGCCCCAACGCCGCGAGTTCTGCGACGGCGGCCGGCAGCGTCACGGACAGACCCAGGGCCAGCAGGCCGTCAGCCAGACGCCGCCGCGCATCGATCAGCCTCAGGGCTCTAAATGGGCGACGGACCAAGTCGACCAGGTCCGTCCACAGGAACATCGCCGGGCATTGTAGCCGGAACCCCCCTATAATCCCGCGAGGTCATGGCGTCAGTCGATCCCGCGCGCTCTGGGCTGGCGGACCGGACGACGGCCCTGGTCGGCTGGACGATCGCTTGGCGGGCGGCGAGCGCGATCGCGACGCTTGCCCTGGGCGCCTTCCTGATCCGTCGCCTTCCGGCCGCCGAGTACGGCCGCTACACGTTTGTCCTTAGCGTTCTCGTGTACATCGCCTTGCTGGCTACGTTCGGCCAGGACCAGGGGTTGCTCCGTTACCTGCCCGAGGTCCTCGGACGCGGCGACCGGGCCGCCGCGCACGACCTGCTGCGCAAAAGCGCGATCGCGATTGTTGCGGTCTGGCTGGTGACGAGTGCCCTGGTCTTTGTGTTTCGCCCGGCGATCGACGCCGTGCTGCACGCGCACGTCGCTGATCTACTGGCCCTTGGGACCGTGTTGCTCCTCGGCGGCATCACCGCCGGGGTCCTGTCCTTCGCGCTGGTGGCGATCTACGACATGCGCAGCCAGGCGATCGCGACCCCGATCGCCGGGGCACTAACCCTGGGGCTCGCCGTGGTGTTCTTGCAACGGGGCGCCGATCTGCGAGCCGTGCTGGTGGCCGGCGCGGTCGGCCAGTCTGCTCTCGCGGTCACTTACTTAACTATTCTCTTGCGCCGGATTCGTCGAGCCCAGGGGATCCCGGGCGACCGGGTGGGCTGGCGGCGATTGCTCGTCTACGCGAGCGGCTGGCTGCCGAGCCTGCTGATCGCCTCGGCCGTGGGCCTGCAGTTTGAAAATGTTTTTCTATTGCGCTTTGCCGGCTCGACGGCCGTTGCCTATTACGACACGGGGTACAACATTCCGCAGCGACTTGTCTCTCTGATCCCAAGCCTGCTGACGGGCGCCTGGGTCGTCGGCACCCTGGAAGGCTGGCGTCAGGAAAGTTCACGGGTGCGCGCAGCCGTCAGCGCGTTCTACAAGGGCATTTTTCTTGTGGCATTTCCGTTGGCGTTCGCCGGAGGCGCGCTACTCGCGCCAATAATCAAGATCTATACATCGGGTCGCCTACCACCGGCCGAACAGATCGCTCCGGTGATGTTGATATTTTTCGTTTTCGCGTTATTGGCGACACCATGGGGCCTGGTCGTCCGCGTCCGGGAGTTAGCCTGGTTGAACGCGCTGATAACGATCGTGCAACTGGGCTTCGCCGCGCTCGCCGACTTCTGGCTGATCCAGAGCTTCGGCCTCTGGGGCGCGGTCGTCGCCGTTGGTCTGACCACGGCGCTCACCCTGATCTTGAGCTTTACGGCCTGGTGGGCCTTCGATCGTGCCACGCTGTCTATTCCCTGGGGTTACGCCGGAAGATGTCTGGTGGCCGCGTTGCCGTATTTGCTCTTATTGCCCTTGGCGTTCTTGCGCCTTCCGACGCGTGTGCTGGTCGTCGTCGCGCTGGTGCTGACGGCGCTAACAACGGGAGCCTGGCTGTACCTGGTCAGGCGGCTCGGCCTGCTTGCCGAGGGTGAAGTCCCGTTGTTGCATCTAAGCCGGCACGGGCCGGTCCGGCTCGCGTTGCGATACCTGGCGGCTGAAACACGGGAGTAGCGCGGCCGCGGGTGGCTCGCCCGTTACCGGTAGACAACGGCCATGTTGTTGAAGTCGCGCCAGCTCGATTCGAACGTCCCCTTGCTGACCCAGTACTGGCTTCCAAACTGGTCGTCGTTGACGCGGACCTGGGTGGGGGAGACCCCAGTGAGAATCACCGAGTGTTCGGCCAGCGAATACCGGATGATGCGGCCGTCCCACGCGGTCCATGTACGCAGCGCGGGCCGCGACCATCTGGCTTCCATCCAGATCTGGACCGGGTGTCCGGCGGCCAGTTCAGCGTAAACAGTCGCCGCCGAGAAGCCCTCACCACCGTACGCATTGGGCACGCCATGTGACCGTGCGATGGCGAGAATCACCGGATAGTAAACGCCGTATCCGGTCAGTGCGGTTTCACTGCCATTCACGTCGCCGACGAAGTTCGTGTACGGATCGCCCCAATGCAGCGTGCCATTAACCCAAGTGGCGCGGCGCAAATCCGCATTCTCGTACGCGAACAAGGCGTCCTGACTGTAGTAATGACCGTAGTAGGCAAGCCCCATCTGCATCGCGGCCGTCTCGCAGTTCAGGTTTCGAGTTTGCCGGTAGATAGGCACGGGAAACGTCACGTATCCGGGCGACGCTGACGGAGCCCAAGCTTGTGGCACGGCCGCGACCTGCGCCGGCGTCGGGTCAGGCGGTGGCGGGACGTACTGTTCGTAGATCTCAGTCGGCGTTGCCGGTGCTTCCAGATCAGTCGCGTGCCTGACGCGACGGATCGCGGTCGCCGGTCCGGTGAAGGCCAGCACCGGCGCGACGATGGGCGCCGCCGGCGCAGCCGCATGCTTCGGCACCGGGCTCAGCATCAGGCTGCTGGCCATGGTGCCGCCAAGAACGGTCATAGACGCGAGTGTGCTGATCTTCATGCTGGCCCCACGTATTGCGTTCAACCTAACGGCCATTCGTTGCGATTCGAATACCGGGCTTACGGACGTCGTGAAGCCGTGACCCCGACGTTTCGCTTGGCGCCTCGAGCGTTACTATCTGGGGACTTGCTGACCAACAAAGTCGCAATTGTTACGGGAGCCGGCCGCGGCATCGGCGAGGGCATCGCCCGCAAACTCGCTCAGGAAGGTGCCATCGTCGTGTGTGCCGATGTGAACGAGAGCGACGCGACCAGCGTTGCATCGACTCTGAGTCCCGCCGGCATCGGCCTTCGCCTCGACGTATCGAACGCCGTGCAGTGCGATGCGCTGGTCCAGGACGTTCACCATCGCTACGGCCGGTTGGACATTCTCGTCAACAATGCCGGGATCAATCGCGATGCGATGTTGCACAAAATGACCGACGAACAATGGCACCAGGTGATCGCCGTTGATTTGACTGGCGTGTTCTTCATGACCAGGGCGGCCAGCCGCATCATGCGTCCCGCGGGCTCGGGCCGGATAGTAAATATTTCTTCGGCTAGTTGGATGGGAAACGTGGGCCAGGCCAACTACGCAGCGGCCAAGGCCGGCGTCGTCGGCCTGAGCCGGACAGCAGCCAAAGAATTAGCTCGCTCCCAGGTGACAGTCAATGCGATCTGTCCGGGCTTTATCGATACGACCATGACCAGAGGTATCCCGGACGCGATCCGGGAACAACAAGTTGCCAAGATCCCATTGGGCCGGGCAGGCCAGCCGGCCGACGTTGCCGCGGTCGTCGCCTTCCTGGCGTCCGACGAAGCGGGCTACGTCACCGGCGAAGTGATCAACGTCGGCGGCGGCTACGTGCTATGACGTCCCGGTGAGAATAGCCTCGGTTAAGGAGGCTGTCGCTCGGATCCCGGACGGTGCCACCGTCGCCGTCGACGGGTTCACCCTGATGGGCGTCGCCGAGGCGCTTTACGAAGCCATAGAAAATACGTTCCTGGAGACCGGCCACCCGCGGGATCTCGTGATCGTCCATGCGGCCGGCCAATCGAACCGCAAGATTGGATTCGAGCACTTCGCCGTGGAGGGTCTGGCCAAGCGCATCGTCGGTTCGCACTGGGGCCTCATGCCCCGGATGTCAGCGTTCTTAGGACAGGGCCTGGCCGAAGCCGTCTGCCTGCCCCAGGGGCAACTATCCACGCTCTATCGAGCCATTGCTGCGGGCCGCCCCGGAAATTTGACCCGTATTGGCCTCGGCACGTTCGTCGACCCCAGGCTTGAATCCGGCAAAGTCAACCAGCCGGCCCGCGACCACGCGCCCGACTATGTTTCGATCCAGATCATCGACGGCCAGGAGTTCATGTTCTATCGCAGCTTCAAAATCGACATCGGCATTTTTCGCGCCAGCGCCGTAGACCAGGAAGGCAATTGCTCGACGGACGAAGAGGCTGTGATGCTTGACGCGCTGGCGATCGCCCAGGCTGCGCATAACTCGAATGGCCTGGTCATCTGCCAGGCCAAGAAGCTCGTCGCCCGCGGCGCGATCGCACCCAGACAGGTGACGGTTCCCGGCGCACTCGTGGACCTCGTTGTTCAGGCGCCCGACCCGGAGCGACAGCATCGGCAGACAGACGGGACGTTCTTCGACGAGAAATACATCTCTGCATCAACGGGGGCCGAATTGCCGCGTGCAGAATTTTCTACCCGGCTGGCGATCGGCCGTCGTGCCATTAGATATTTGCATCAAGGCGACATCGTGAACATTGGCACCGGCATCCCGGGCGATAGCGTCGGGCCGGCGCTGGCCGAGGCCGGCCTCTCGGACAAAATTACGCTGACGGTCGAGTCCGGCGTCTACGGCGGCGTGCCGGCCGGTCGTGTCGACTTCGGAATCACGGCGCATCCGACGGCAATCATCCCGCACGCCAGCCAGTTCGATTTCTACAACGGTGGGGGACTGGACGCTACGTTCATGGGCGCCGGTCAGGTTGATCAACATGGCAACGTCAACGTGAGTCGCCTGGGCGGACGGGTGATCGGCGCCGGCGGCTTCATCGATATCACGCAGAGCGCCAGGCTGGTTTGTTTTTGCTTCACCCTCGAGGGCAGCCACGAGAAGTTCGTCAATCGCGTCGACCAACTGACGTTTAGCGCCGAACAGGCGCGCAGAAACAATCAGCAAGTCCTTTACGTGACGGAACGTGCTGTGTTCCGCCTCGAGCCCGACGGCCTGGCCTTGATCGAGATCGCGCCCGGCCTCGAAGTCAAAGATGTCCTTGGCCAGGTGCCCTTTCCGGTTAAGGTCCACGAGCCCCTGGCGCGAATGCCCGAAGATATCTTCCGGCCAAAGGTGGCGCCGTTCAAACTGCCGCCGAGGCCAGCAGGCAAAATAGGTGTCGTCCAGGGCCGTTAGCTCAGGTGGTTAGAGCGGCCGGCTCATAACCGG
>DATBYU010000048.1:0-2788 GCA_036513555.1 Candidatus Dormiibacterota bacterium | reverse complement strand
TCGATCTGGATCACTTCAAGGAAGTCAACGAAACCTTTGGTCTGCAAGCCGGCGACCGCGTGCTCGAACAGATCGGACCCCGCCTTCGGTCCGAGATTGGAGCCGAGGACATGGTCGCCAGGCTCAGCGGAGACGAGTTCGGGGTGCTGTTGAGCAATACGGATCCACCGGCGGCGAGCGTCAAGGCGGCATGTCTACTCAAAGCGCTGGAGAGCCCGTTCGAGGTGGAGGGACAGCACCTCGACGTCGCGATCAGTATCGGCGTCGCGATCTTCCCGGACGACGGGGATGACCCAGGCACGCTGTTGCGCCGCGCGGACATCGCGCTCTTTGTTGCCAAGCAGGCGCGGGGCGCCTTTGTGCGGTATGCGCCCGAATATGAAAAGCAGGGGGAGAGCCGCCTCACGCTGATGGCCGAATTGCGACGGGCGCTGCACGACGACGATCAGCTCTTTTTGCAGTTCCAGCCACTGGTAAGTCTTCGTGACCGCAGCCTCGCCGCCGTCGAGGCCCTCGTCCGATGGCAGCATCCCCAGCGAGGCCTGGTACCGCCGATGGACTTCGTGCCGTTCGCCGAGAAGACGGGGCTGGTGCAGCCGCTGACGAAGTGGGTGCTGGCCTCGGCCATCAAGCAGTCTGCCGCCTGGCATCGAGGCGGCCACCCCATCCCGGTGTCAGTGAACATTTCGATGCGCGACCTGGTCGATCCCGGGTTTCCTCAACTGGTCTCGACACTGCTTCGCGACGCGAAAGCGGAGCCATCCTGGGTGCGCCTCGAAATCACGGAGAGCGTGATCATGACCAAACCGGAGCAAGCCATCAAGACGCTGTCTCAACTGCGAAAGCTCGGCATCCGCCTGGCGGTGGATGACTTCGGCACCGGTTACTCGTCCCTGGCGTACCTCGACCGGCTACCCGTGCACGAGATCAAAATCGATAAGTCCTTCGTGTCGGCCATGGTGGGGGAAGTCAGTCGGACCAACATCGTGCGAGCGTCGATCGATCTGGGTCATAGCCTGCGGCTCGAAAGCGTCGCCGAGGGCGTCGAAGATGCCCGGACCTGGGAGGTGCTGGCGGCGCTCGGCTGCGACACGGCGCAGGGGTACTTCATCAGCCCGCCGCTAGTCGCGGAGGAGGTCCTTCCCTGGCTCGCGACCTGGAAGGATCCCTCAGGTAAATCCGTGCTCCAGGCGGCCTGACCTCCAAGCTCGAGCGCTGAGGGCGCAAATAGCGCACAAATGGCGAATTCCCCAATACCGATTATTGGAAAACGTTATAGCGCCATCGTTCGAATAAAGGAACTACTGGACGAATCTGTCTGAATACGCAAAGATATGGGTAGAAAATCCGGGTGACAAAAGTGAAGGCGCGGGTCCAAGTCGACCCGCTGGTACTGAGCGCGGAAGCGCTGATCCTGAAGGGGAAGGATCAAGGCTACCTCTCCCCAGACGACGTCATGAAGGCGTTCCCCTCGATCGAGGGCAATGCCGACGGTTTCGTTCGGGTTGCCGCCGTCTTCCAGGAGATGGGCATCCAGGTCACGGCCGACGGGGAGGCCGAGCCTGAAAACGACGAGGAGGAAACCCTCACCGAGGTCGAGGTTGTCAGCTCGGTCGCCCTTGACGACCCCGTCCGGATGTACCTCAAGGAGATCGGCCGGGTCAACCTACTGACTGCCAAGCAAGAGGTCGAGTTGGCCAAGGAGATGGAGGCCGGGTCCGAGGAGGCGCGCCATCACCTGACCGAGGCGAACCTCCGTTTGGTGGTTTCTGTCGCCAAGAAGTACTTGAACCGCGGCCTGTCCTTCCTCGACCTGATCCAGGAGGGCAACCTGGGGCTGATGCGGGCCGTCGAAAAGTTCGACTACAAGCGAGGCTTCAAGTTCTCAACCTACGCCACCTGGTGGATCCGCCAGGCGATCACTCGCGCCATCGCGGACCAGGCCCGGACGATCCGGATTCCGGTGCATATGGTCGACACTCTCAACCAGCTGGCGCGCGTTTCGCGGGCCCTGCTCGAGCAGCTCGGCCGCGAGCCGAACGAAGAGGAGCTCGCCTACGGCATGGGCATCACGGTCGACAAGGTCCAGGAGCTGAAGAAGATTTCGCAGCAGCCGGTGTCCCTCGAATCGCCGATCGGCGAGGAAGAGGATTCGCACCTGGGCGATTTTGTCGAGGATAAGAACGCCACGGCGCCGCTCGAGGCCGCCAGCGAGGCGATGTTCCGCAACGAGGTCGAGGACATCCTGGCCACGCTGCGCCCGCGCGAACGCCGGGTGGTCCAGCTGCGCTTCGGCCTGGTCGACGATGAGCCGCGCACCCTCGAAGAGGTTGGGCGCCGCATGGGTCTGACCCGCGAGCGGATCCGCCAGATCGAGGCGACTGCACTGCGAAAGCTACGGCACCCCAGCCGCTCGAAGGTCCTTCGGGACTACACCGAGGACGGGGGCCAGAGCGGCCGTATCGGCGCGCGAGAGACCGAAGCCGTCTCCTAGTCGGGCGTTTCGGCCGTCGGCGGGTTCAGAGTGTCGGCTTCGCTGTCGACGCGTGCGTCAATGCGCGTTTGGATCGCCTCGAGCTGGTCGTCCGCCAGGATTCGGTCGATGCAGGCCTGCGATCCGCCGACGTACGTCTCCGGCAGATCGATCTCGGTTGCGACACACCAGGCGCGGTCATCGGGCCACCACAGGTTCGGGCTCTGCCATATCCAGCCCCAGTGAAACGAGGTCACCGCCTCGAGCGGGCCGCGATACAGGACGTACGTCCGTCCCGGCGTCTCCACGCGCGGG